>JAEXLC010000054.1 GCA_023445495.1 Pseudomonadota bacterium | reverse complement strand
GATCAGCCATGCGATGGGCGAGGCCGGCGTCGCCGCCACCACCATCCGTAACCTGCTGGCCGAGCAGCAGCCGATCCGGCGCTAGCTGCCGCACCCGCCGCAGCCACCGCCGCCACAGCCGCTGCTTCCGCCGCCACCGCCGTCGCTGCTGCTGCTTCCGCTGTCGCTGCCCGAGCTGCTTGCCGCCCGGGCCTGGTGGAAGCCGCCCCAGTCCGAGCCGAGCAGCACCACCGTGCCGAACAGCGCCACTCCCAGGTCGGTCTCGCCGCCGGCCGGTGCCCGGCGCAGGCGCTCATGGCGATCGCGGGCTTCGGCCAGGACTTCCTGCCCAGCCCTGGTCCGCCGGTCGAGCGCGGCGAAGCGGATAAAGGCCAGGATCGCGGTGAGGATCAGGAACAGGGTCAGGTAACCGACCGGCCTGCCCCGGCTCTCGCCGATCAGCAGCTTGGTGTAGCCGAAGCCGAGCAGCAGGAGATAAGGCAAGGTCTGGAAGAAGCGCAGCTGGAGCCCTTCCCAGCCGCTCATCAGCAGCTCATCGGCGATCAGCCGCCGGCGGATGGCGTCGGCATGCTTGCCGACCGCGCCGGCGATCCTGCCCCAGCCCGAGCTGTCCGGGATCGCGAGCACGCTGCGCTCGATCGGCGTGCCGCCGCCGAGGTGGCTGGGCGTGTAGCGATCCTTGCCGTCCATCGCGAGCTGGTGGCTGGCGAGCAGGCGGGCGGCGACGGTCTCGGCGAGGCGGGTGCCGCCGCCGGCGAGATAGGCGAGATGATCGGTATCGAGGTTGCGCGGGGCGCGGCCTTCGGGCCGGAGCCAGCGCGCTATGGTGAAACCGGCGATGATGGTGACTACCAGCAGGGCGCCATAGAGGATGAGAAACGGCCCGCCGGTAAGGTCGAAGGGTCCGAGCGACATAAAGTCCTAGCTCCTCAGAAAGGCCCACAGGACCAGCAGGAAGAGCGCCGCGAACGCAACGGGCAGCGCGATCCGGAATGGCCTCCGGGGCACGATATATGCGTCGCGCGGATGCACGCGGCGCGCCTTGTGGTCCTGCAACAGGCGCCGCCCCGCGTCGGGCCACAGATCCGCGGGGGGCGTGCCGAAGACACGCTCGTAGCTGCGCAGCGTCTCGGCATATTGGGTGAAGTAGCGATGCCCCTCCTCGCGCCCGCCGGCCGTCGGGCCGTGATGGAGCGCGCGGCCGAGCACCTGGGGGCAGAAGCGCTCCCAATAGTCCCGGCTGTAGGTGAGGTGCAGGTGCCAGGCCTGGTCGACCTGGTCCGAAGGGGTGACCGGATGCTCCGCCGTCACCGCGAGGAAGCAGAAGCGCTTATACTCCTCGATCACCCGATCGGCCTCGGCAAGGCTCCAGCCATTCTCGCGCGCCAGCCGCTGGGCGAAGCCGAGCGCCGCGTCCTCGGGGCCGATGCTGTAATGGGAAAGCGCCGTCCAGACCGGGTGGTCGGTGGGGGTTCGAGACAGACCGGGGGCCTTGCTCATCTAAATTCCCACTAACATAGTGGATTTAACTTGTCAAGGTTTCGCCGCCGGGACGGGCGTGAAGCGCAGCGCCTGGATCGTCACCGGCGTGGTGGGGGCGAGCAGGATAGTGCCGTCGAGCATCCCCTTCTCGCACTGCCAGCGGAACGCGCTGGAAAGCGCGCCGGTCGGATGCGGCGGCACGGCCTTGCCGGCGCAGGTGCCGAGCTGGGTCTTGAGCGCAGCCAGGTCGCTGCGCCAGTCGGCGGCCGAACGGTCCATCAGGAAGTTCATCGCCAGCGACTTCTCGGCGGCCATCACATCGCCCGCCGCATAGATCGCCCGTGCACTGTCCAGCGCAGCCGCGACTTCCGGGCTGACCGGCGTCTCGGCGAAGCTGAGCGCTCCGGCCTTGTCGAGCGCGAACATCGCATCCCAGGCCGTGCCCGAGGCGCCGGTATAGGTGCGGTTGGTGAAGACGAAGATCCCCACCCCTGCCTCCGGCACCAGCAGCATGTGCGAGCCATAGCCGGGATAGCCGCCGCCATGATGGAGCATCATCCCCAGTGCGCAATCCTGCGAGACGCGCAGGCCCTTGCCATAGGCGGTGCCCTGCATGCAGCCGCCCCTGGCCGCGCTGCCGATGCGCGGGGTCATCCGCACGAAGTTTAGCCCCTGCGCCAGCTCGCGCACGGTTGCCCGCCTGACGGGTCCGGCATCGGGTCCGTCGCGCGGCGGCCAGGCGGAGAGAAGGAAGGCGATCCACTTCGCATAGTCATTGGCGCTGACCTGGAGCCCGCCCATCGGGCCGAAGGCGCCGTTGCGCATGGTTGGCTCTTCCTGCCAGGCGCCCTTCTCGAAGCGATAGCCGATCGCGCGGCGCTCGAGCGGCCATTCGCGCACTTCGAAACCACTGGAGGTCATGCCCAAGGGCTTGAGGATCGTGCGCTCGACATAGGTGCGATAGGACATGCCCGACGCCCTGGCGACGATATGGCCGAGCAGCGCGTAGCCGAAGTTCGAATATTCATGCGCAGTATCGGGCACCCGGCTGAACGGCACGCCGGTCTGGAGCAGCCGGGTGAACTCGGCTTCGGGCATCGGCGTCTGGCGATCGCCCCAGGGATCGTCGGTGACGAAGCCGGCAACATGCGAGAGCAGGTCGCGAATGCGGATGCGCGGGCTGTCGCTGGTCGGATATTTCCAGCCGCGCATCTCGGGCACATATTTCTCGGCATGATCGTCGAGCGACAGCTTGCCGGCATCGCGCAGCGCCAGGATCGACAGCGCGGTGAATGCCTTGGTCATCGAGGCGATGCGGAACAGCGTATCGGGCGTGACCGGCCGCTTGTGGTCGAGGTCCTGCACGCCAAAGCCGCGGACATGGACGAGCTTGCCCTCGGCAACGATGCCATAGACCAGGCCCGGCGTCGGCGTATCGCGCTGGAAAGCCTCGAACTGGCGGTCGATCGAGTCGAACTGAGGCGCCAGCGCGGCTGCCTTCGTCTGTGCCGCCGCGGGCACCGTCAGACTGCAGAATGCGACTGCGGAAAGTGCGGTGCCGAACCAGTTCATGTGCTTCCCCCGATATTCGCGGGAAGGATAGCCAGCCGAGCGGGCTGCGTCACGCCTGCGTCTGAGCAGAAC
>JAEXLC010000041.1 GCA_023445495.1 Pseudomonadota bacterium | reverse complement strand
AGCAATTGCTGTCCACGGGCGAGGCCGCCCGGCGGGACGGAGACACCGAAGCGGCACGCGCCGCCTTTTCGGAAGCTTTGCGCGTCTGCCGCCGCACAGGCGACCTGACCGGCGAGGCGCAGGCGCTCACCCGCCAGTCGCAGATCGCGCGCGATGCCGGCGACCTCGACTGGGCGCTGCACGACCAGGCCGAGGCGATCGCGCTCTATCGCCGCGCCGGCGACGGGCTGGGCCTTGCCGGCGCGCTGCGCCATGCCGGCGACATGTTCCTCGAGCAGCGGGAACTGCCCCGCGCCACCGCCTATCTGCACGAGGCGCTCGACCTCTACCGCGCCGATATCGACACGCCGCCGCTCGCCATGGCCAACATGATCCGCAGCGTCGCGCTGCTGGCGACGGCGCTCGGCGAGACCGGGGCGGCGCGCGACTATTGGGCGAACGCCCGCGCGCGCTATGCCGAGCTCGGCCCGCTCTTCCCGAACGGCAATGCCGGGGTTCGCGAAGCGGAGCAGCAGCTGGCGGCTTTGGGGTAGGCTGAATCAATTCCTCCCCGAGCTTGTCTCGGGGAGGGGGACCGCCCGCGCAGCGGGTGGTGGAGGGGCCGCCGGTGAAGCCGGCGGACTGCGTCCGCCGCCCCTCCACCGCCTTCGGCGGTCCCCCTCCCCCAGCAAGCTGGGGGAGGAACTAAAAGGTCAAACCTCCATCAGCCACGCGATCGCGCTTTCGCGATCGTCGAATATCCCCAGGTCGGGCCGCACCTCGCGCAGCCGCTGCGCCTGCAGCCGGGCAAGCGCGGTGCTCACCACGAAGGCGATCTTGCGCGCCCACAGCTTGCGCACCTCGGGATTGTCGAGCGTGTGCTTGATGAGCTCCACCGTCTCCTGCGGCACGACATGCACGCCGCTGCCGTCATAGAGCGTCACATGCTGGCCGACATGCGGGCCAAGCGTGCGGATCGCCGCGCGCAGCTCCTCGCCGATCCAGGCGGCGTCCTCGGGACTGATCAGCCCGCCGATCCGCAGGTCGATCAGCTTGCGGTCAACATCCACATGGATGCTGTGGGAAACGGAGTGAGGCATTTGCGACCAAACCACGCGTTTACTGGGAGACCGCGCCGATAGCGCCCGCCCCCCTGCGGGCTCAATCCCGGACAATCCCCATATCGGCGAATTTACGTGGTTCCACAGGGGGTACGCGCGGTTCGTTCAGTTCGCACTGCCAGAAACCGATGTCGATCCACTGGCCATGCTTGAAGCCGACCTCGCGGTAGACGCCCTGGCGGCGGAAGCCCACCGCCTCGTGCAGCCGGATCGAGCGGTCATTGGGCAGCGCGATCGTGCCGATGGCATGGACGAAGCCCTGCGCGCGCAGCGTATCGACCAGCGCCTCGTAGAGCAGCCGCCCCACGCCCGATCCGCTCGACGCGTCGGTCAGGTAGATCGAAGTCTCGCAGACATAGCGATAGGCCGGCCGGTCGCGGAACTTGCTGGCATAGGCATAGCCGATCACCCCGGTATCCTCGCCCTCGCCGGTGGTGGCGACGATCCACGGATAGAGCCCGTCGCTCGATGCCATGCGCTTGCGGATCTCGGCCTTTTCGGGCGGCTCGATCTCGAAGCTGGCGGTGCCGGTCAGCACGTGCGGCGCATAGATCGCCGCGATGGCGCCGGCATCCTCCGGCGTGGCCGCGCGGATACCGATCACAGCGCGAGCCGCGCGGCGATGGCGTCGAACAGGCGGGCATCGTCCAGGCTGCCGGTGGCGGGGCCGAAGCCGCCGCATTCGAGGCAGCGTGCCTGCACCGAACCGCCGCGCGCGAGCCGGCGCGCATCGCCGATCGCCTGGAGCATCAGCCCGCGCTGGGCGATCGCGGTACGGGCGAACATGTCCGCCCCCGCCGGCTGGTCGGCCCAGTCGCCGCCCTGGTCATTGTCGCCCAGGAAGCCCTCGATCATCTTCGTCCAGCCCGACGGTTCCTTCTCGAGATAGACCGCATGGACCTTGGCCGGATCGAGCTTGGCGAGGCGTGCCGCCTCGGCGATCGCATCGTTGATCCCGCCGAACCGGTCGACCAGCCCGAGCTGGTGCGCGGTGCCGCCGATCCAGACGCGGCCCTGCGCGATCTCGTTGACGCGCTCGGGGCTCAGTTTGCGGGCGCCCGCCACCAGCGAGATGAAGCGCGCATAGCCCGCCTCGATCGCCGACTGGAGCAGCTTGTCGGTCTCTTCATTGGTGCCGCCATAGAGGTCGGGCTGGCCGCTGAGGGGGGTGGTCCGCACCCCGTCCACACCGACGCCGATCTTGGCGAGCGTCTTCTCGAAGGTCGGGATCACGCCGAAGATGCCGATCGATCCGGTGATCGTGTTCGGCTCGGCGAAGATCGTCTTGCCCGCGGTGGACACCCAATAGCCGCCGCTGGCGGCCAGGCTGCCCATCGAGACGACCACCGGCAGGCCCTGCCCCTTGGCCTGCTCGATCGCCTGGCGGATCTGCTCGGAAGCGAGCGCCGAGCCACCCGGCGAATCGACGCGGACCACCAGCGCCTTGAGCTTCTTGCTCGCAAGGCCCTTGAGCAAGGCCGCGCTGACCGTGTCGCCCGCCGCCTTGCCGGGGCCGGCCTTGCCGTCGATGATCTCGCCGGCGACGGTCAGCACGCCGATCGCGTCGCCGCCGGTCGGCAGCGGATGCGCGGCGACGAAGTCGGCCAGCTTGATCCGGTTGAAATTGCCCGCCGGCTTGCCGCTCGCCACGCCGGCGATCTCGGCCACGCGCTTGCCGAAGGCCAGCCGGTCGCCCAGCTTGTCGACGATGCCCAGCGCCAGGTTCGACTTGGCGATATCGCCATTCGTGCCCGCCACCACTTCGGCCGGCTTGGCGAGATAGTCGGCCAGCTTCGCCTTGGGCCGCGCCTTGGCGACTTCCTGCTGCCACTGCGCCCAGATCGGCTGGTAGATCGCCAGCTCGGCTTCCTTGGCCTCAGGCGACATGTCGTCGCGCATGTACGGCTCGACCGCCGACTTGAACTTGCCGACGCGGTAGATGTGCGCGTTGACCCCCAGCTTGTCGAGCAGGCTCTTGTAGAACAGGCGGGTGCCGCCCGGGCCGGTGAACATCGCGCCGCCCAGCGGGTTGACCCAGATCTCGCTGGCATTGGCGGCCAGCGCATAGCTGTCATCGGTATACGCCGTTGCATAAGCGAGCACCGGCTTGCCGCTCTTGCGGACTTCGCCGACGGCCGCCGCGACTTCGCTGATCGCGGCGGGATAGCCGCCCATGAAGCGGTCGAGGTCAAGCACCACCGCCTTCACATGATCGTCGGTCTTGGCCGCGTCGAGCGCGCGGACCACGTCGCGCAGCCGCTGCTGCTTCACGACATCGCCGCCGCCGAGCTTGGCGAAGGGATCGGCTTCCTCGGGCTGCTCGACCAGCGCGCCGTCGAGCGAGACGAGCAGCGCCCCGTCGCGGATCGCGGCGGCGTTGGGCTTGGCCGAGAGCGCCGCGAACAGCAAAGTGAAGAACAGGAGCATGAAGACCAGGACCAGAAAGTCCTTGATCCCCACCAGGACCTTCCAGGCGCCTTTGACAAGCTTCACTTCGCCGCTCTCCCATGGAAATGCCGGTTCGGGCTACTAGATATGGGCAGTGGAGTAAACGCCCGTATTAGGGAGGCGACACACCCTTTCGGGACTCCGAAAAAACGCACTTAACGCCCGTTGACGTGGGCAAGGGGCGTACGCATATGCCGCTCCGTTGGCAGTCGGCGAGTCCGAGTGCTAAAACCATAAACCATTGCATAGAGGATCACTCGCAATGAACTTCCGTCCGTTGCACGACCGCGTGCTTGTCCGCCGCGTCGAAGCCGAGGCGAAGACCGCCGGCGGCATCATCATTCCGGACACCGCTCAGGAAAAGCCGCAGGAAGGCGAAGTCGTCGCCGTCGGTTCGGGCGCCAAGAACGACAAGGGCGAGGTCACCCCGCTCGACGTCAAGGCCGGCGACCGCATCCTGTTCGGCAAGTGGTCGGGCACCGAGGTCAAGGTCAACGGTGAAGACCTCCTCATCATGAAGGAAAGCGACATCCTCGGGATCGTCGGCTGACTTTCACCGCGGGTCGCGCACCCGCGGGGTGATTCAAGAGATTCAACATTTTCAGCTTTTGAAAGGGCAGTCAGATGGCAGCCAAGGACGTAAAATTTTCGCGTGACGCACGTGAGCGCATCCTGCGCGGCGTGGACATCCTCGCCGATGCGGTGAAGGTGACCCTGGGCCCGAAGGGCCGCAACGTCGTGATCGAGAAGAGCTTCGGCGCACCGCGCATCACCAAGGACGGCGTCAGCGTCGCCAAGGAAATCGAGCTCAAGGACAAGTTCGAGAACATGGGCGCCCAGATGGTGCGCGAAGTGGCCTCGAAGACCAACGACATCGCCGGTGACGGCACCACCACCGCGACCGTTCTCGCCCAGGCGATCGTGCGCGAGGGCATGAAGTCGGTTGCCGCCGGCATGAACCCGATGGACCTGAAGCGCGGTATCGACCTCGCCGTCCACAAGGTCGTCGACGACATCAAGTCGCGCTCGAAGCCGGTTGCCGGCACCAATGAAGTCGCCCAGGTCGGCATCATCTCGGCGAACGGCGACATCGAAGTCGGCCAGAAGATCGCGGAAGCGATGGAGAAGGTCGGCAAGGAAGGCGTGATCACCGTCGAAGAGGCGAAGGGTCTCGAGTTCGAGCTCGACGTCGTCGAGGGCATGCAGTTCGACCGCGGCTACCTGTCGCCCTACTTCATCACCAACCCCGAGAAGATGGCGGTCGAGCTCGCCGATCCGTACATCCTGATCCACGAGAAGAAGCTGTCGAACCTCCAGTCGATGCTGCCGATCCTCGAGGCGGTGGTGCAGACCGGCCGTCCGCTGCTGATCATCGCAGAGGACATCGAGGGCGAGGCTCTGGCCACGCTCGTCGTCAACAAGCTGCGCGGCGGCCTGAAGGTCGCAGCGGTCAAGGCACCGGGCTTCGGCGATCGTCGCAAGGCGATGCTCGAGGACATCGCGATCCTCACCAAGGGCGAAGTCGTCTCGGAAGACCTCGGCATCAAGCTCGAGAGCGTTACCCTCGGCATGCTCGGCACCGCTAAGCGCGTCACGATAGACAAGGACAACACCACCATCGTCGATGGCGCCGGTGAAGCCGATGCGATCAAGGGCCGCACCGAAGCGATCCGCCAGCAGATCGAAGTCACCACCAGCGACTATGACCGTGAGAAGCTCCAGGAGCGTCTCGCCAAGCTCGCCGGCGGCGTGGCCGTTATCAAGGTCGGCGGTGCGACCGAGGTCGAGGTGAAGGAGCGCAAGGACCGCGTCGACGACGCGCTGCACGCAACCCGCGCAGCCGTTGAAGAAGGCATCGTCCCCGGCGGCGGCACGGCCCTCCTCTATGCGACCAAGGCGCTCGACGGCGTCACCGGTGCGAACGAGGACCAGACCCGCGGCGTCGACATCGTGCGTCGCTCGCTCTCGGCCCTGGTGCGCCAGATCGCCTCGAACGCCGGCCATGACGGTGCGGTCGTCTCGGGCAAGCTGCTCGACCAGACCGACACTTCGTTCGGCTTCAACGCGTCGACCGACACCTATGAGAACCTGGTTGCGGCCGGCGTGATTGACCCGACCAAGGTCGTCCGCACCGCGCTCCAGAACGCGGCTTCGGTCGCCGGCCTGCTCATCACCACCGAAGCGGCGGTGAGCGAGCTGCCGGAAGACAAGCCCGCCATGCCCGCCATGGGCGGCGGCATGGGTGGCATGGGCGGCATGGACTTCTAAGTCCTTCGCTTCTCAGCACAAAAGGAAGGGCCGGGGCGCAATCCCCGGCCCTTTTCCTGTCCGGCCGGCTGCCAAGGACATGTTTCGGTACTTGTCCGTAACATTTCCGGCTTGCGGCAAATTGAACCGATACCCGCTTGACCCCCTTCCGAGGATCAGGAAGGTAAGCGGCATAGGCCATGGGGGTGGTTAGGTGATTAACTGGATTGCCGGGCGTGCGCGGTGCATCGGAGGCCGGCACGAGCGTTCCGAGAAACATGCCCAGCGCATCGGCGCGGACGACAAATATGTCAGCAAGTGCCGCTATTGCGGCGTGCACATGACCCGCCGCGCCAAGCGCGACTGGATCGTCACGTCCAGGGCCGCGCGCTGACCGCGGGCGCCATGGCGTTTTAGGTCAACAAAACACTTTCCTGTCTTCCGAAACCGCGACAGACTGGCGCCCTCCACAACGGCGCCGGCCTACAGGCGCGATTCAGGGACTGGAAATGACCGATCTTACCCGCCGCGAAGCGCTGGCCGCAGCCGCCTTCGCCAGCGCTACCGCCGCCCTGCCCGCCTGGGCCCGCCAGGCCGCCGCGCCCGCCGGCGCCGAATGGGACCTGACCGAGCTCTATCCGAACGAAGCCGCCTGGGAGGCCGCCCGCAAGCAGGCACTCGCCGCGGTTCCCGGCATCGGGAAGTACAAGGGCCGGCTCGGCGAGAGCGCCGAGGTGCTGGCCGAAACGCTGAGCCTCCAGTCCGATCTCGGCCGGACCATCGCCCGCATCTATACCTATGCCAGCCTGAAGGGTGACGAGGACGTTCGCATCTCCGCCAACCAGGAGAAGCTGGCCCAGGCGCGCGACCTCTACACCGCGTTCGGCGAAGCCAGCTCCTGGGTCGCCCCCGAGCTGCTGACGCTGGGCAAGGCGAAGATCGACAGCTTCCTTGCCGCCAGCCAGGTGCTGCGCACCCGCTTCGACTTCGCGCTCGCCGACACGCTGCGCCAGGCCGAGCACACGCTTTCGCCCGAGGGCGAATCGATCCTCGCCAGCGCCGCCTCGCCGCTGGCGGCGCCGGGCGAGATCTCGGGCCAGCTGCGCTCCTCGGACATTCCGTGGCCGACGATCACCCTGTCGACCGGCAAGCAGGTCCGCCTCGATTCGCAGGGCTACACGCTGAACCGCGACGCCCCCAATCGGGAGGATCGCAAGGCCGTGTTCAACGCCTTCTGGACCGCGCACGGCAAGTTCCGGAGCAGCTTCGGTGCGACCTATGGCGCCAAGGTGCGCGGCGACATCTTTTACGCCAAGGCGCGGAAATACCCGACTTCGCTCGCACGCGCCCTTTCGGGCAACAATGTGCCGGAAGCGGTGTACCGCACGCTGGTGGCGGAGGCGAACAAGGGCCTGCCCCAGCTCCACCGCTATTTCGAGCTGCGCCGCAAGATGCTCAAGCTGCCGGACATCGGCTATTACGACATCTATCCGCCGCTCGTCTCGATGGACCGCAGCTACACGCTCGACCAGATGCGCGCGACCACGCTGGAGGCGGTGAAGCCGCTCGGCACCGACTATCAGACGCGCATCGCCAAGGCGACCGCCGCCAAGTGGATGGATCCCTGGCCGCGCCCCGGCAAGCGCCCCGGCGCGTACATGAACCCCGGCGCGTTCGACGTGCATCCCTATCTGCTGCTCAACCTGAGCGACAAATATGACGGGATGAGCACCTATGCGCATGAATGGGGCCATGCGCTCCACTCGCTGCTCGCCAACTCGACCCAGGTCTATGACAAGGCGGATTATCCGATCTTCCTCGCCGAGATCGCCTCGACGCTGAACGAACAGCTGCTCGTCGCCCATCTGCTCAAGGGCGCCAAGACCAAGGAAGAGAAGCTCTTCTATCTCGGCCAGCAGATGGAGAATTATCGCGGCACCTTCTTCCGCCAGACCATGTTCGCCGAGTTCGAATTGAAGGCGCACGACATGGCGGAAGCGGGCGAGGGCCTGTCAGGCGAGAAGTTCACCAAGGTCTATGGCGAGCTGCTGCGCACCTATCACGGGCCGAAGATGATCCTCGAGCCGGAATACGCCAATGAATGGGCGTATATCCCGCATTTCTACAACAGCTTCTACGTCTACCAATATGCCACCTGCATCTCGGCGGCGACCTTCTTCGCCCAGTCGATCCTGAAGGGCGGCGCGAAGGAGCGCGACAATTACCTGTCGGTGCTCAAGGCAGGCGGATCGGACTATCCGACCGAGATCCTGAAGCGCGCCGGCCTCGATATGGCGAGCCCGGCCCCGTACCAGGCGCTGGTCGCCGACTTCAAGAACGTGCTCGACCAGGCGGAAGCGCTGATCGGCTAACCCGTCTTCCGCCGCGTCGGCGCATGGAAATTGGGCGGCTTGTCCGCGATCCATGCGACGAAGCGGCGGATATCCTCGCGCTCGCGCAGCGCATCGAGCGTGGGATAGAGGCGCGCCAGCTCGGCATTGGTCGCATGCGCGTGGATCGTGCGGTGGCAGATCGGATGCAGCGGCACGGTCTCGCGGCCGCCCTCGCTCCTCGGCAGCACATGGTGCCACTCGATCCGGCGGCCGAAGGGCCGGGTACAAAGCCCGCATGCTTCGGGGCGCGGAGCAGGCGCGACGGCTTCCATCGCCGCCGCAACCTGCTTGCGCCGGACGCGCCCGCTCATCCCGCCAGCTGGCGCAGCAGCCAGTCGTCGACCACCAGATCGATCACCAGGTGCACGCGGGCGGTATTCCCCCCATTGGTGACGCTATGCCGGTCGGAGAGGCGCAGATACCAGGCCTCGCCGGGCGCCATCACCACCCGCTCGCCGTTCAGGCGGAAATCGACATCCGGATTGGTGACGACCGGCACATGGATGCGCGCGAAGCCGTCGGCGACGTCGAGTTCGAAGTCCTCATGCTCCTTGATCACCGAACCTGCCGCCAGACGCATCAGCCGCACGGTGCGAACCGGGCAGGCAAAGGCGTCGATCACCGCCGACATGCCCGGCATGCGCGCGCGCCAGTCGGTATCGACGAACTCGGTGACGCCCGGCGCGGGATAGATCATCTGGATCGGGTGCCGGGCGGTCGCGGAAGCGCGGAGCGGCAGCGCGCTCCATTCGCCATCATAATTCTGCTTCACGAAATGCTCGGTCCAGTCGCCCCGCTCCAGGGCCTGGATATCGGCGACGAGCGGCGCGGGATCGAAGGCCAGCGGCAGGCGCACCCGATCGGGCCAGACGGATTGTGTGGGTGCCGTTGCCATATTAGCCTGACTGCTCCTTCACAGAGACCCTATCCCAGCCCCCCATGATTGCAACGCCGCCGACTCCGCTCGACACGTTCCGCGCCGCCGTGATGGCCGACCACGCCGCGCAGGCGCTGCTGGCGGAACCCTTCGACCCGGCCGTGTTCGAGGCGCGGGCGATCGCCTGGGCCGCGGCACGGGGCATCACCCTTTCCCCGCAGGACCTGGCCGGATGCGGCCGTCCCGATCCGATCGGCATGTTCCGCTTCACCGCCGCTCCGCGCATGCAGGACGAATGGCCGCCCGAGGGGTGGCTTCCGGTCGGCTTCGTGCATGGACCGGAGCCCGCGATCCAGTGGTTCCACTTCGCCGGAATCTCGCCGAGCACGCCGTTCTTCGAGGACGCGGTGCTCGAAGCGGGCGGGCGCCCGTTCAACCGCCTGTTCCGCACCGCCACCCCGCTTCGGAGCCTTGTCGGCCGCGCGGATCTGCGCGCGCCTTCAGGGCTGGTCTTCCATATGTCGCGTTGCGGCTCCACGTTGGTTTCCCAGATGCTCGGCGCGGCCCCCGGCCATGTCTCGATTTCCGAGACGTCGGTGCTGGACGCCTTGATCCAGCACCCGTTCGAGGATCCCGACACGCACGCCGATGCCCTGCGTGCGCTGGTCCATGCCTATGGCCGCGGCGCCGGGCATTTGTTCCTCAAGCTCGACAGCTGGCATACGCGCGCGCTGCCGCTGCTCCGCCGCGCCTTTCCCGACACGCCGTGGATCTTCCTCTACCGCGATCCGGTCGAGGTGCTGGTGTCGCAGCTGCGCCAGCGCGGCGCCCAGACGGTCCCCGGCATCGTGCCCCTCGACTGGTTCGGGTTCGCTCCCGAGGACGCCCATCTGCCCGAGCGTACCTTCATCGCGCGCGTGCTCGAACGAACCTGCAATGCAGTGATCGAGCACGGAGGAGGCAAGGGCATGCTGGTGAACTATGCCGAGCTGCCCGACGCATTCTTCGACCGCATCCTGCCGCATTTCGGGCTGGAGCCGGAAGCGCCGGCGCGTCGCGCGATGGAAATCGCGGCCACCCGCTATTCCAAGGCGCCCACGGCCGGCTTCACTGCCGATGGCGATGCCAAGCAGCGCGAAGCCGATCCCGAACTCCGCGCCGCCGCCGATCGCTATGTTGCACCGGTCTTCGCCGAACTGGAGGCCGCGCGCGCGGCGACCTAGTCGCCCTTCTGCATCGCCTCGATGATCTTCTTCACTTCCTGGCTGCGGCCCCGCGGCAGGACGAGCACATCGTCGCCCGAGACGACCACGATCAGGTCCTCCACCCCGACAAGGGCGACGCGCTTGCCGCCTTCGGCGCGGACCAGGCAGTTGCTCGATTCGATCACCACGGCATCGCCGCGCACCACATTGCCGCCGGCATCGGCATGGCTGATCGCGTGGAGCGCATCCCAGCTGCCGACGTCGCTCCAGCCCATGGTGACCGGCACCACGGCCACGCGCGGCGCCTTTTCCATCACCGCATAATCGATCGAGTCCGAAGGGCTCGCGGCGAAGCTGTCGGCATCGGGCCAGATCCGCGCGCCGTCGCGGCGGCCCTTTTCCATCGCCTGCTGCGCGGCCGCGAGCATCTCCGGCGCATAGCTCGACAAGGCGCCCAGATAGATGTCGGCACGGAACAGGAAGATGCCGCCATTCCAGGTATGCCCGCCATGCGCCAGCATCTCCTCCGCCTTCTCGCGCGGGGGCTTCTCGACGAAGCGCTCGACCCGGTGGACGCCCTCACCGATCTCTTCGCCGACCTTAATCCAGCCATAGCCGGTCTCCGGCGCATCGGGCGTGATCCCGAAAGTGACCAGCCAGCCGTCGCGGACCAGCGGAAGGGCCGCCTGGATCGCGGCGTGGAAGGCATCGACATCGGCGATGACGTGATCGGACGGCATCACCAGCAGCGGCTCGGCGCCGCCTCCTGCGGCGATCGCCGCCAGTGCGATCGCCGGCGCGGTGTTGCGGCCCATCGGCTCGAGCACCAGCGCCCGCGCCGTACTATCGGCAGCGGCTAGCTGCTCCTCGACCATATCGGCGTGATGCGCGTTGGCGACGACGATCGGCCGCCCGAACTTCTCGCCCGCCGCGCGGCGCGCGGTAAGCTGCAGCATCGTTTCTTCCGCCGTGAGCGAAAGCAGTTGCTTGGGCTTCTCCGCCCGGGACATCGGCCAGAGGCGGGTGCCCGATCCTCCCGACAGGATGACAGGGACGATCGGCTTCGAATCCGGCATGTGCTTCGGACCTCCTGAAGATATTGGCATGCGGCGAATTGCCCCGTCGGTCAAACACATGGATTGTGGCCGGGTTTCGGACGCGGACCAGATTTTTCCCGCGCATCCTGCTCGCGGCGCCATGTCGGATTTGTTTACACTTACCCCGTACAGAGGGGTGCATGATCCGGCTGTTCAAGCATTACGTGCCCAATGCCGTGCTGCTGCTCGGCTTTCTCGATATCGTCCTGCTGGCGATATCGGGCGAGCTTGGCTGGATGCTGCGCGCGCACCAGCTGGGCATCGGCCTGCCTCCCGTCCAGGAGCGCTGGCCCCAGCTCGTCAGCTATGCGCTGTTCCTCGAAGTCGCGATGGTCTCGGTCGGCGTCTATGGCTCGGACGCGCTCCAGTCGTTGCGTTATGCGATGGCACGGCTGATCGTCGCCATCTCGCTCGGCGTGATCGGCCTCAGCGTCCTCTATTTCCTGATTCCCGAGATCGGTTTCTGGCGCTCGAACCTGCTCTACGCGATGGGCTGCTCGATCGGCCTGCTGGTCGCGCTGCGCATCCTGCTCGGCAAGGCGCTGGGCAGCCAGGCGTTCAAGCGGCGCATCGTCGTGCTCGGCGCCGGCGCGCGGGCACAGCGGCTCAAGGATCTGTCCAAGTCCCCCGGCGCGGGCTTCGTCGTGGTCGGCTATGTCGCGATGAGCGAAGCCAATCGCGTGATCCCCGAGGCGATCGCGCGCGACGCGATCTACAATCTCGCCGATCACGTCGTGGTACTCAACGCCAGCGAAGTGGTGCTGGCGCTCGAGGAACGCCGCAACGCGCTGCCGCTCAAGGACCTGCTGCGCATCAAGACCACCGGCGTCCACGTCAACGAGATCTCGACCTTCCTCGAGCGCGAGACCGGCCGCGTCGACCTCGACAGCGTCAACCCGAGCTGGCTGATCTTCTCCGACGGCTTCTCCTCGGGCCGCATGTTCTCGAGCATGTTCAAGCGGCTGTTCGACATCGGTGCGAGCGCAGTGCTGCTCACGCTGATGCTGCCGATCATCCTGCTCACCGCGATCCTGGTGAAGCTGGAGAGCAAGGGCCCCGCCTTTTACCGCCAGCGCCGGGTCGGCCTCTACGGCACCGGCTTCGACGTCATCAAGCTGCGCTCGATGCGCCAGGATGCCGAGGTGAACGGCCAGGCGGTGTGGGCCGAGAAGGACGATCCCCGCATCACCCGGATCGGCCGGATCATCCGCAAGACGCGGATCGACGAGCTGCCGCAATGCTGGAGCGTGCTCAAGGGCGAGATGAGCTTTGTCGGCCCCCGTCCCGAGCGGCCCCAGTTCGTCGAGGATCTCGAGACCAAGCTGCCTTATTATGCCGAGCGGCACATGGTGAAGCCGGGCATCACCGGCTGGGCGCAGATCAACTATCCCTACGGTGCCTCGATCGAGGATTCGCGCCAGAAGCTCGAATTCGATCTCTACTATGCGAAGAATTATTCGCCGTTCCTCGACGTGCTGATCCTGCTCCAGACCATCCGCGTCGTATTGTTCCCTGAAGGCGCGCGCTGATGGCAGCCCTGCTGCTCTGGCTGCATGCGCTGGCCGCGCTGCTGTTCGGAGCACTCGCACTCTGGGCGTGGCGCGCCGATCTGGCCGGGCTGCCGCGCCGCCCGCTTGCCATCGCGCTTGCCGCCACCGCCCTCTGGGCACTCGCGGTCGCCGGGATCGGTGTCGCCGACGTCGCCAGCTGGTTCGCCGAGACGCTGCGCAACCTTGCCTGGCTCGGCTTCATGCTGGTGCTCCATCGCCGCGACGCGCAGTCGCGGCCGCCGATCGCGCTCGGCACGGTCTATGGCGTGGTCGCGCTGGTCCAGGTCGCGGCCCTGATCCTGACGCTCATCGTCTACACCAATCCCGAACCAGAAGTTGCGGTGCCGGTCGCCAACGCCGCGCTGCTGATGCGCATGCTGGTCGCGGTGGCCGCGCTGGTGCTGGTCCAGGCGCTGTGGTCGGCGCTCGGCCCGGGGGCCGGCGGCCCGCTGCGCACGCTGGTGGTAGCGCTTGCCGCGATCTGGTGCACCGAATTCGCGCTCTACACCGTCGCCTATGTCGCCGTGGAATGGCGGATCGAGCCGCTGGTGCTGCGCGGTCTTGCCTATCTTGCCATCGCGCTCGCCATCGGCACGGCGCTCCAGCGCAAGGGCGAGTGGAAGATCGAGGTGTCGCGCGCTGTTACCTATCAGTCGCTCTCGCTGGTCGCGATCGGTGCCTATTTCGCGCTGCTCGCGCTTGCTACCTCCGCCATCGCGACGATCGGCGGCGCCAATGCCCGTGTGCTGCAGACCGCGTTCGTCCTCGGCTCCACCGCCGCGATCCTGACGCTCGTCGCCAATAGCTGGCTGCGCGCCTGGCTGAAGGTGAAGCTGTCCAAGCATCTCTTCCGCCATCGCTACGACTATCGCACCGAATGGATGCGCTTCACCGAGACGCTCGGCAATCCGCAGGGCGCGGCCGCGCTCGACGAGCGCATCGTCAAGGCGATCGCCGACCTGACCGAGAGCCCCGCCGGCGTGCTGCTGGTCCCGGATGCGGGCGGCCTGGGTGCCGGCGCGAGCTGGAACTGGGATCGCACCACCCTGCCCGCGGCCAGCGACGCCGCGCTCGCCGAACATCTACGCCTGACCGGCCGCATCGTCGAGCTCGACCCGGTCCGCCGCACCGAGGACCATCTCGATGCCCCCGCCGTGCCGCAATGGATGCTCGACCTGCCCGAGGCCTGGGCGATCGTTCCCCTGCCCCATCTCACCGAACTCGCCGGTGCGATCCTGCTTGCCCGCCCGACGCTCGACCGCGCACTCGACTGGGAGGATTTCGACCTGCTCAAGGTCGCCGGCCGCCAGGTCGCCTCCTATCTCGCCGAGGCCCGCGCCCAGGACGCGCTCGCCGAGGCGCAGCGCTTCGACGAGTTCAACCGCCGCTTCGCCTTCATCCTCCACGACATCAAGAATCTTGTGAGCCAGCTTACCCTGACCGCCCGCAACGCCGAGCGCCACGCCGACAATCCCGAATTCCGCGCCGACATGATCGCCACGCTGCAAAGCTCGGCCGAGCGGATGAACGGCCTGCTCGCGCGCCTTTCCCAGCATCATCGCAGCCGCCCCGAGGCACCGCACGCGATCGAGGTCGTCGCGCTGGTCGAGCGTGTCGCGGCACACCGCAAGGGCCAGCATCCGGTGGTGACCGCCGGCGTGCGCAGTGCGATCGCCCATGCCGATCCGGCGAGCCTCGAGCAGTTGCTTGCCCATCTCCTCCAGAACGCAATCGACGCCAGCCCGGCCAATGAGCCGGTCACCCTTTCGGTCTCGGCCGATGGCGAGCGCGTGGCCATCGACGTAGTCGACTCCGGTATCGGCATGTCGCCCGCCTTCATCCGCGACAAATTGTTCAAGCCCTTCGTCTCGTCGAAGGAAGGCGGCTTCGGCATCGGCGCCTTCGAGGCGCGCCAGCTCGCCCATGCCATGGAGGGCCGGATCGAAGTGACGTCGCGCGAAGGCAAGGGCACGCGCTTCCGGGTGATCCTGAAGGCCGCGCATCCCGCCGATCTCGGCACCCGGGGCGATCATTGGGGGCGTGCCGCATGAGCGATGCGCGCGCCCTGCCCAAGCTGCTCCCGAAACTCCTGATCGTCGAGGACGATGCCGGGCTCCAGCGGCAATTGCGCTGGGCCTATGACGGCTATGAGATCTTCACGGCCTCCACCCGCGAGGAAGCGATCACGGTGCTGCGCGCCGAGGAGCCGCCGGTGGTCACGCTCGATCTCGGCCTGCCACCCGATCCCGACGGCACCACCGAAGGCTTCGCCACCCTCGAGACGATCCTCTCGCTGCGCCCCGATACCAAGGTGATCGTCGCCTCGGGGCACGGCGCGCACGAATCGATGCTGCGCGCGATCTCGCTCGGCGCCTGGGACTTCTACCAGAAGCCGATCGACATCGATGCGCTGGGCCTGATCGTTGCCCGGGCCTTCCACGTCCACGCGCTCGAAGCCGAGAACCGCCGCCTCGCCGAGCGGGTCGAGGCAGGCGCGGTGCTCGGGGGCATGCTCACCGGCGCGCCCGAGATGCTCAAGGTCACCCGCACGATCGAGCGCGTCGCCAGCGCCGACGTGTCGGTCATGCTGCTCGGCGCCAGCGGCACCGGCAAGGAACTGCTCGCCCGCGGGCTGCACGACAAGAGCGGACGCAAGGGCCGCTTCGTCGCGATCAACTGCGCGGCGATCCCCGAGACGTTGCTCGAATCGGAACTGTTCGGCCATGAAAAGGGCGCCTTCACCGGGGCGGTGAAGACCACCGAGGGCAAGATCGAGCTCGCCCAGGGCGGCACGCTGTTCCTCGACGAGATCGGCGACGTACCCCTGCCGCTCCAGGTCAAGCTGCTGCGCTTCCTGCAGGAGCGGGTGATCGAGCGCGTCGGCGGGCGCCAGGCGATCGCGGTGGATACACGCATCGTCTGCGCCACCCATCAGGACATCGACGCGATGGTCGCCGACAATCGCTTCCGCGAGGACCTGTACTACCGCCTCGCCGAGATCGTCGTCCGCATCCCGAGCCTGGCCGAGCGCCCCGGCGATGCCGGCCTGCTCGCCCGCCATTTCCTGCAGAAATATGCCGCGCAGATGAACACCGGCGCGCGCAGCTTCGCGCCCGATGCGCTGGCGGCGATCGATGCCTGGGGCTGGCCCGGCAATGTCCGCGAGCTGGAGAACCGCGTGAAGCGCGCGGCGATCATGGCCGAGGGCAAGCATGTCACCGCCGGCGATCTCGACCTCGAGGCCCAGGCCGAGATCGAACCCGTCAACCTCAAGGCCGCGCGCGAGCTCGCCGATCGCAAGGCGATCCGGCATGCGCTTGCTCGTGCCGAGGGCAATATCTCCGGCACCGCGCGCCTGCTCGGGATCAGCCGCCCCACCCTCTATGACCTGATGAAGGCCTATGACCTCCAGCCCTAGGCGCCGCCGGCGCACCTCATCCCGGAGCCTTCCGCTCCGGCGCCTGCTGGTGATCGGCGGCGCGCTCGTCGTGCTGCTTGCCGTGCTGGCCGGCGGCTGGTTCGCGCTGATGCCCGGCAGGATGGGCAAGGCCGAGGCGGCAGACGCCACCACTCGTGCCGAGGCGCTGCTCAAGGCCGACAATGCCACCGGCGCGCGCGACCTGGCAGCGGAAGCGGTGCGCGGCGATCCCGATAACGAGAACGCCCATATCGTCCTGGCCCGCGCGCTGCTCGCGCTCGGCGACGGCGTCGGTGCCGAGGGCGAGATCCAGCGCGCGGTCGATGCCGGCTATGATCCCAAGGCGGTGCCGCAATGGCGCGCCGAAGCCTGGGTGCTGCAGGGCAAGACCGACAAGGCCCCGGCAGAGGCAGATAAGGCCCCCGCCGCGATGCGCCCCTATGGCCTGCGAATCCGTGCCCGCGCGCTCACCGCCCAGGGCGATTTCGCCGGCGCCGGCACCGCGCTCGACGAGGCACTGCGCCTCGCCCCCGACAATGCCGGGGTCTGGATGGACATGGGCCGCTATCGCTATGCAGCGGGCGACCTGATCGGCGCCGCCCAGGCATCGGACCGCGCGGTCAAGCTCGCGCCCGGCTTTATCGACGCGCTGATCCTGCGCGGCGAAATCGTCCGCAGCCAATATGGCCTCGTCGCGGCTCTCCCCTGGTTCGAACAGGCGCTGAAGCGCGACCCCGCCCGCCATGATGCGCTGATCGAATATGCCGCGACTCTGGGTGACGCTGGCCGCACCGTCGACGCCGTCGCTGCGACCCGCCGCGCGCTCGCCGCCCGGCCCGGAAGCCCCCAGGCCTTCTACCTCCAGGCCGTTGTCGCCGCACGCGCGGGCAATTTCGACCTTGCGCGCGCGATTCTCGAGAAGACCGGCGGCGCGATCAACGATCTGCCGGGCGTGATCCTGCTCGGCGGCTCGCTCGCCCTGCAAAAGGGCGATTACGAGCAGGCGATCGACAAGCTGAGCGACCTGGTCGCCATGCAGCCGATGAACATCACCGCGCGCAAGCTGCTCGCCTTCGCGTTGCTGCGCACCGATCGCGCGCGCAACGCGATCGACATGCTGCGCCCCGTCGTCGCCCGCGCCGATGCCGACAGCTATGCGCTCACTCTGTCCGCCCGCGGCTTCGAACGGATCGGCGACCGGGCGAGCGCGGCCCGTTTTCTCGACCGCGCAGCCTTCCCGGCGATCGGCGAAGCGAGCGCGTTCAGCGCGGACGACAGCACCGCGACGCTCGCCGCCGATGCCGACCAGCGGCCCGACGATCCCGAGGCGATGCTGCCGCTGATCCGCGCGCTGATCGCCAGCGGCGACAAGGGCGGCGCCCTCACCCGCGCCCAGGCCATCGCAAGCAAGAACCCGGGCGCGCCCGCTGCCCAGGTCGTGCTCGGCGACATGCTGATGCTGCTCAACCGGCCGGCCGACGCGGTGACCGCGTACAAGCGCGCGGCAGACCTGCGCTTCGACGAGCCGACCCTGCTCCGCCTGGTCGAGGCGCTCGATCGCAGCGGCAAGCGCGAGGACGCCGCCAACGCGCTCGCGCTGTTCCTGTCGCAGAACCCGGGCAGCATCGCCGCCCAGCGCATCTCGGCGCATTGGCAGCTCGCCGCCGGCGACTATGACGCGGCGATCGACACGCTGGAGGACATTCGCGCCCGGATCGGCGACGGCGACGCAGCGCTCAACGGCGAGCTTGCCGCCGCCTATGCCGGCGCGGGCGAGACCGGCACCGCGGTCGATTTCGGCGAGGCCGCCTATGGTCTCGCGCCGGCCAACCCGGCAGTAGTCGATGCCTATGGCTGGGCGCTGTTCAAGGGCGGCGACAAGGAAGGTGGGCTGGAGCTGCTTCAGAAGGCCGTGATCCTCGCACCGAAGCATCCCGGTCTGCGCTGGCACCTCGCCCAGATCTACGCCGCGCTCGGCCGCAAGGCGGAAGCGAAGCAGAACGCCGCCGCCGCGCTCGCCGACCCGAGCTTCACCGAGCGGGCCGAGGCACAGGCGGTGGCGAATAGCTGAGGCGGGGTCATCCCATAGCGAAGTTGGGGGTGAGCCGGCTGCGGCGCCACGCTATAGCCGCCGCCATGAACGAAGAGATCCTTGCCCGCATCGCCGACGCGCTCGACCGGCTGGCCCCGCCACCGCCCCCGCCCGCCGACCTGGAGGCGCATCCGGCCTATGTGTGGCGCGGGCACGGACTCGCCCCGGCGCGCGTGTTCGATCCGCTGCCGATCGGGATCCTGCGCGGGGTGGACAGCCAGCGCGAGGCATTGGTCGGCAATCTGACCCGGCTGTCGCAGGGCCATGCCGCACAGGACG
Source organism: Pseudomonadota bacterium (assembly GCA_023445495.1). GTDB lineage: Bacteria > Pseudomonadota > Alphaproteobacteria > Sphingomonadales > Sphingomonadaceae > Sphingomonas. The sequence continues at coordinate 10,007 of JAEXLC010000041.1, read as the reverse complement.
TGCTGCTCTGGGGCGCGCGCGGCACCGGCAAGTCGGCGCTGGTCAAGAGCGCGGTCGCGGCGGTGCAGGCCGAGGGAGGCCGGCTGGCGCTGGTCGAGGCGGTGACGACCGAACTCGATACGCTGCCCGAGCTGTTCGCGTTGCTTGCCACCACCGACCGCCCGTTCGCGATCTTCCTCGACGATCTCGGCTTTGACGGCGTCGGCGACGCACGGGCACTGCGCTCGCTGCTCCAGGGCGGCGCGGAGGCCCGGCCGGACAATGCCCGGCTGCTCGTCACCTCGAACCGCCGCCATCTCGTCACCCGCGACATCGCCGAGCAGGCCAGCGCGATCAATCCGCGCGATTCGGTCGATGACGGGCTGGCGCTGGCCGATCGCTTCGGGCTGAGCCTCGGCTTCCATGTCGTCGACCAGGATACCTATGTCGATATCGTCCGCGGCTACGCCGAAACGCACGGACTGAGCTTCGACCCGGCCGAGGCGATCGGCTGGGCGACGCGGCGCGGGAGCCGGTCGGGCCGGGTCGCCTGGCAATATGTCGTCGATCTGGCGGGGCGGTCCGGGCGAAATCTCTGACCGGCCGCGGAACCGCGCGAGCCCCGGCGCGTCTCCTGGCGACTGTGCCGCGAGGAGGGGAATGGAATGCGTGACGTTCGGAAGCTGGTCGCCGTGATCCTGGTGCCGAGTGCCGTGGCCTGGGCGATGCCCGCCCATGCCCAGACCGAGTTCAACGGCGCCGGCCAGACGTCCGAGATCGATTGCGACGGCGGCACCGTCATGGTCGAGGGCGCGAGCAACACGCTCACCATCCACGGCCCGTGCACCGGCCTGACGCTGACCGGCGCGGGCAACAAGATCCGTATCGATCTCGCGCCCAAATCCGTGATCCGTATCGAGGGCGCCGACAATGAGATCCACTGGAGCGCGCCCGGTACTGCACGGCCACAAGTACGGGTGACCGGCGCGGGCAATCGCGTTACGCGGCGCGGCCAATAGCTGCGGATCGCCCGATATGTGGTTGATCTGGCGTAAATATCCCCGGAAACCATGAATCGGACTGATCCAGATCAAAAAGACCGGTTCGCATGCTTGACTCCGCGAGGCATGCATTGCCTGTTCGTGCCATGGGGCGACTGGGCGAAACCGATCTGGCGGACCGGCTGGCACCGAGCGGGCGTGGCGCGCTTGCCGTGCAGCTCGGCTTCGGGCTGCTGATCACCGGACTGGCAATCGGCCTGCGCGCGGTGATCGATGGCATCGCGCCGGCCGCCGGCCCCTTCTCGCTGGGTTTCCCCGCCATTCTGATCGCCACGTTGTTCGGGCGATGGCAGGCGGGGCTGCTCACCGGCGTGCTGACGCTGCTCTACAGCTGGTATTTTGTGCTGCCCGCGCAGCACAGCTTCCTGCTGAAGAGCCCCGACGACATGGGCCGGCTGGTGCTGGCGACGATCAACTATGCCGCGGTGCTGGTGATCGCCGAGCTGTTCCGCCGCGCCGTGCGCCGCGCCACCGCCGAGCGGGACCGCGAACTGGCCGAACGCGACCTGTTCCTCGAGGAGTTCGATCACCGGGTGAAGAACAACTTCACCCTGGTCGCCGCGCTGCTCGACATGCAGCGCCGCCGCGCCAGGGACGCGGAGACGCAGGACGCCCTGTCCTCGGCGCTCGCACGGGTGGAGAGCATCGCCCGGGCGCACCGGCACCTCTATCGCGGCGGTACAGCCTCGCGGGGCAATGTCGACATGGCGGTGTATCTCGACGAGCTGAGCACGGCGCTGGCCGAGGCGCTGTTCCTGCGCGGGGCGATCACGCTCGACTGCGCGTGCGACCACGCCGCCCTGCCGCGCGACCGCGCGGTCTCGATCGGTCTGATCGTCAACGAGCTCGTCACCAATGCCGCCAAGCATGCCTTTGCCGGTCGCGAGAGCGGGCGCATCGAAGTGCGCTTCGAAGCCGCAGCGCCGGGCTGGATCCTGACGGTGCGCGACGATGGCGTAGGCCTGCCCGCCGAGCCGAAGCCGCGCAAGGATGGCGGGCTGGGACAGAAGCTGATCGACGGCTTCGTCCGCCAGGCGCGCGGCACCGCGACCACCGAAACCGGCCCCGAGGGAACGAAGGTCAGCGTCGCGCTGGAGGCCTGAGCCCTCAGCCCAGCGCTTCCACCATCTCCGCCAGTTCCAGCCAGCGCATCTCCGCGGCGTCCTTCTCGTCGCGCAGCTTGCTGATGCCGTCGCCAAGCTTCGCGAACTTGCCCGGATCCTTCGCATACAGGTCCGGATCGGCCATCGCCGCTTCGTCCTTTGCGATCTGCGCCTCGATCTCTTCGATCCGCTTGGGCAGCAGATCATAGTCGCGCTGGTCCTTGTAGCTGAGCTTGGTCGCCTTTTTCGGCGCCTCGACCGCGGCGGCAGCCTTGGGAGCCGCCTTCTTCGTGTCCGCCTTGGGTCGGCGCTTGGCTTCCCAATCGGCATAGCCGCCGACCACGACATCGACCGTGCCCGAGCCATCCAGGCCGAGCGTCACCGTCACCGTGCGGTCGAGGAAGTCGCGGTCGTGGCTGACGATCAGCACCGTGCCTTCATAATCGGCGATCACTTCCTGGAGCAGATCGAGCGTCTCAAGATCGAGATCGTTGGTAGGCTCGTCGAGCACCAGCAGGTTCGAATGACGGGCGAACTCGCGCGCCAGCAAGAGCCGCGAGCGCTCGCCGCCCGACAGCGTACCGATCTTGGCCTCGGCGATCGACGGATCGAACAGGAACTCCTTGAGATAGCCATGAACGTGCTTGCGTACCCCGAGCACATCGATCCAGTCGCCGCCGTCGGCGAGCACGTCGCGCACGGTCTTGGCGGGGTCCATCAGGCTGCGCTGCTGGTCGATGATGACGCCGTTGAGCGTGTTCGACAGCTTGACCGTACCCTCGTCGGGCTGGATCTCGCCGGTAAGCAGCTTGAGCAGGGTCGACTTGCCCGCGCCGTTCGCGCCGACGATGCCGATCCGGTCGCCCTTGGTGACGCGGAAGGTCAGGTCCTTGATGATCGTGCGATCACCGAAGCGCTTGGTGACGTGCTTGGCGTCGATCACCACCTTGGTGTTGCTGTCGTCGGCGGCGGTGGCCAGCTTGGCCGCGCCCTGCGGCCCGATCATCGCGGCGCGGGTCGCGCGCATTTCCTTGAGCTTCTCGAGCCGCCCCTGGTTGCGCCGACGGCGGCCGGTGACGCCGCGCTGGAGCCAATGCTCCTCGATCTTGAGCTTGGCATCGAGCCGCTGCGCGTTGCGCTCCTCCTCGGCATAGACCTGATCGGTCCAGGCCTCGAACCCGCCAAAGCCCACTTCGGCGCGGCGAATCGTCCCGCGATCGAGCCACAGGGTCGAGCGCGTCAGCCGGGTGAGGAAGGTACGGTCGTGGCTGATGACGATGAACGCGCCGTTGAAGCGGGTGAGCCAGTCCTCCAGCCATTCGATCGCGGCGAGATCGAGATGGTTGGTCGGCTCATCGAGCAGCAGCACGTCCGGGTTCATCGCCAGCGCACGCGCGATCGCGGCGCGGCGGCGCTCGCCTCCGCTAGCGGTCTTCGCCTCGCGGCTGAGATCGATGCCGAGCTGGTCGGCAATCGCCTCGGCCTCATGCCGGGGCGGCGCATCCTTGCCGGAGAGGACATAGTCGAGCAGCGTCGCGCAGCCTTCCATGCGCGGCTCCTGCTCGAGCAGCACGACATGGGTTCCGGGCACGATGGTGCGGCGGCCCTCATCGCCCTCGATCGTGCCGGCGATCAGCTTGAGCAGGGTGGTCTTGCCGGCACCGTTGCGGCCGATCAGCGCCAGCCGGTCGCGCTCGCCGACATGGAGGTTCAGCCCGCGGAACAGCCAGCCATGGCCCTGGACGAGACCGAGATTTTCAAAGGAGAGAACAGGTGCAGCCATGCGGGCCACCTAGGGGGTGGGAAGGTGTCCGGCAAGTTACAGCCGGCTGACAGCTACGTTCAGGGGCTATTCAATGCCCGGACCCTATGCCATCTCGCATGAAGATGTTGGTGACGCCCATCCTTTGCGCCTGCCTGGCGGCATTCGTGCCCGCCGGGGATGCGGCTGCGCAGCCGGATCGGCATCAGGATTCGGACGGCCAGCGCGGCGCACGCCGCCAGGGTCCGCCGCTCTCGGTCCGCGAGATCGAGCGCCGGGTCGTGCCGCGCCTGCCGGGCGCCCAATATCTCGGTTTCGACTTCGATCCCGCGACGGAAGTTTACACGCTGAAGTTCCTGCGCAATGGATCGGTGATCTGGGTGGACGTCGATGGCCGCACCGGCGCGATCGTCCGCAAATCGGGCAGTTAGGGCCCGCCGAGGGGAAACACATGCGACTTCTGATCGTCGAGGATGAGCCGACCCTGGGGCAGCAGCTCCGCAACGCGCTGGAAGGCGCGGGCTATGCGGTGGATCTTGCCACCGATGGCGAGGAAGGCCTCTATCTCGGCTCCAACGAGCAATATGACGCGATCATCCTCGACCTCGGCCTGCCCGAGATCGACGGGCTGACCGTGCTCGACCGCTGGCGCAAGGAGGGCAAGACCACCCCGGTGCTGGTGCTGACCGCGCGTGACAGCTGGTCGGACAAGGTGGCGGGCCTCGATGCCGGCGCGGACGACTATGTCGCCAAGCCCTTCCAGACCGAGGAGCTGATCGCCCGCCTGCGCGCGCTGATCCGCCGTGCTTCGGGCAACGCCTCGGCCGAGCTGATCGCCGGCGACATCCGCCTCGACACCCGCTCGGGCAAGGTCACCAAGGCCGGCGAGCCGGTGAAGCTGACCGCGCAGGAGTACAAGCTGCTGTCCTACCTGCTCCATCACAAGGGGAAGGTGGTGAGCCGCACCGAGCTGATCGAGCATATCTACGATCAGGATTTCGACCGCGATTCGAACACGATCGAAGTCTTCGTCACGCGCATCCGCAAGAAGCTCGGACCGGACGTTATCACCACTATCCGCGGCCTGGGCTACAGCCTGGACGAGCCGGCCGACGCCTGAGCGCATGTCGACGATCGGCCGGAAGCTGGGCGAGCTGCGCCATCGCCTGTTCGGCCGTTCGCTGACCGAGCCGGAGCCGGTCGCCCCCGGCGAGCCGCAGCCGCGCCACTATACCCAGTCGACCGGCTCGGTGAGCCGGCGCATGCTGCTGGTCGCCACCGCCTGGATCATGATCCTGCTGATCGGCGGTGGCGTCGCGCTCGACCGGGTGCTGGTCAGCACCGTCACCAAGAATTTCGACGAGCAGCTCGATTACCTGCTCAAGGCGATGATCTTCTCGGCCGAACTCGACCAGAATGGCGAGGTGATGCTCAACCGCGAGCTCGCCGACCAGCGCTTCCTCGAATATAATTCGGGCGCCTATTGGCAGATCAGCGGCAAGGGGCACGAGGTGTTCCCGTCGCGCTCGCTATGGGACCAGAAGCTCGCGGTCGACCAGCAGCACAACGATACCAACGTCCATGTCTATGACAGCCGCCAGCTGCCCGGCCAGCTGCTGCGCGTTGCCGAGCGCGATGCGACGCTGCCGGGATCGAACGTACGCTGGCGCTTCCAGGTGGCGCAGAGCCGCGCGACGCTCGATGCGCAGATCGCGACCTTGCGCCGGACCTTGGTGCGCAGCTTCGTGCTGCTGGGGCTCGGGCTGATCATCATGGTGGCGCTGCAGACCTGGTACGGCCTGTTGCCGCTGCGCCGGGTGCGCCAGGAAATCGCCCGGCTGCGCGCCGGCGAATCGACCCGCGTCGAGGGCAAGATGCCCGCCGAAGTGGCGCCGATGGTCGAAGAGCTCAACGCGCTGGTCGAGCATAATGATCGCCAGGCCGAGGAGGCTCGGTTGCACGCCGGCAATCTGGCGCATGCGCTCAAGACGCCGCTCAGCGTCATCATGAATGCCGCCGCCGCCGGCCAGCCCGATCTCGCCCAGGCAGTGATCCGCGAGGCGCGGACGATGCGCCGCCAGATCGACCACCATCTCGCCCGCGCCCGCGCGGTCGGCCGGCGCGGATCGGCGCACAGCCGTGCAGCGGTATGGCCGTCGATCGAGGCGGTGGAGCGCGCGGTCGCCCGGCTCTATCCCAATGTCCGCATCGACATCGACGGGCAGAAGGATCTGGTCGCACATATCGAGCGGCAGGATCTCGACGATCTGCTCGGCAACCTGGTCGAGAATGCCGCCAAATATGGTGGCGGCAGCGTGTTCATCACCGCCGGCGTGCAGGCTGGGTTCGTCGAGGTGCTGGTCGAGGATGACGGGCGCGGCATTCCCGAGGCGGACCGCATTCGCATCTTCGATCGCGGCGTACGGCTGGACAGCGGCAAGCCCGGCACGGGTCTCGGCCTCGCCATCGTGCGCGACGTCGCCGAGATCTATGACGGCACCGTCAGCCTCGAGGAGAGCGAGGATCTGGGCGGCCTGCTGGTGCGGCTGCGGTTGCCGGCGGCGAGCTGAGCCGAACTGCAACAAACTGAAATTCTGGCGCGACGAACCGGACGCAAACCGTCCGGGAACTCGCGGATTGCCCTCTTAATGTCCGTCGGGTCGCGTGGCGGCGCTGGTTCGGGGGCAAGCGCCGCCCAATCGCGAGGGATTGCAGTATTATCTTTCGTTTACAATATGTTAGCAATGATCTGCTAAACTGCCCGTCGGGGATTGTAGACGCAAAGGGACCAGTATGACTTCCATTTCCTCGCTATCGCAGCGGCCCGATCCGCGCGCGCAGATGGATGCGCGGATCGCCGCGGCGGCATCGGCCGGCACGATCAGCAGCGACGACCAGAATGCGCTGAGCAGCGCACTCGACACGATCGATTCGAGCCTGAGCTCGGACCGCGCCGCCGGTGGCAAGCCGGGCGACATGAAGGACAGGATCAACGGGCTGATCGACAACCAGGTCGAGAGCGGCGCGCTGACCGACGACCAGGCCGAGGAGCTGAAGAGCTTCTTCGCCCAGGGTCCCGATGGCGGCCAGGGCGGCCCCGGTGGCCCGCAGGGCGCGGGCGGCCCGCCTCCCGGTCCGCCGCCCTCGGCTTCCGGCGATTCGGACGAGGATAGCGACGACAGCAATACCACCACGCAGATCAGCGAGGCGGCGGCACGCCAACTCGAAGCGATGACCGCCTTTCTCCAGAAGCTGCGTGACGCAGCCGCATCGGGCTCCGCAACCTATGGCAGCAATGCGGGGACGAGCAGCAGTGGCAGCTCGGCGACCGGCTGGGTGATCGACCGCCAGGCCTGATCGCTCGCGCCCGAGGCGCTGAGGCGCGGCACCGTTCCGGGGGGATCGGCGCCGCGTTTTGATTCAGAGCCCCCGCATTGCCTCGGCGGCCAGCGTCAGGCTCCTCTTGCGCGCATCATGATCGAACATCGCGCTGGTCAGCATCAGCTCATCGGCGCCGGTGCGCGCGATGAAGGCCGCGATCTGCTCGCGGATCTTGTCGGGCCCGCCGATCGCGCTGGCCGAGAGCACCTGATCGAGCATCGCATTGCCATGTCCACCCAGGCTCTCGCGATAGCCCGGCACCGGCGGCGGCAGCTGGATGCCCTTGCCGGTGGTTCGGATCGCGACGAACGCCTGTTGCTGCGAGCTGGCAAGCAGCTCGGCCTCTTCATCGGTGTCGGCCGCGAAGACGTTGAAGCCGAGCATCAAATGCGGCTTGTCCAGCACGTCGGACGGGCGGAAATTGCGGCGATAGACCTCGATCGCCTGATCGAGCTGGCCGGGCGCGAAATGCGAGGCGAAGGCATAGGGCAGGCCGAGCATCGCCGCGAGCTGCGCACCGAACAGGCTGGAACCAAGGATCCAGATATCGACCTTGGCGCCGGCACCTGGAGTGGCACGGATGCCGGTGCGGCCGTCATCGGCGAAATAGCTCTGCAGCTCCTGGACATCGCGGGGGAACTCGTTGCCGTCGCTGTCGAGCCCGCGGCGGATCGCGGCGGAGACGCGCTGGTCGGAACCCGGCGCACGGCCGAGGCCGAGATCGACGCGGCCCGGGAACAGCGCGTCGAGCGTGCCGAACTGCTCGGCGACCTGGAGCGGGGAATGGTTGGGCAGCATGATCCCGCCGGCACCGATGCGGATCGTCGAGGTCGCCTGGCCGACATGCGCGATCACCACGGCGGTGGCTGCACTGGCGATGCCATCCATCCCGTGATGCTCGGCCACCCAGTAGCGGGTATAGCCAAGGCCCTCGACATGCCTGGCGAGGTCGGCGGCGTTGGCGAGGGATTGCGATGCGGTCCCGCCCTGGATGATGGGGACCAGGTCGAGCAGGGAATAGGCTGTCATGCGAGTGGAGATGGGGAGCCGGTTGCAGCGCTGCCATAAAGTTTTGGTCGTGCGGCCCCAAGCGAAGAAACACTTGCTTGATAGCCGCGCTCGCTGGGCCTAACCGCGCGGCCATGACCCCTGCCCTGTCGCACGTCCGCAACTGGATCTTCGATCTGGACAACACGCTCTACCCGGCGAGCGCGAACCTGTTCGCGCTGATCGACGCGCGGATCGGGCAATATGTCCAGAACCTGCTCGGGCTCGATCCGGTCGCGGCGCACAAGGTGCAGAAGGGCTATTTCCACGCGCACGGCACGACGCTGGCGGGGCTGATGGCCGAGCACGGCACCGATCCGCACCATTATCTGGCCGATGTCCACGACGTCGACATGAGCGCGCTCGAAGTGAATACGGCGCTGGTCGAGGGGCTGGCGCGGCTGCCGGGGCGCAAGCTGGTCTTCACCAATGGCGATGCGCCATACGCGATGAAGGTGCTCGACCGGCTCGGCATGGGCGGCACCTTCGAGGCGATCCACGACGTGCATGCCACCCAGTATCGCCCCAAGCCCGATCCGCTCGCTTATCAGGGGCTGTGCGAGGCCTATGACCTCGATCCGCATGCCAGCCTGTTCGTCGAGGACATGGCGCGCAACCTCGCGCCGGCCAAGGCGATCGGCATGACCACGGTGTGGATCGACAATGGCTCCGAACAGGTGCCGGGCGACGCCGACCGCAGCTTCATCGACTATACCACCCATGACCTCGGAGCCTGGCTCCACAGCATCCTGGAGACTTCCGAATGACCGACCTGCAGACGACCATCGACGCCGCCTGGGAAGACCGCGCGAACCTGGGCTTCGGCACCGAAGGCGCCGTGCGCGAGGCGGTGGCCGAGGCACTGAACCTGCTCGATCGCGGCGAAGCCCGCGTCGCCGAGCCCGTCGAGGGCGGCTGGCAGGTCAACCAGTGGCTGAAGAAGGCCGTGCTGCTCAGCTTCCGCCTCAACGACAATGTCGTGGTGCAGGGCCCGGGCGGCGCCAACTGGTTCGACAAGGTACCGTCGAAGTTCGCCAACTGGGGTGAGGACGCCTTCCGCCAGGCCGCTTTTCGCGCCGTACCCGGCTCGGTCGTCCGCCATGGTGCCCATATTGCCAAGGGCGCGGTGCTGATGCCGAGCTTCGTCAATATCGGCGCCTATGTCGGCGAAGGCACGATGGTCGACACCTGGGCAACCGTGGGCAGCTGCGCGCAGATCGGCAAGAACGTCCACCTCTCGGGCGGCGTCGGCATCGGCGGCGTGCTCGAGCCGCTCCAGGCCGATCCGGTGATCATCGGCGACGGCGCCTTCATCGGCGCGCGTGCCGAAGTGGCCGAGGGCGTGCGCGTCGGCGAAGGCGCGGTGCTGTCGATGGGTGTCTATCTCGGCGCCTCGACCAAGATCATCGACCGCGCCACTGGCGAGGTCCATCGCGGCCATGTCCCGCCCTATTCGGTGGTCGTGCCGGGCACGATCCCGGGCGAGGCCGGCAAGCCGGGCCTCTACTGCGCGGTGATCGTCAAGACGGTGGACGCGCAGACCCGCTCGAAGACCGGGATCAACGAGCTGCTGCGCGACTGAACCAGCTTCCGTCATCCCGGCGAAAGCCGGGATCTCGTGCGACTCCTTCCCCGTGCCTTCGCCTGAGATCCCGGCTTTCGCCGGGATGACGG
>JAEXLC010000026.1 GCA_023445495.1 Pseudomonadota bacterium | reverse complement strand
CATCGGGTAAACAGCGCCCCGCGCTGTTTAGGCCATGCCGGGGGCATGGCCGACCCGATGCACCCAAAGGGAGAGGGATTTACTTCCCCGCCACGATCCCCGCGCGGAGCACGCGCAGGACATTGCCGCCCATCACCTTGCGGATCTCGTCGGGCGACAGGCCGGCATCGAGCAGCCCGCCGGTGATCGCGATCAGCTGCGACGAATCCCAGCCGGTGGTCACCGCGCCGTCGAAGTCCGAGCCCAGGCCGACATGGTCGATGCCGACGAGCTGGCGCACATGCAGGATCGCGCGCACGACATTGGCCGGCTCGGTGCCGCACACCGCCGCGTCCCAATAGCCGATGCCGACCACGCCGCCGGTCGCCGCGACGCCCTTGATCTCGTCATCGGTGAGGTTGCGGTTGACCTTGCAGGTCGCCTGCACGCCGCCATGGCTGGAGACGACCGGACGCTTGGCCAGCTTCAGGATCTCGGCAACCGATTCGTGGCTCGAATGGGCGATGTCGACGATCATGCCGAGCTGCTCCATCCGCGCCAGCACCTGGCGGCCGAGCGGGGTGAGCCCGCCCTTCTTCATCCCGTGCATCGATCCGGCGACGTCATTGTCGAAGAAATGCGCGAGACCCGCCATGCGGAAGCCGGCGGCATGGAGCTTGTCGAGATTGCCGATCTGGCCTTCGAGGTCCTGCAGCCCCTCGATCGAGAGCATGCCGCCGACGACCTTCCTGCCCGCCGCGCGATCGGCGAGCAGCTGGTCCAGCTCCTGCGGATTGTGGATCACCCGCAGCTTGCCGTTCGAGCCGTCGGCGGCGCGATCGAGCTTGCGGGCATGGAACAGCGAGCGCTCGAGCAGCGAGGTCCAGGTCTTGGGCGGCTGGAGCTGAGCGATGGTCAGCAGCGTGATATTGTCGGTGTCGCCCGAATTGGCGTCGTAATTCTGGTGCTTCGGCGTCTTGGTGACCGAGGAGAAGACCTGGAGCGCGACATTGCCTTCGAGCAGCCGGGGCAGGTCGACCTGGCCGGTGTTCGAGCGCTCGAGCAGGCTGCGGTTCCACATCAAGGTGTCGGCATGCATGTCGGCGATCTGCAGCGAGGCGTGGAGCTGCTTCACCGCGTCGCTGGGCTTGGCCAGTTTCGCCGGCACCACCTTGTTCATGCTGCCTTCGACGATCCCCGGGACGAAGCCGAAAAAGCCGACCGCTGCCAGCACCAGCACGATCAGCACTCCCCAGAGGATCTTCTTCTTCATCCTGCCCGCTCCAATGTCACGAAGCTGTAGGCAGGGCGCCCCGCTTCTTGGGGGAAATCCTCGCGCGCAACTTCGCGCCATTCAACCCCGAAAGCGGGGACATGCGCATCCCCTTCCGGGGAAGCATGGACTTCGGTCAGCTCGATCCGGTCGGGCGTGAACAGCGCGAAGACCTCCGCGCCGCCGATCACCGCGACCTCGCCGGGGCCGGCCAGCGCCAGCGCTTCCTCGGGCGAATGCGCGACTTCGGCACCCTCGGCGCTCCAGTTCGTATCGCGGGTCAGCACGATATGGCGGCGGCCGGGCAGCGGCGCGGGGAAGCTGTCGAAGGTCTTGCGCCCCATGATCATCGGCTTGCCCATGGTCTGCGCCTTGAAGCGCTTGAGGTCGGCGGGCAGCCGCCAGGGCAGCTGGTTGTCGACGCCGATCACGCCATTGTCGGCACGCGCGAGATGGAAGGAAATCACCTGCATCCGGCGACAGAAGCAGATGCGGTCCTGCATGGGAACCCGTCATGCTGAACTTGTTTCAGCATCCAACGCGCAACGGGCGACGGCTTCCCGGGTGGAGGGTTGGACCCTGAAACAAGTTCAGGGTGACGATTTCTCCTAAACCGCCACCGGCGCCTTGATATGCGGCTGGGCGACGTAATCGTGGATCACGAAGTCCTCATATTCATAGGCATCGATCGAGCCCGGATTGCGCAGGATCTCCAGCCGGGGGATCGGGCCGGGCGTGCGGCTGAGCTGCTCGCGGGCTTGCTCCAGATGGTTCGAATAGAGGTGGCAGTCGCCGCCGGTCCACACGAAGTCGCCGACTTCGAGCCCTGCCTGCTGGGCGAGGAGATGGGTGAGCAGCGCATAGCTGGCGATGTTGAACGGCACGCCGAGGAAGATATCGGCCGAGCGCTGGTAGAGCTGCAGGCTCAGCCTGCCATTGGCGACATGGCACTGGAACAGGCAGTGGCACGGCGCCAGCGCCATCGCGTGGAGCTCGCCCGGGTTCCAGGCCGAGACGACCATGCGGCGCGAGCCGGGATTGGTCTTCAGCGTCTCGATCAGTTCCTTGATCTGGTCGATATGGCGGCCATCCGCCGCCTCCCAGTCGCGCCACTGCTTGCCATAGACCGGACCAAGATCGCCATGTTCGTCGGCCCATTCGTCCCAGATGCTGACCTTGCGCTCCTGCAGCCACTTCACATTGGTGTCGCCGCGCAGGAACCAGAGCAGCTCGATCAGGATCGAGCGCAAATGCAGCTTCTTGGTGGTGAGCAGCGGGAAGCCTTGGCTGAGATCGAAGCGCATCTGGTGGCCGAACACGCTCAGCGTGCCGGTGCCGGTGCGGTCCATCTGCTCGGCGCCGGTGTCGAGCGCGCGGGCCATCAAGTCGAGATATTGCTGCATGGCCGCAGCCTAGCCCTGCGCCTGCCCAAGGCCAAGCGGGCGAGACATATCCATTGTGGAGAAACCGCGCCTCTCGCCACGGTCCGTTCCGGAGCGAGTCGGGCTTCGGGCGGGCCGTATCGACTGGCACCCGGGCGGGATGCTGTTCGGTGCCGAGAAACCGCCCCTGCGCCTGCCCGACATCGAAGCTGCGAGTGCGCTGTTCGCGCCGCTGGCGGGCGAGCGGGTGGAAGTGATGGCCTTCGCCTATCTCGACCGGAGCCAGCAGGTGCTCGGCATGCGCCATGCCCGCTCGGCCTGGCGCGACCGGCTCAGCCTGCCGATCCGCGACATCGCGGCGGATGCGATCGCCTTCCATGCCTTTGCCGTGGTGATGGCGCACAACCATCCGAGCGGCGATCCCACCCCCAGCCGCGCCGATCGCGCGGCGACCGACCGGCTTGCCCGCGCGCTCGATACGCTGGGCGTGCGGCTGCTCGATCACCTGGTGGTCGCCGCGCGGGGCACCACCAGCTTCCGCAGCCTAGGGTTCCTTTGATTCTTCCTTGGGCAGCACCGCCGGCGTCGCGGTCTTGCCGCTCTTGCACGCGCGGATCGCGCTCGGCTCGGGGCGATCACCCTTCGCCTCGAAGATCGCGATATAGCCCCCGGCCGAGGGCATCGGCTTCATCGAGACCAGCGCATAGCCGACAGCGGCGAACTCGCATTTGAGCAGTTCGGGCGGGGTGCCGTGATCCTGGGTGGGGCGGTTGGCATCGACCACCACCGCCTGGCCGCCGGGCGCGAGCGCCGGGCGCAGCCGCCACAGGAACTCGTACGGGCTCTCGATCTCATGGTACATGTGGACCATGAGGACGCGGTCGAAGCTGTTCTCGGGCAGCCGCGGATCGGCGGGCAGGCCCAGCCGCACGCTGACATTGTCGAGCTTCTCGCGCAGCACGCGCGTGGCCAGATAGTCGCGCGTCTCGGGCACGATATCCTCGGCGACGACGCGGCCCTTGTCGCCGACGCGGGTGGCCAGGCGCACGGTGTAATAGCCTTCGCCCGCGCCGATATCGGCGACGGTCATGTCCGGCTTGATACCCGCCAGGTCCATCACCTGGCCCGCTTCGTTCAACCGGTCGCGCGCTTCCTCGGTCGACCAGCGCGGCGACAGGATGCCGGCCACCGGCCGGTCGGCGGCGGGGAAGCCGCTATTGGCCGCGGGGGTGCCCTGTTCCTTGTTGTCGATCGCCACCGGCGCGCCGCTGCACGCCGCCAGCATCAATCCCAGGAACAGCGCGGGGCCGCGTCTCAATCGACATCCTCCACTTCGACCGTCTCGCCGGTCACGCGCTGGGATAGCGCGGCAGCCATGAACGCGTCGAGGTCCCCATCGAGCACATCCGACGGCGCAGTGGAAGTAACGCCCGTGCGGAGGTCCTTAACCAGCTGATATGGCTGGAGCACATAGGAGCGGATCTGGTGGCCCCAGCCGATATCGGTCTTGGTCGCGTTGGTCGCGTTGGCCGCGGCCTCGCGCTCGGCCAGCTCGCGCTCGTAGAGGCGGGCGCGCAGCTGGTTATAGGCCTCGGCCTTGTTCTTGTGCTGCGAGCGCTGGTTCTGGCACTGCACCACGATGCCGGTCGGCAAGTGGGTGATGCGCACCGCCGAATCGGTGGTGTTGATGTGCTGGCCGCCCGCGCCCGATGCGCGATAGGTGTCGATGCGCAGCTCGCTCTCGTTGATCTCGACCACGATATTGTCGTCGATCACCGGATAGACCCAGATCGAGGAGAAGCTGGTGTGGCGGCGCGCGGCGCTGTCATAGGGGCTGATGCGGACGAGGCGGTGCACGCCGCTCTCGGTCTTCGCATAGCCATAGGCGTTCTCGCCCTTCACGAGCAACGTGGCCGACTTGATGCCCGCCTGCTCGCCGGCATGATAGTCGATCAGCTCGACCTTGAGACCGTGGCGCTCGGCCCAGCGCGTGTACATGCGCTGGAGCATGCCGGCCCAATCGTTGCTCTCGGTGCCGCCGGCGCCCGAGTTGATCTCGATATAGGTGTCGTTGGCATCGGCCTCGCCCGAAAGCAGGGCCATGACCTTGTCCTTTTCGGCGCGCGCGGCGAGCGCGGCAAGGCTGGCGGTGCCTTCCACCGCCATGTCCTCGTCGCCCTCGGCCTCGGCCATCTCGATCAGCTCGGCGGTGTCGTTGAGCTCGGTCTCGATCGCGCGGGTGGCGGTGATCGATTCGTCGAGCCGGCGACGCTCGCGCATCACGTCCTGGGCCTTTTTCGCGTCGTTCCACAGGGTCGGATCCTCGACGCGCGCGTTGAGCTCGTCGAGCCGGCGCAGCGCGCGATCCCAATCGAGGAACCGGCGGAGCAGCGCGAGCGACTCCTTGATGTTGTCGACATGAGCCTGCGCTTCGGCGCGCATAATCGTAACTCCAAAAAACTTTCCGTCATCCCGGCGAAAGCCGGGATCTCGTGCCTCAGGCCGGTGCTTGCCGCCTGAGATCCCGGCTTTCGCCGGGATGACGA
>JAEXLC010000342.1 GCA_023445495.1 Pseudomonadota bacterium | reverse complement strand
GGGCCCGCCCCCCCCCCCCCCCCAGGTCCGATCAGTCGTCGGCGAGATCGATGACGATCTGCTGCTTGCCGCTGTCGGTGTCGGGGGCGCCCTCGGGCAGGCCCTTGGTGTCGGTGCTCACGACGCCGAGTTCGATCGTCTCTTCATGCTTGCGGTTCATGGCATTTCTCCAGTTGCGGGAAACGTCATGGCCATGACCATTCGAATGTACGGGATCACGAGATTATAAGAAGCTTATAATCCAATTATAATCCGATTGTTTTCCGTAGGCTTGGATCGTCGCAAAAGCCGGGCGGGAAAAGCATGCCTTGGAGCACGCGCCACCACCTTTAGCCGAATGGCCTGGACATAATGGTGGCCACCCGGCCGCGTTGATCTATGCGATAACTTTGTTGCCGGCTGATATACTCGCGAGCAATTCGAGAAAGCCGATTACTCCAAAATCGACTTATTCCCCATTTAGCTGCATCACCGGGCCGATGCCCGGCGGATCGAGGCGACCGAGATCCCGGACTGGCCGTGCAGCATCGATGGCGAGCCCGGCCCGCCTGGCGACGTGACCCCGCGCTTCGCGCTGGTGACGCCGGTCGACACCTCCAGGTCGCCGGTATCACTCTCCATCCGGCCAATGGCAGGGCTCGGCGGGCGCGGCAGCGATGTCGTCGGCACGATCAGCAACCTGCCATGGTGGGGCGATCGGTCGCCGCGAGGAAACAGACGCCCGCCGCGCCTCAGGAACTTCGCCCACGACACCACGTTGCATATCCCGGCCAACCAACAGGGAGACTAAGCTTGGGTAAGGGAATTCTATTGTGGCTGCTGGGGGTTCCGATCCCCGTGATCCTCCTCCTGCTGCTATTCTGGCACTGAGATGGCGCGCGATCCCTATAGCCGCCCGGACCCGAACCTCTATCCGGGGCATGACCTCGAGGTTCCGACGGGCTCGGCCGTTTCGCTGCCGGCAATCCTTGCTGGCACGATCGTCGCAATCGCCGTTTCGCTTACACTGGGTGTGATCGGCACGGGCTTCGGATTGGCTTCGCTGTCGGTCTGGCCAGGCGTCGGCGCCGCTGCGAAGACTTTCACCATTGGCGCCGGAATCTGGTTGATCGTTACCCAATGGCTGTCGGCCGCCATTGGCGGCTATATCGCCGGCCGGCTTCGTACGCGCTGGCACGGCCTCCACACCGACGAGGTATTCTTTCGTGACACAGCCCACGGGTTCGTCACCTGGGCCCTCGCGACGCTCGTGGTGGCGATGGTTGCGGCAGGCGCATCCGCCATCGCCAGCCTCGCTCCTGTTCCGGCCGACGTGACGGTCACCGCCGACGCCGTCGAGGCCGCGCGCAAGGCAGCGGCGACCTTCGCGGCGTTCACCGGGATCTCGCTGGTGGTCGGAGCCTTCATTGGATCGGTGGCCGGCGCGATCGGCGGACGGCTCCGGGACCTGCACCCCTAGGACCCGTGATGGGGCAGCGCCTTGCGGCGCCTGCCCCATTTTCCGGCCGGATTACCGGCGGTCGACGCCACCCATTCGACTGCTTCGCTGGTTGCCGCGGCTTGCGGGAGCCAACTGCCCGTGGCGGCTTTACCGGGAAAGCAGCCGGAGAACCGCGCCCCGGCTGGCATGCGCGCGTGGTTACGGCGAAGGCGCTCGGGAACCGGATCACATCGCCAGTGTTTCTTCAAGTGATTGTTTTCAATCGAGTAAGGAGAGTATCATGAGCATCGAAGGCAAGATCAAGGAAGCCGCCGGCTATGTGAAGGAAGAAGCTTTCGAGCACGGTACCTCGGCGGAAAGCCAGGCAAAGGCCAAGGAGGGCCGCGACCTTCGCAACGAAGGCCGCATCGAGGACGGCAAGGCGCCGAAGACCACCGAACCCGGTTCCGGTGCGAAGTAGGCCTCGCATCCGGCTAACAAGCGCCGCCCTTCGGGCGGCGCTTTTCGTATGCGCGCCTGCGCCTATCTGAGCGGCGTGTAGCGGCAGGTGAATTGCGGGGCGGCAGCGTCGTCGACAGGGCTCAGATGGATGTGCAGCCGGTCGCCGATCTTGCCGTCGAGCGCGAACGCCAGTTCTGCCTCGTAGATGTCGTCGCGATGCGCGTCTCTCCAGCTTTCGATCGTGGCCATGGCACGCGCCTTGGCATCCCTCGCCGACGACGCGACCACGAACAGATTCTTGTGCTGCTCCGCGAAGTCCCTGCCATCATAGCCGCCCAGGTTGACGAACCAGAGTTTCTCGGCCGCCTTTGACGGTTCGGGGCGCAGGGTCACCCTATAGCCATCGGCCTGGGCGATCTCGGCCCAGCAATCGATATGCAGCGTGCCGGGGGTTCCCCACCACTCGGCGCGCAGCTGGGCATGGGTGCCGCGGATCGTCTCAGCGACGATGAAGCGAACGTCGTGGACTTCGATATGCGCCGAGGGATGCTCGCCGCCGATATAGATTGCGAACAGCTTCATGCTCACTTCTCCCGACACTCGACGCCCTCGGCTGCGGCAGCCAGTTCGGCGCCGACGATCCTGCCCATTTCGTGGGAGCTGGTGATCCCCTGGATGAACGGGTGCCGCTCGAGGAGGAACGGAATGCTGAGGCAGAACAGGCGATGGCGCGCCGGATGGGCGCTCACCGGATGGAATTGCTCGTCGACCACGATGCCCTTGATGCGCGCACCATCGTCCTCTGCCGCGTCGCGAACTACCTGCTGCTCGAGCAAGGTGGGGAAAGGAAACGCCTCCGCCGCCAGGGGACGCTGGCCGGTCGCATCGATGAATGCCGGGAAATGCCGGCGCTGGCCATGCATGGTGACCTCCGCCCCCGATTCTCTGCCATGGGTATCGATCCGGTGATCCTCGCCGAGCGCAGAGACGTGCAGGTGACCGCTCCGGTGAAGTGCCAGCAGCCGCTCGATCGAGAGATGCGGGACCGTCGCATATTCATCGACGAAGACGGGCTTGAGGTAGCGGTTGAACCGCTCGAGCGCTTCTTCCTCCAGATGCGGCACGATGCGGCCCAGTACCTCGTGCATGCGCAGGATCGCGTAGCGCCAGGGCACCGTATATTCGCGTGCGAAATTGGCCCGCGCCTCGGCAAGATCGGCCTCGGCCCATTCGAAAGGATCGGCCGCGATGCGATCCGCGAAATAGCGGTCGGCGAATTCCTCCAGCGCGAGCGCGTCCAATCCGACCGTCGCGGCATAGTCGGGATCGGCCGCACGCAACTCCGCCCGGAAAAGGTCATAGGACTGGTCGAGCAGATGATCGCAATCCGCCGCGATGAGTGCCTCGATCGCCTCGGGGGTGCAGATCGACAGCGGCTCATAGGGGATCGGATGATAGAAGTCGGCTTCCGGCAACAACCCCTTGCGCGACATCATGGTGATGCCGAAGCCCTCGGCACCCGGGTGAATGCGATATTCGATCGACTTCCCTTCGGTCTCGATCAACGTGCCATGCGCGACCGCCAGTGCGACCGCCGCATCGATCGCAGTCAGTGAAGAGCCGCGGATGCCGATCGCGACCGGCGGGATCCTCTGGAGCGCAGTCGCAGGCCAGGGACTGAGGAAATAGCCCGGCCGCACTTCAGGTTCTTCGGGCCACTGGTGCCCGGTCGCTATCACGACGCGATCGTAAATCCGCTCGCAGGCGCTCCCTCGTCGCGGCGAGACAAACAGGTGCAACCCGTCGCCGGCAGCACGAATGTCGGTCACGCGGCAGCTTGTGGCGATCTCGACCGCTATGCCCCGTCCGCGTGCTTCCTCTATGAGGCCGTTGAACTGGTCGAGGAAATATTCACCCAGTGCCAGTCGCGGATAGAAGGCATGCGCGTCGATCTCTTCAGGATCGATGCCGAGCCGCACGAGCCGCGCGCGCGGCTGGCGGGCGAGCCAGTCGATCAACGTCTCGCATATCGGGGGGATTTCGATACTGGCGATGTTGGACAACATCGCCGGGTCGTTCCAGCCGGGCCGATAGGGCGTGCCCAGCCCCGCGCGCGGCTGCTCCTCGAAGATGGTTACTTCCGCCGCGCCGGCCACGCCGCGAAGAAACGCACAGAAGGTATAAATGGTGGTCGGACCCGCTCCGACAAAGGCTATGGAAAAGGACATCGAACGTCACAATGCTTGGCGCGCACTGTAGTGCCCGGCATAGCGGTGGAGCCGACGACAAGGCCGTGCGCCAGGCCGCTCAGAGCCGAAGAACAAATCGACCAGCGACCAGCGACCAGCGACCAGCGACCAGCGAACGCGGATCAGAAGCCGGTCGCAACGCCCCAGACCCTCGATGCTAGAGGAAATATCGAACCCGAACCGGGATCGAGACGTCGCTTCCCGAGATAGCCAGGCGTGCCTGGGCGAAGCTCGCCGGTCCGAAGCGGATTCGCGGGTTGTTCGAGAAACCGAAGCCCTCGAGCGGAACCCCTGCGAAATTGTCTAGCCTTCCTGCTATCCATCGCCGAGGATCAGCGATGCCGTGGCCTTCGCGCTGGCGACCACGCCCGGGATGCCGGCGCCTGGATGCGTGCCCGCGCCGACAAGGTAGAGATTCTCGAAATGGTCGTCGCGGTTATGTGCCCGAAACCAAGCGCTCTGCGTCAGTAGCGGCTCGAGACTGAAGGCATTGCCGAGATGGGCACCGAGGTCCGCGGAAAAGTCGACCGGGGTGTAATGGAACATGGTCGTGATTCGCGCGCGCACGTCGGGTATCAACTGGTCGCGAATGCGATCGAGGACGATTTCACGATAGCGGTCGCCGAAGCTGTGCCAGTCCGGATCGGCATGTCCAAGATGCGGCACCGGCGCCAGGGCGTAGAGCGTCGAGTGCCCCGGCGGCGCCAGCGAGGGATCGGTCGCGGAAGGGTGGTGGATGTAGAGCGAGGGATCGGGTGGTATCCGCCCGTCCCGGTAGATGTCGTTGAGGAGTGGCTTGAACCGATCCGAAAACAGGATCGTGTGATGTGCCAGTTCCGGAAAGGTCCCGCGCAACCCCAGGTGAAGGACGAACAGGCTCGGCGAGAACCGCCTGTGCGCAAGCGCGCGCGTTCGCCGTGCGGCATAGCGGCTTCCCGCGATCAGCCCGTAGCTATGGACCAGGTCGCCATTGGAAGCGATCATGTCGGCATGCAGGGTCCGCCCGCTGCGCGTTCGCAGCCCAGTGACCTTGCGTGCCTCGAAGAGGATCTGCTCCACCGGATCGGCGAGGATCAGCTTGCCGCCGAGCCGCTCGAAGAGCCGCACCATGCCGTCAACCAGGGCGTTCGTGCCACCGCGCGCGAACCAGACGCCGCCGCGCTTCTCCAGGCTGTGGATGAGCGCGTAGATGCTGCTGGTCCGCATCGGATCGCCCCCGACCAGCAAGGTGTGGAAGGAGAAGGCCTGCCGGAGCCGCTCGTCGCGAATATGGGTGGATACCGAGCGATAGACCGATTGCCAGGCTTTGCGCCGGACCAGCGCCGGCGCTGCGCGGACCATGTCCAGAAAGGACAGGAACGGCTTCGCGCCGAGCTCGACATAGCCGGTCTGGTAGACCGCCTCCGAATAGCGCAGGAATCGCGCATAGCCCTCGACGTCCCGGCGATCGAAGGCCGCGATTTCCGCAAGGAGTGCCGGATCGTCATTGCCATAGTCGAACGATGCGCCGTCGCTCCATTTCAGGCGGTAGAAGGGACTGACCGGGATGAGATCGACATCGTCCGCCATCGTGCTGCCTGACAGGTCCCATAATTCGCGCAGGCAATCGGGGTCGGTGATGACCGTCGGGCCGGCGTCGAAGACGAAGCCGTCCCTGCGCCAGACATAAGCGCGGCCGCCCGGCCGGTCGCGCGCCTCGACGATGGTCGTGGCGATCCCGGCGCTTTGCAGTCTGAGCGCCAGGGCCAGCCCGCCGAAACCGGCTCCGATGATCAGCGCGGTGTTCATGATGTTATTACTTTCAAGGAGAGATTGGCGTCCGGATCCGCGAGCGCGAACGGTGTCGCTACCCGCCTCGGCTTAGTGCAGACGCGAAACCGCGAAGCTGGCGATCTCGCGCAACCGGTCCGCCCTGGACCCGAATTGCGCCAGGTCCTCGAGGCACGCCTCGGCAAGCCGCTGCGACTGGCGCTTCGCGCCCTCGAGCCCGAATAGCTCGATGGTCGTGACGCGCCCGGCACGGCTGTCCTTCCCCACCCGCTTGCCGAGCGCCTCGGCGCTTCCGACCCTGTCGAGGATGTCGTCGCGGATCTGGAATGCCAGGCCCAGCTTCTCCGAGAAGCGCATCAGGCGCTCGCGTTCCTCCCCCTCGCATCCGGCGAGCAGGGTGGCAGCCTCGACGCAGTAGCTGAGCAGGGTTCCGGTCTTGAGCTGCTCGCACAGCGCCACCGCCTCGGCGCTCGCATCCTCGGCGGGGTAGAGATCCATCATCTGCCCCAGCGCGAGTCCATCCTTGCCGATCGTCCGGGCCAATGCGGACACGAGGCGGGTACGGACGGCAGCATCGGGATGGGCGCGTTCGTCGGAAAGCATCTCGAAAGACAACGCCAGCAGTGCATCGCCCGCAAGCACGGCCGTCGCCTCGTCGAAGGCGCGATGCAGGCTGGGCTTGCCGCGCCGGAAGTCGTCATCGTCCATGCACGGCAGGTCGTCATGGACAAGCGACTGGGCATGCAGGCATTCGATGGCGCAGGCGGCCCAGATCGCATGGCGATATTCGGCGCCGAGCATTTCGGCGACCAGCACCGTCAGCAGAGCGCGGAGCCGCTTGCCGCCTCCGAGCACCGCATAGCGCATCGCGTCGTTGAGCCGCCCAGGCGCCCCCGGTCCGGGTACGAGTACCTGCTCGAGACAGCGCTCGACATCGCGCCGCACCTGATCGCCGCGCATCGCGAGCGGTACAGCATCGAGCGGGGTCATCGCCACCGGCTTGAAGACAGCATTCTCGGCCCTGCCGGGCAATTCCTCCGCGACGAAGCCGAGCGCCACCAGACGGGCGACGACCGCGTCGATCGCCTCGGGGGGCGCCGAGGCCGCGGCGGTGAGCCCGACGACCCGCGCGGCGGCGATCCGCCCGAGATCGAGCGCGTCGGGACCGTCCACCAACTGGGCATCGCCGCAGCCCGCGACACGCGACACCTCGACCAGCCGGCGGGCATTGGACGACAATCGGTCGCCGACCACCACCACATGGTCCGCGCGTGCCGCGATCGCGCCGATCGCTTCCTGCCGGTTGGAGGAAGCATAGCAGATGTCGCTGGCCCGCGGCGCCGCCACATCGTCGAACCTGCCCCGGATCGCTTCGATGATCGAGGCCGCCTCCTGCATCGCGAAGGTCGTCTGCACAGCGTAGGAAACCGCGATGTTGCGCGCGAGCGGCAGGCCTTCGACATCCCCGGGCGAGCCGACGACCGAAATCGCGCCACCCGGCACCTGGCCGAGCGTACCGATGATCTCGGGATGCCCCTGGTGACCGATCAGCAGGACGTGGCGGCCGGCCTGGTAATGGTCCAGCACCTGCGCATGGACCCGGGCGACGAGCGGACACGTCGTGTCCAGGGTCTTGAGCTGGCGCTGGCGGGCTTCGCGCAGGACCGACTGGGCAACGCCGTGGGCGGAAAGGATGGCGACCGCGCCTTCGGGAACCTCGGCGAGTTCGCTCACGAAGACCGCGCCCCTATCCTTCAGCCGGTCGACCACGCCCTGGTTATGGACGATGTGGCGGCGGACATAGACGGGCGGGCCATAATGGGCGATCGCCGCTTCGACCGCAGCGATCGCGCGCTCGACACCGGCGCAAAATCCGCGCGGGTTGGCCAGGAGCAGTTTCCTGCCCTCGCTTTTCCCACCTGCCCTGCCCTGTTGCGGTCGCTCTTCTCGCATTGCTGGCCTCATCCCTGCCCGGGCCGGCGGCAGCCAGCTGACGGAGCCTAGTCAATGCTATCGCTGCGGCCTGCCGCGGCTAGATGCACTTAAGGGCAGGCAGCAGCGGGCGGCCGACATGCCGGGTTCAGAAGCCCGCTTCGACCGCGACGCGGATCGCGTCGGCATTTGCCTGCACGCCCAGAGCTCGCAACAAGGCGGCGCGGTGCATCTTGACCGTCCGCTCGCTCAACTGGAGCGCATGCGCGATCTGCTTGTTGAGCTTGCCGCCGGACATCATCTTCAGGATTTCGCGCTGACGCGGGCTCAATCCCTCTATACGCTGCCGCGCCGCGCTCTGGCGGCTGGCGACCACCCCCGGGACGGTTTCGGCAAGCGCGACCTGCGAGCCCAGGAAATATTCGAGTTCGCCTTCGGCATCGAAGATCGGGGCGACCATCACCGCGTTGCGAAAGGCCGAGCCATCCTTGCGGTAGTTGAGGATCTCGACCAGCACCGGCTGGCGGTTGCGGATGCCGGTCCGCAGGGTCTCGCTGAGCGCGGGCTCGGTGTCCGGCCCGCTGAGGAAGCGGCAGTTGCGACCGATCACATCGTCGCGCGCATAGCCCGTCAGTTCCAGGAACGCAGCATTGCAGGCGACGATCGGATTGTCCGGCTGGCGCGGGTCGCTGATCACAGCAGCGGTCGCGCTCGCCTCGATCATTTGCAGGATCGCCATGGCGCGATGCTAGCGGCGACGGCGCGCAAATCCAAGCTTTGCCCTTTTGGCCATGTTGGCTGCGCCGGAGCGATGCCGCAGGCCTCTGCTTCAGGGAGTGGTGCCAATGCCCCGGGCGCGTCGCGATATGAACCAGAGGCCTCCGGCGTGCTGCCTGCCGGGCCGTGCCGGTCGCGTGCATCTGCTTTGGCGGGGACTGCGGCCAGGCATCTCGGCGCATGACTCCGGCTGGAGGAGCGACATGACGGCGCCGCTTGCCCCGGGCTTGCCCGCGTGAAGGTCGGCATCGTCGGGGCAGGACTTGCCGGGCTTTCCTGCGGGACGGCGCTCCAGGCGCATGGCGCCAAGGTCGCCCTGTTCGAAAAGGCACGCGGTCCCGGCGGACGACTATGCTCGCGCCGGCTGGAAACCCGCTTGGGAACCGCTACCTTCGACTTCGGTGCGCAGGCGATCGGTGCCAGCGACCCCGAGTTCCTGCGCCAGCTCGAGGCGTGGCGCGCCTGCGGCACCGCCGATCGCTGGCAGGCGGGCGGCTCGGCTGCCTGGACAGGCACGCCCGCGATGAACGCGATACCGAAGCACTTGGCCCAAGGCCTCGATCTGGCCTGCTCGGTCTTCGTCCGCGGCATGGTCCGCGACCGCAGTGAGTGGCATCTCCACCATGACGCCGGCAGCATCGGACCTTTCGATGCGGTGGTGATCGCCCTGCCGGCGGAACAGGCCGCAACCATGCTCGCGCTGCACGACCTCCCGATGGCCCGAATCGCCATCGCCGCACCGTCGGCGCCCTGCTGGACGGCGATGCTGGCGCTGGCCCCCCGCGAGGGGCCCTTGCTGCTCGAATCCCACGGGATCATCGACCGCGCCGCGAGCAGCGCGTCCAAGCCCGGACGCAGCGGGCCGCAAGCCTGGACGGTGCATGCCGGGGCACAGTGGAGCCAGGCGCATCTCGACGCCGATTCCGCGTTCGTGATCGAGGCGCTGCGGGGGGCGCTGGCCGACGGCCTTGGCGGGGCGCCGCTCGACGTCCTGGCCGCGGATTCGCATCGCTGGCGCTATGGCACCTCGGGCGCGGCGGGCCGGGATTCGCTTTGGAACGCGGCACTCGGAATCGGCGCCTGCGGAGACTGGCTGATCGGTCCCGGCGCCCAGTCCGCCTGGCTGTCGGGGGTGCATCTGGCCGGCCGGATCGCAGGCGCTTCCTAGCCCGCGACCATATTCTGCCACGCCGCGAGTGCCCGCGCGCGCCCGGCTTCGTGCCCGACCAGGCGCCGGGGATAGCCTCGCGGCGGATCGCCGTTCAGGTGCAGCGCGTGGATCCGCGCATCGTCCAGGTCCCGGAGCTCGGGCACGAATTGCCGCACATAGCCGGCCATGTCGAACTTCTCGCTCTGGAGATAGGGCGCCATGATCCGGGAAAAGACCGGCGCGTCGACCCCGCTGCCCGCGACATATTGCCAGTTCATCGCATTGGATCCCAGGTCGGCATCGACCAGCGTGTCCCAGAACCAGCGCTCGCCGCGCCGCCAGTCGATCAGCAGGTGCTTCACCAGGAACGATGCGGTCACCATGCGCACCCGGTTGTGCATCCAGCCCGTCTGCCAGAGCTGGCGCATGCCGGCATCGACGACCGGATAGCCTGTGCGCCCGCGCGTCCAGGCACGAAAGTCGCGGTCCGCCTCGGTGCCTTCGCGCCAGCCGAGCCGCTCGAACGCGGCGCGCCCGTTGCGCTCGGGATAGTCGGGCATCTGGTCGAGCAGGTTTATGCCGTGCTCGCGCCAGGCAAGCTCGCGACGGAACGCCGAGGCCCCCGCTCCTTTGCGATCGTCGAGCGCGGACCAGAGGCAGCGCGGCGAGATCTCCCCGAAATGCAGGTGCGGCGAAAGCCGCGAGGTCCCCTCGAGTGCCGGATAGTCGCGATCATGCCCGTACCGCTCCAGCGTCTCGAGAAAGGACCGCCAGCGACGCCAGGCGCCCTTTTCGCCCGGCGTCCAGTCGGCGAAGCCGCCTGCCCAGTCAGGCGCGCGTGGCAGCAGCGCCCAATCGTCGAGCATTTCGGAAGCCGGCATGTGCTCGGGCGTACGGATGCGGGACGGCGCCGGCAGGGGATGCAGAGGCGGGAGCGCCTCCCTCATCGTGCGGTACCAGGGGGTGAAGACCCTGTAGCGGCTGCCGCTGCCATTCAGGATGGCGTCGGGCCGGACCAGATAATTGCCGTCATGCAGCCCCAGATCCGCGACCTTCGCGACCGCACGCTCGGCCGCCTGGTTCCAGGGCTCGTAATGGCGCAGCGTATGGATTCGGCTGGCGCCCGTCTCGCGGACAAGTGCGGCAAGCGTGTCCGCGGTGTCCCCCCGGCGCAGCACGAGACCGCCGCCGCGCTTCGCGAGGCTGCGGCCGAGCGCTGTCAGGCTGTGGTGCAGCCACCAGCGCTGCGCACCGCCCATCGCCCAGGCGCCGGCGAGCGCATCGTCGAGGATGAAGACGGGCACGACGTCGCCTTCCTCCACCGCAGCGCAAAGCGCGGGCTGGTCGGTCAGGCGGAGATCCTGCCGGAGCCAGAGCAGCGTGGTCGGCATGGGGTCGGGCGTCCTTGAAAGCGGGGACTATCCGATATTGCCCGCTGCGCCCTGCCGAAACATGTCCAAAGGTGCAGACGCGGTGGCGCGGAGCGGCCCGACAGGCCGGAAACCCCGGCGCTGGCGGCCTCCGCCGCAAATGGCCGACAGGTCGCGCTCCACCGTTCGGCGCTTGGCCGTGCGAGACCTGCCGACGGGCATCGGATCTCGGGAAAAGGCGAGCGGCCAGGACCTTGGCAAAGGCGAGCTCTGGCCCGACCCGGCGAGCAGATGTCGCCCGGTCCGGTCCCTGTCCTTTCGAATGGCCGGAGGAAGGCCGAGCGACCGTCCTCCCTGCCGGCCGGCGGGCAGTTGTCGGCGCTGGTGCTGTTCTTGCGGTCGCCGCGCCTTTCGCGACGACCGCGCGTCGCTCAACGAACCCGGTTACGCTGCACGAGGTTGAATATCCCGAGCAGGACGACGGCGCCGACAAAGGCGATGACCAGGCCGGTCAGCGAGAATTCCTGCACGCTGCCCCGGACGCCGAGGAGCGGGCCGGAAAGCCAGTTGCCGATGACCGAGCCGACGCAGCCCACGACGATATTGAGGACGATGCCCATCGAGGCGTTGCGGCCCATCACGATGCTGGCCAGCCAGCCGGCGATGCCGCCCACGATCAGCGCGATGATCCAACCCATTGCAGTTCTCCCTGGCTGAAAATCCGTATGGGCAATCCACAGGGATCGGCTTTGTTCCGCAACTGCAACGCCCTGCGGCGATAGCGCCTGCCCCTCAGCTGCAGCCTGTCACCAGAAGCCGGCCTGTCCCTCGGTCGTGCAGTGCGCGGGTCGGCTAGCAGGCCCACCGCGCCGGGTCGATGCGCCGCGATCTCTCTACGCTCCTCGGGCCGCTGGATGACACCAACTTCTGCGATGAGAATCACGCGCCCCGCGCGACGGGCGAGCGCTCGCCCTATGCCCTGCTTCTTTGTCGGCGAACTTCAGCAGTGCGCCAAGAAGGGCGCGGGTCCCCCGGCCGCCCCTGGCGGCGGAAGCGGCCGGAGCGTGCCGCGATACGAAGGCGACCCGGCTCGGCCCCCGCCCCGGGCTCAGAAAGTCGCCCAATCCTCCGTTCGCGTCGCTGCGGCCGGGGCCGCTCGGTTCGACCTGGCAGGAGCCGCATGAGCGACGCTGCTCGCCACCGGACTTTTCCGTGCAAGGCAAACGCCTGTGCCTACCGGCGAAATCGCCCGGGCTCCCAGGTCAAATTTCGATGCCTGCTCGCCGAGCGCAGTCACTTCGCTCGACAGGTTGCGGGCCGCGGCCGAGGTCTGCTCGACCATGGCGGCATTCTGCTGGGTCGTCTGGTCCATCGTCCCGACCGCCGTCGCGATTTCGCTGATCGCCGTCGACTGCGCCTGGTTGTCGGACGCCATCTGCGCGAGCAGGGCATGGACCTCGCCGACATCGGCGGAGATCCCGGCTAGCGCGCCATCGACGCGCTGGACCATCTCGACGGCCGAGACGATGTCGCTCTGCGTCGCGGTCAGCTGGTCGCGGGCGCGCCCCGCCTCTTCCTCGGCGCGCATCGCCAGCGCGGAGACCAGGTCGGCCACCACGGCGAAGCCGCGCCCCGCCTCGCCGGCGCGCCCCGCCTCGACTGCCGCGTTCATAGCAAGGACCCGCGTCTGGAAGGCAATCTTGTCGAGGCCTTCGATCACGCCGTCGATGCCCTTTGCCGAGTCGGCAACCCGCGTCATCGCCTGCACCGCATCGTCGGCGATACCGCGCCCGCCTGCGACGGTGGCGATGGCGCCGTCGGCCCTGGCCACGGTCCGCTCGGCAGCCTCGGCGGTCGCCTTGAGGCGCCCGTCCATCTGGCTCACCGCCGCGGAGGTCTCCTCTAGGCTGGCCGCATTCGCCTCGGTGCGCCGCGCGAGATCCTCCGATGCCTGGGCGATCTCGCCCGAGCCGGTCTGGATCGTAGCAGTGCTTTCCATCACGCGGCCGATCAGGGTGCGTAGCTCCTGCAGCGCGGCGTTGAAGTTGGTCTTCACCGATTCATAGGCGGGCGAGAAGCTCTCGACGATCTCGCTGGTCAGGTCGCCTTGCGCGAGCTTGCCGAGATTGACCGCAAGCGTCTCGACGACCTTTTGCTGTTCGGCATCGGCGGCTTGCTTCGCGACATCCGCGGCTTCCTTGGCGATGGCCGCATCGCGGAATACCAGCACTGCCTTGGCCATGGCGCCGATCTCGTCCCCGCGGCGCGTGCCCGGCACTTCGATGCCGTTGTCGCCACCGGCGAGCCGGTTCATCGCACCGGTCATTTCCGCGACGGGCTTGGCGATGCCGCGCGAGAGCAACCAGCCGAGCACCACCGCCAGGGCGAGCGAGATCCCACCGCCGACCCAGATGGCCCAGAAGGCGCTCGCCGCCGCCGCGTCCTCGGCCTTGATGCGCATGTCGACGCGCTGTTGCTGCGTCGTGTCGATCGCCCCCACGGTTGCGCGGATGTCGCCCAGCATCTTCACCCCGGAAAGCCGCGCTGCCTCGGCGCGCGTCGCCGGGTTCCTGGCAAGCGCGATCACCCGGTCGAGCTTCTCCCGCAGCGCCTGTACGTCCGCGACCAGCCTGTCGGCGCGGGCCTGCTGCTCGGCCGAGGTCGAGTCCTGCTTGAAGGCGACTACCGCCTGCTGGAACTTGCCCTGCCCGGCCCGATAGTCGTCCACAAAGGCCTCGGTCCCCAGCAGCGCGAAGGCCCGTGCGGCATTTTGCTGCTCGAGGACGTTGCTCATCATCGTCTGGACATGTGCCATCGCCCGCAGCGAGTGTTCCTTGTCATCCGCGGCGCGCCGCAGGCTCGACAGGTTCGTGACGACCACAGCCCCGACCAGTCCGAAGACCGCGAGAATTCCGGCGAAGGCCAGCAGGAGCTTGCGTTTGATGGGGATATTGTCGAGCGACACGCGCGGTTCCCTTGTTCTCGGACCCTGGTCAATCCGACCCGCCGCCGTTGGCCGGTCCCGGCTTGAGGAAGATCACCCAATGTAGAGGGCCGGAGAACGCCACTGGTTTTGTGAACGAAATTTCATCCGGAATGGTTGTATGTTGGCGTCGATATTGGCGCATGTCGTTACGCTCCCGGTATCTCGTCAGGTCGGCTCTGTTTGCAAAGGGCCGCCCGAAATCGCTCCGAGCGCCGCTCGCCGTCTATAATGGAGGACACGTAACCCATTGATTTGAGACGAACGACGTGCGGCAGCCCATCATTGCAATCGCTCGGGCGCTTCGTTTGCTGGCCCTTAGCGAAGAGCCCGAGGTCATCCTCGCCCAGCATCGTGAAGTCACGCGGCAGGTCCCGTGGCTCTACTCGCTGCTCATCGTCAACACCGCCGCGGTCGCATTCACTCATCGCGACGTGGCACCCGCATGGCTGACGCTTGCGATGCCGATCGGCCTTTGCACGATCTCGTTGCTGCGTATCGCCAAATGGCTCCTGATCGGGCAAGCGCCGGTGGCACTGGACGCCGCCCGCAGCCAGCTGAAGCGTTCGATCGCCTTTGCCGGTGCCTTCGGCCTGGCCTCCGTTCTATGGTCGCTCAGTCTCACGCACTATGGCGGGCCGTTCCAGCAGGCCCATGTCGCGGTATATATCGCCGCGACGGTGATCGCCTGCATCTTCTGCCTCATGGCGCTTCCTCAGGCAGCCCTGCTCGGCTGCCTGCTGGTAACCGGTCCCTATCTCGCCCATTATCTCCTCCAGGACAGCGCCGTCTGGCGTGCGATCGCCGTCAACATCGCCCTGGTGTCGCTGGTGATGATCCGCGTTCTGCTCAACAGCTTCCGTGCGTTTGTCGAGCTCGTCCGCTCCCAGCGTGACATGGTCGCCAAGAGCGCGGAGACCGAACGGCTGAGCGAGGAGAATGCGCGCCTCGCCATGACAGACAGCCTGACCGGCCTACCCAACCGGCGCTATTTCTTCATGCGTCTGGAGGCAGCCATCGAGGCCGCGCGCCATGCCGATCTGCGCTTCGCGGTCGGCGTGCTCGATCTCGACCGCTTCAAGCCGGTCAACGACACCTATGGGCATGTGCTCGGCGACCAGTTGCTCGTCGAGGTCGGGCGCCGGCTGTCCGCCTTTGCGACCGACGACATGGTGGTGGCCCGGCTTGGCGGGGACGAGTTCGGGGTAATCCTCTTCGCCGATTGCGACCGAGCACAGGCGGTCGGCGAGAGCCTGTGCCATATGATCCGGCAGCCTTATCTGATCGAGGATCTTCGCCTCGCGATCGGCTGCTCGGGCGGCTTCGCGATCTTCCCCGACGCCGGGCAGTCCGCGCATGCCGTGTTCGACCGCAGCGACTTCGCGCTCTACCATGTCAAGTCCGAGGCGCGCGGCCGGTGCATATTATTCTCTCCCGACCATGAGGACAGCATCCGATCGAAGCGCAATATCGAAGCCGCGCTCCAGGCGGCGGACTTCGATCGCGAGCTAACGCTCTATTTGCAGCCGATCGTTTCGCTGGGCTCGATGCGCACCACCATGACGGAGGGTCTGGCGCGCTGGCGCAGCCCGGTGCTCGGCAATGTCCCGCCCGATCTCTTCATCCCGGCGGCTGAGCGCCTGGGGCTGATCCACAAGGTCACCCGGGCATTGTTTCGCCAGACGCTGGACGCCCTGGCCGCACTTCCCGATGGCTTCCGGATTTCGTTCAACCTCTCCGTCCACGACGTGGTCTCGACCGATATGGTCGCTTTCCTGCTCGCGGAGATGCGCCGCCGCGATATCGCGCCCGCGCGCCTGCAATTCGAGCTGACCGAGACCGCACTGATGCAGGACTTCGAGCAGGCGATACGCGGCATGCATGCGCTGCGGGACGTAGGCTGCGCTATCGTTCTGGACGATTTCGGTACCGGCTATTCGAGCCTGAGCTACCTTCGCCGCTTCCCCGTCGACAAGGTCAAGGTCGATCGAAGCTTCGTCACCAGCGAAGGCGGCTGCGACAAGGAGGTGCTCGCCGCCATCAAGGGGCTATGCGACCATCTGCGCCTGGGTTGCGTCGTGGAAG
The DNA here is from genome assembly GCA_023445495.1 of Pseudomonadota bacterium. GTDB lineage: Bacteria > Pseudomonadota > Alphaproteobacteria > Sphingomonadales > Sphingomonadaceae > Sphingomonas. The sequence goes on along the minus strand of JAEXLC010000342.1, from coordinate 88,733 downwards.
GCATCGAACGGCAGGGGCAGCTCGACCTCGTTCGGGCACTTGGCTATGGCGAGGCGCAGGGATATCTGCTTGGCAGGCCGATGCCTGCCGCCAAGTTCCTGTCCCGCATCTCGGCGCCCGCCGCGCGGAGCTTGGGCCACGCGGCCTGACCGCCTCCTAGGGGGCGGCGCAGGAAGCTTCGCTAGATGTCCCCGGCGGCACGCTGGGCATCCGCCTCCGATTCCTGCTCGAGCTTGTCCGCCGCGGCGTTTCCGTCGACGCAAATCCCGTCACCGGTATGTTCCGCGCAGCGCGGGCCGCACCCGGACAGAACAAGGGCGCACAACGCAAGAAGGGCAGCTCGCCCCATGATCGCCTCCGGCTATTTACCTGACGCAGTACGGCGAATCGTCGTAGAAGCGCCACTTGCGCTATACTCGGGAAGTGCTGAATCAAATTGCCTGCAAATCCAGCGCAAGTCGCGCAACCTTTTGAAAACCCGTTCGGTATAGTAGATATCGCGAAAGGTCTGCCATGGACTGGGACACGCTCAGGAGCTTTGTCATCCGTCACCGCCTGGCCCTGCGCGATATTGGCATGGTGCTTGTCACCATTGCAGCGCTGACCTACTGCGCCTTCGCGTTCGACATCTTCGAGAACGAGCCGGGCATCGGCCTCAAGCAGGCAGAAATCGAGCTCGACGAGGCGCTCTTTCTCGGCATCTGCCTCGCTGCCGGTCTGCTCCTCTTCGGGATATCCCAATATATGCGGCAGCGACGGGAGATGTCCCAGCGGCTCGCCGCCGAGCGCGAGGTACGCAAACTCGCCTATCAGGACGTGCTCACCGGCTTGCCAAACCGGCGCAAGTTCGAGGACGCGCTGGATGCTGCGATCCATGCGCCGCCCCGGGCCGGCGCCGCGCATGCCGTGTTCCTCATCGACCTCAATGGGTTCAAGTCCGTCAACGACATTCACGGCCATGGCGCAGGCGATGCGCTGCTGCTGGTAGTCGCCCAGCGCCTGCTCACCGCGATGCGCGACGGCGACGTCGTCGCCCGCTTCGGCGGAGACGAATTCGCGATCCTGGCTACGCATCTTGCCGATCCGGAGGCGGCGACGAATATCGCGCTGCGGGTCATCGAGGCCCTGGACGAACCGGTGAGCGCTGCAGGCGCGTCGCACCGGGTTGGCGCGGGCATCGGCATTGCGTTGATGCCGGCGGACGCCGCGAACGCGCAGGAGTTGTTGCGCAAGGCCGATGTCGCGCTCTACCGCGCCAAGGCCGAGCGCCGTTCCGCCCTGCGCTTCTTCGAGCCGGCCATGGATGCGCGGTTGCGGGAGCGCGCGACGCTCGAGGCCGGCCTTCGTGCGGCCCTGGACGAAAACCGCATCGAAATCGCCCTGCGCCCCACCCGGGACCTGCGAACCCACACGGTCACCGGCTTCGATGCGGCACCGCGCTGGCTGGATCCGCAGAACGCCGACATCGCGCCCGAACGCTTCCTGGCGATCGCCGAGGAAGTCGGCCTGATCCACGCACTGGGCGAGCGCATCCTGCGCCTTGGCTGCGCTGCCGCCCGCGACTGGCCCGAGCACGTGACACTGGGCGTCGGCCTCCATGCGAGCCAGCTCAGGGACCATCTCCTGGCCGCGCGCTTCCTGCGCATTCTCGACGAGGCCGGAATCGCCCCTTCCCGGCTGGAAGTCGCCATAACCGAAAGCGCCTTCGTCGCGGATCTCGACAATGCGCGCAGCAGCCTCGGCGCGCTGCAGAATGCCGGCATCCGCATCGCGCTCGACAATTTCGGCACCGGCTATTCGAGCCTATATCATCTGCGCAACTTTCGGCTCGACAAGGTCAAGATCGATCGCAGCTTCGTGCAGGCGATGACCCATGAGCGCGAGAGCGCGAGCATCGTACGGGCATTGATCGGCCTCGGCCGCGGTCTTGGCTTCACCGTGGCCGCCGAAGGCATCATCGCCAGCGACCAGGAAGGCGCGCTGCTCGGCACGGGATGCGAGCAGGGCCAGGGAGATCTTCTCGGCACGCCGCTGGACGCCGAGGCGGCGGCCGCGCTTTTCCGTCAAGCACGGTTCGGCCAGGCCAGCTGAGCCAGAAACGTCACCGCGTCTTGCCGGGATAGCGACGAATGGCAGCCTGACCTTATTCGTCAGTCTGGTATTGCGACGCTCAGTCCGGCTCGTGCCGCGGCAGCGCCAGCGACACGATCGCACCGCCCGAAGGCGCGTTCTCGGCCCGTAGCGATCCCCCATGCGACTCGACGATGGTGCGCGAGATCGACAGGCCGAGCCCCATCCCGTCTTCCTTCGAGGTGAGGAAGGGTTGGCATATCTTCTGGAGCAGTGGATCGGGAAAGCCGGGTCCGTGATCCCGCACCGCGATCACGATCATCTCGCCTTCGATCGTGACTTCGATTTTGGGCGGGCGCTGGGAAATCCCCTTCTGCGCCTCGCAGGCGTTACGCACGAGATTGAGCACGACCTGCTGGATCTGAACGCTGTCGCAAAGGACATAGGCGGGCTCTTCGGGAAGGAGGCAGGGCACGTCACCGGCGCAGATGCGGAGCGCCGAGATCGTCGCCACCGCTTCATCCAAAATCTCCTCGACGGACACGATGGCCCGCTCGCCCGATGCCCCGGAGACGAGCCTTCGCATGCGCTGGATAATCTCGCCCGCCCGCTTGATCTGCATGCCGGCATGGGTGAGCTGGTCGACGATCATCGGTCCGGGCTCGATAGTCATGCCGGCGGCCAGGAAACGGCCGGTGCTCAGATAGTTGCTCGCGGCGGCGAGCGGCTGGGTGAGTTCGTGGGAAAGGGTCGCGGCGAGCGAGTTCATCGCGCCGATCCGCGCATAATGCGCGAGTTCGCGCTGCAGCGCCTCGTGCCGCTTTATTTCCGTGACGTCCTGCGTGGTGCCATGGAACCCGATGATCGTCCCGGTCTGGTCGCGCGTCGGCACCGCCGACAGGCGATGGATGCGATTCCTCCCGCTCGGCAAGCTGACCTCCAGCTCCCAGGTCGCCGGCAGCCCCTGCTCGGTGATCCGGACCCGCGCCTGCCGGTTGGCTTCGATCGAAGCCTCGGAGAACATCGACGGTGACGCCTCGGTGAGCGCGCCAAGCGCCGGGTCCCGCTCGTACATCGCGTAGAGCTGGGGCGACCAGGTGACGCTGTTGTCCCGGAGATCGAGTGCCCAGTCCCCTATCTCGGCGATCCGCTGGGCTTCCTCGAGCCTGGCCTTCGCCGCGGCGGCCTCGGCAGCCCTTGCCTCGCGATCGCGAATCATCCGCACCAGCATCCATGCGAGCAGGATCGTGGCAGCGGACAGCAGCGCACCGCCGAGCGCGAAGAGCCGCGCGCGAGCGCGGGGCTCGCGAAGCACTTCGTCTTCGAGGATGCTGTAGCTCACGAACAGCGGATATCCCGGCACGTGCCGGTGGCTCACCATGCGCAGGCGATGATCGAGCGTGCCTGGCCCTGTGAAGCTGCCGACTGCGGTCGCGCGCTGCTTCTGGAAGAGCAGCCCATGGCGGACGTCCTCGCCCGACGTCGTCCTGTTGCCGGTGGCGCGTGAACGTATCGTTCCGTCCAGTCCGACCACCCAGGCGGATTCCGATGGCTTGACGGCCGCCTTGCCGAAGATCTCGGTGAGCTGGGAAGGCTCCATCGCGATCAGTATCGTATCGCCGCCGCCGACTTTGGTGCCTGGCACATGTTTCGACAGCCAGATCAGGTTTTCGCGGCGCGAAGGCGCATAGCGCGGCTTGTTGACTTGCAGCGCGTCGCCTGCCGTGTCTGGACGCGGCAAGGCGTTGAAGGCCTGGATGGCCTCTGCCCGCTGCCCAGGCTCGCGCAGGGTGGTCGCGGCCAGCGTCCCCGTCGCGTCGAAGATTTCCAGACTGGCGAAATCCTCGTCGTTGGCGATGGCGTCAGACAGCAGCCGCGGCCTCTCCCCTTCGCCTTGCCGTGCGCCCTCGCCGGCGGGTGTGCCTGAAAAATGGATGGCGGCGTGATCCGCGTTGTCGAGGGTCTGCGAGACGAACTGCTGCAGCATCAGCGCCCGGTCGTCATTCTGCTCGCGGGCAAGATCGAGCGCAGCCTCTCGCTCGAAGGCGACCTGACGTCCGATTAGCCCCCATATCAGCAGCAGCAAGGCGGCGGCGACGCCGGCAACAAGAAGCAGGGAGGGCGCTCCCGCAGGGGCGTTGTGAACTATCGCAGGGAGCTTCCGGGCATCGGACATCGCTGGCACATCATCCTGTCGCGGGCAGCATGTAACGCACCGATTGAGAACATGGATGATTCCCGCCGCGCAAGTGCGGGTTCGCCTCCGGTCGCGGCCCGCATGGGCGGTTGCAGCTGTTGGAACCGGGTTGGGCGTGTCGACCCCGCCCAGCCATAGGTGCGTCGTTCCGAGATGGCCATCTGCGTGGCAGGCGACGAGGCCCATCCAGGCTTGTCCCACCACCAACCTGCCGTGACGCCCGACCTCCGTCGCGCAAGTGCGTCGACCTCGCGCACCGCACGCCCCATGGGGTCACCGGGATCGCGACCGCCGGCGCCCGGGCGCTGCCGCACCGGAATATGGCCGATCGTCCATGCGCCCTGGTCCGGGCAACACCGATTGCCGCAGGGGACGCCGATCGCCGCACAGATGCGATTGCGCCGATATCGAGCCCGTCGATCCCCGCCCCTGCCCGCTGGAATCCGCTCGCCGGTCGCCGGCCCCGGTTGTCAGTCTCCGCGCGTGCCCGCTCGGGGCCCCTCCCCCGTCGACGCCAGCACGATCTCGCCGGGATGGCTCGCATCTACGTCTTGTCCGAACAGCGCCCCGAGCCGCCGCGCCAGCAGCTCGGTATCGTCGATGCGGAACCGCCCGGACACGCGCTGGCCGGCGAGCGAGGCATCTTCCAGCCGGATCGGACGCCGGGTGTCACGATTCGCGAGCGCGACCAGCTCGGCGACGGGGGTCGCCTCGAAGTCCCGCGCCGCGGTCGAGGGCGAAGGCGCGGCGCCTGCCGGCGTGGCCGCGGGCTCGGGCGATATCGGCTGCGCCGCGAAGGAGACGCCCTCGCCCGCCGCGAGCTTGCGGATCGCCGGCTGCGCGCTCGGTGCCGGGCGCGGCAGCGCGACATCGACTGCGCCTTGCAGCAGTCTGACATCGACCTTGCCCGAGCGGGTCAGCGCGACTTCGAAGATCGTGCCGCGCGCGGTGACGCTGCCGCCGCCGGCATGGACGATGAAGGGACGCGGCTCGTGCGCGACTTCGAACCGTGCCTGGCCCTGGAGCAACCTCAGGTCGCGCTGCCGGGCGGCGATATCGATGTCGATTATGGTGCCGTCGCCAAGATGCACGGTCGACCCGTCGGCCAGGCGCACCACGCGCCTCTCCCCGGCGACCGTCGAGATCCTGCGATGGTCGGTCTTGGCGGCGATGGCTTCCTGGCCCGAGGGGGCCGAGCGGTTCGGATGCCACGCGACCCAGCCGCCGACGCCCGCTACCAGCGCGACCGATGCGGCCAGTGCCACTGCCGGCATCCTGCGTCGCCGCTGCGGCTGCGGCTGCGGGTGCGCGTGCGGCAGCGCGGGGGCAGGCTCGCCCGGTTCGGCGAGCAACTTGCCCAGCGCGAAGACTTCGGCGGCGTCGTTATAGGCGGCCCGGTGCTCCGCCCCGTGGGCGAGCCATGCCTCGAACTCGGCGCGGCTGGCATCGGCATCGGGGCCCCGCATCCGCGCGAACCAGTGCGCGGCCTCGCGCGCGAGCGCGTCGTCGCCTTCCTCCGGTCCTTCTTCCTCCGGGCCTTCCGACATGGTCATTGCTTCAGGTCCCTGCCGATCCGCAGCAGCGCCTCGCCCATATGCCATTCGACGGTGCGGATGCTGATGCCGAGCCGAGTCGCGATCTCCTTGTAGCCCAGACCCTCGACGCGATGCAGCACGAACACCTCGCGGGTGCGCGGCGGCAGCGCGGCCACTGCCGATCGGTAGCGTTCCCGCATCTGCGCGACCTCGATTCCGTCTTCCTGGGTGGCGCGCACGGCCGGCGCGTTCGCGTCGTCGATCGGCACATGCGGCGTGCGGTTCGATACGCGGCGCGACCGGTCGATGAGCAGGTTGCGCACGATCCGGTTGAGGAACGCCTCGGGCTGGCGCAGCCCGTTCCGGGCATCCGAGCCTATCAGCCGCGCGAACGCATCCTGCACCAGGTCGTTCGCTTCCTCGCTCGAGCGCAGGCGCACATCGAGCCAGCGGCGCAGGCGGGGGGCCTGCTCGCGGTACAGCGCGTCCAGGCGCAGCTGACCGGTGCCGCCACCACCGGGCGCCTCGCATGGGTCGTCGTCCGGCCGCCGCATCGCTACCGCGCGCAGCTGCCGCCGCGCGGGGCGCGGGCAAGGAAAATCGATCGCACGAGCGCCTGTCTCGTGCCGGGCAATGCCTCGGAAGATTACCGCCGACCGTGATGGCCGGAAGCGCTTGATGCCTGGCGGTCGGTTCCGCAGCGGGCTGCCGGCTCGAAACCGCGCTGCAGGCCGAGTCTGCGTCAGTTCGCGGGCATTCGCAACAGCCGACGGACGGGCCTGGACATCGCCGCCTCCACCGGCCGGAACCGGGCGCCGCGTGTCGGGCACGCCGCGGTGCCCCGCAACCCGGCGATGCCGGGTGCTCCGCTTAGCGCTTCGCCCTGCGGTGCGGGCCACCGCTTATGGCGTGCCCGGTGTGCGTCTCCTCCGGTCCCCTCGGGCCGGCTGGAAGGAGCATTTCCGATGTCCGATATCGATCCCAGGCTGGTTGCGCGCATACGCGCCGCGGTGGCGGCGCTGCCCGAACCCGAGCAGACGGTGTTCCTGCTCCATGCCGTCGACGAACACGACTTCGCCACCGTCGCCGAGCGGCTCGGCATCGGCGTGGACGAGGTCGAACGACTGCTCGCGAGCGCCCTCGTGCGGCTCGGCCGCGATCTCGGCGCCGGTGGACGCTGATGGACGACCGCTCGGAAATGGCGCTTGATCGGCGCTCCGGCGGTTGCATCGCCGCCCCGGCACTCTAGGATTCCGCGCATGCGTACCGATCTCGATCATCTGCCCCCCGCCAAGCAGCGCGAGCTCGAGCGCGTGGTGCAGATCCTGTTCGAGGAATTCCGCGACGCGACCGCTACCGCCACGGTCGATTGGAAGCGGCAGGCTCGCATCCTCAAGGTCATCCTCTATGGCAGCTATGCGCGCGGTGGCTGGGTCGACGAGCCGCACACGGCGAAGGGTTATCAGTCCGACTTCGACCTGCTGATCATCGTCAACCACGAGAAGCTGACCGACCGCGCCGCCTTCTGGTCAACGGCAGAGGATCGGCTCAATCGCGAGCTGGCGGTCACCAAGACGCTGCGCACGTCGGTCAACTTCATCGTTCACACCCTGCACGAGGTGAACGACGGGCTGGCGCACGGTCGCTACTTCTTCATGGACGTCGCCCGGGACGGGATCGCTCTGTACGAGAGCGACGGCACCGAGCTCCATGAGCCCAAGCCGAAGACGCCGCAGCAGGCGCTGACGATGGCGAATGAGTATTTTGGGGAATGGTTTCCGGCGGCTGCCGGCCGCTTAGATACGGCGAAGTACGTGATGGGCAAAGGGCGCCTCAAGGAGGCAGCTTTTGATCTCCATCAAACCTCCGAGTTTCTCTACCACTGCGTGCTGTTGGTCTGCACCTTCTACACGCCCCACGTTCACAATCTCGGCTTCCTGCGCACACAGGCCGAGCGGATTGATCCGCGCCTCATCGATGCCTGGCCGCGCGACACGCGGACCGACCGAGGACGGTTTGAAAAGCTGAAGGAAGCCTATGTTAAGGCGCGATATTCAAAGCATTATCGCATAGGTGAGGAGGAATTGGCTTGGCTTAGAGAGCATGTCGAAATGCTAGGCCGGACGGTACAGATAATATGCGAGGATCACATTGCCGCGCTAAAACAGAGCGCAGCAGCTTAAATGAGACTTGTGCAATTTTTATAGCCTTCCAAACACCCCAAAGCCGGGCAGTTGAGATTTGCAAAAATAATGATTAACAGCGCTTGTAATTTTATAGATATATTAACCATAACTATTCCGTTTGACATCGCAGAATCGAATAGGAAATCCGCATGACGACACGAGTTTTCCTCTCGCTTTCATTTACGGATGTCGATTTTGTCAGAAAAGTATCTCGCCGCTTACCCAGGGGCGTGGCCAATTTCTACGAACGTTCATTCGAGCGTGGCGATGACCTTATCCACGCCATGGAAGAGATGATGGATTCCAGCGACATCTTTGTGTTGTTCGCATCGCAAGCGTCGCTTTCCTCGTATGCTGTGCAATTTGAGATTGAGGAAGCTCGTCGGCGAGCCGTCTTCGGAAAGCTAAAGCGAGTAATAGTTTTCCCCATCGAGACTGGAATCGGCTTCAGCGACCTGCCCTCGTGGCTGAGGAACTCATGGGCGCCGAATATTGGCGAGTCAGCAGCTGACATTGCCCGATACATCACAACCCTCCTCCTCGAACCCGACAGGGGGCTATCCACCGCAGCGCCGAAGATCGTCGGGCGAGGTGCAACACTCGACCGAGCCGAACGAATAACGGCTCGGAATCTGCAGATCCGGAAGGAATCACCTAACGTTTACATCTTCACAGGCTTGACAGGTATCGGGCGCCGAACTTTCGCAAGCTACTACCTTCGGCGAGCACTGTCTGCTGAGGCCAACCTGCCGTTCGGCCCAACATTCACACTATCCGCACAGTCCGAGCTGATCGACATTTACCGGGCGCTCCGTACTGAGATAGATACCGATATCAAGCCATCTGACCTCGCGCAGGAACAGGCTCTCTTCATCGCAAAGTCGCAAGAAGATCAAATCACAGAGATACTTCGCGTGATGCGACACTTCAGCAACCTGGGTCAGGCTGTTACCATTGTAACAGCAGCGGGCCTGTTTGAAGACGCGGGCCGCCCGAAGGAGTGGGTATTTGATTTTGTAAAGGCCATTCCTAATGAACAAGTCCTGGTTCTAGTATCTAACCTACAGTTCTGGGACGAACATCTTAATCTAATGCCAAACGCCGTACAGGTCCGAATAAATGAACTTGACGATGAAGACGTCAAAGCACTGATGACGTTTTCCGCTCAATCTCTTCGCATAGAAAACTTCAACGTGTCCGACGCCCTCATAAAGGCGATTGGCGGCCACCCCGGGGTAGCAAATGCAGCTGTATCTTTGGCCTTGCAAAAAGGCACACATATTTTAGATCGCGATCCACGCCAACTCTTCAATATCCAGCAGACGATTCTTGGAGAGGCCGTACGCAAGGGGCAATTGAGCCCTGCGGAGATGGCGATCTTAGACGTCTTAGGCTGGCTGCCAAGCCTAGGAGGAGACCTCCTGGAGAGCATCGTAAAGGATAAACTCAAGGTCTCTTCAGAGAATTTCAATAGCTCAGTCGAAAAACTAATTCTCAGCTGCCTAATAACAACCAGCGACTATCGTTTTGCCATCTCGCCATCCGTACGTCAGCTCTATAGGCGCTTTAACTCAACGCCACAGGCAACCATAGAGGCAATGGGCCAGGCGCTTACTGAATCCTGGGCAAATGCCGATCACCAGGGTTTCCGCGATGATCTATTTTCTGCATTTATATTTATGCAGGTCTTAGAAGGGAAAAGCCTTCCCCGGGAGTTCCGCAATCTCCTGACACCTGGAAATCTTCACGACACGGTACGCGAGGCTTACGCTCGCGGAAAGGAAACCGATGATCGGAGCGCTATTAAACAAGCAATAGCTTGGGGACTCGTGGCGGTCGATATGACAATGAGCGAGGGCGTTCGCGAAGAAATTCTATCCATCGTTGCAAGAGCTCAAATTCGCATTCGACTCTTTAACGAAGCCGAGCAAACCCTCGATATTATGCGCAAGAAGGGTTATCGATCCGTAACATTTCTTGAAGGACACTTGCTTAGAAAAAAGCGCGACTTTAAGAACGCCATACCCAAATTACGTTTTGTGGTCGATAACCACCGACACAATAAAGCCGCAGTGCACGAGCTTGCCCTTTGTTATCGGAGACTTCATAAAGTCAAAGAACTTGAAGAATTGCTCAAAGAGCATGGCGAAGCGATCGGAGAAAGCGCAGTTCTTCTTGATTTCTCCATTGCCCTCGACATAGCAAGAGGTAATCTCGCTGGCGTTCCCGAGGCAATTCGGCGCTTGAGATCTATAAGCGATCAACCGTACAGCGCCGACCTCAGACAAGCTCAATTGCTCATGAAGCAGACGAGCTTCAAGGCGGCTGTTGATCTGCTAAGTCAGGTAATCGAAAACGGAGGGACCGGGACCAATCGTTTGCGGGCACTACGTGCTTATGCGGCAGCACGCGACGGAAATTTCAAGACAGCTCGCGGCGACCTTAGATACTTTAAATCGATCCCGGACGAAGAGGGTAAGTACGTCAACCTAGAAACCGAGATCCTTCTTGCCGAAGGCAAACCCCGAGACGCCCTCGAAGCGCATTTGAAGGTCACTCCGCAAGAACCGGGCGATTGGCTAGTCCGGGCGTCGGTATACGAGGCGCTATCGACTTCTTCGGACGTCGGGCTGGTGGAGAGCCAGGATTTTGCCAAGCAAGCGATCGCACTAAGACAAAAGTATCCGGGAACCGCCTTTGATCTAGGTGACTAAGTCACTCGGATATTCCCTACCGTCGCCTGCGCGGCGTCGTCGCAACTTCCATTACGACGCGCTCGATCGCCTCGTTCTTTAGCTCGCATTCCCACATGATGAGTACCGTCCAACCGAGGTCTCGCAACGCGGCCTCTTTCAGCTGATCGCGCGCGCGATTGGCCTCGAGTTTGGGCATCCAGAAATCGAGGCGCGACTTCGGCAGCCGCGCCAATTTGCAGCTCGGATCCGCGTGGCGATGCCAGAAGCAGCCATGCACAAAGATCGCGAGTCGCCGAGAACGAAGGACGATATCCGGGCGTCCGGGCAGATCCTTGGCATGCAGCCGGTAGCGAACCCCGGCGGCATGCAGCGCGCGACGCACCCGCATCTCGGGTTTGGTATCCCGCCCGCGCACCTTGGCCATTTGCGCGCTTCGGGCGGGATCGACCGGCTCAGTCGTCCTGGCCACCCGCCTCGTCATCGCCAGGTCCAGCGATATCGCCAAGTGGTGGGATCAGCGGGGCGGAGAGATCGGGATGCTCCTGGCGGAAGGCGGCGAGCACTTCCTCGAGCAGCGAGGCATGGTCGGTGCGCGGCGGCGCGTCGTCCAGATTCTCGTCGACGCGCTCGCGGATCTGTTCGAGGGACAAGGAATCCTCGAGTACCGGATCGAGCGCCCAGGCCCGGCCCGGATGGACCACGTCCCAGGGTGAGCGCTTATTGGCGCGCGTCTTGGCGGCGTCGCCATGTTTGCTCATGCCCCAACAGGCCTTGGTCTCGGAGTTCCAGAGCGGCCAGAACATGCCGATGAGATGCTTCTCCGCGACCAGTTGGGCATTAGTCGCGCAGACCAGCCGGCGACAGGTGAAGTCGGCCAGGCGAATGCGATGCATCCCCTCGGGAAGCGCCGCGTAGCCCTCGGCGGTCGCGATGGTGCCGGCATGCTCGATCAGGCGGCCCGTCAGCCGCGGACCCTGTTCGCGCGACGTGCTCGCGTCGCTGTCGGAAGGGTCGGCCTTACCGACATAGATGGGCGTCTCGGTACCCGAGATCCGGCGATAGAGGGGATGATCCCCTTCGTAATAGATCGCGTAGACGCCCGAGCCATAGGCCGGTTCGATCGACCGCAGCGGCACGCGTGCCTGCGCCAGCAGCGCGAGGGCGACCACGCGCCCGATCGTCTTGGGGTCGGAAGGATCGAAGCTGGTGAGCGGCATACGGATCGGATCCGTGGCGGCGCGCGCCCGCTCGATCGCGTCGGCGTGCTCCGCCAGGCCCTTGCGAATGCGCTTCGACACCACGGAGCTCACCCCCGCGTCGGCGATCGCCACGACGTCAGCGAGTGCCTTCGAAAGACTTTCGAACGCTAGGGAATCTTCCGACTTCTTCGCCACGCCTCGCCCGATCCAGTCGAGCCAGGTCGCGTCACGCGACGGCCTGGCCTACCGGATCGACATCACCGCTTCTAATCATCTCGTCAAGCCAGCGTGCCGCCGCCTCGCTGAGTTGGGCGGGCACGGCGTTGCCCAATTGGCGCATGCTCTCGGACCAGGAACGTGGGAAGGCGAAGTCATCCGGAAGTCCGACGAGGCGCGCGGCTTCTCGAAGCGTGAAGTAGCGTACCGATCCATCGTCGAGGACCATCATGTTCTCGCCGCCCGGCACGCCGTGATCGCCGGCCTTGAGAGCCTTGGCCGGCAGGTCAAGCGGGCTACCCGTGTGCCCCTTGTAGATCCGGGCACCCGGCTGGAAGACATGGTTGTCGCGGCCCGTTGGTCCGCCGAGATCGGCCAGCGTGTCCCGCACGGTCACCCAGGGTAGGCCCTCGGGCTCCCGCTCGCTCGCGCGCAACCAGGCCACGCGCGCGCGGTCGCGCTCCAACACAGGCGCGCGCGCCGCGATGCCGTGGCGGCGCCAATAATCACCTGTCACGAACTGATCCCAAAGCAGCCGATCACGCGAATGGGAGGGCGTCATCGGCGACGGCGCGACGCCAAGCGATGTCGCGAGTCCAAAGATCAACACGCGGAAACGGATTTGCGGCGCGCCATAGTCCGCCGCGTTCACGACCTGAGCGATCACCTCATATTTGGGCGGCTTGCTAGAGGCCCGCAAGCGCTCACGATGCTCATGGAATCCCTCGCCGTCGCGGCGCTCATCCTGGGGATGGCGCAGATGCTGCTTGATCCAATCGAGATAGGGCGAGAAGCGGGGGCCCGCGAGATTGCGAACGTTCTCGAACAGAAAACCCTTCGGGCCCGTCTCGCGAATCGCGCGGATCGCCTCGGGCCACATGTCGCGCCGGTCCTCATGCCCCGCCTTCTTGCCGCCGATTCCGAAGGGCTGACAGGGCGGCCCACCGGAGACGACCTCGATCTGACCGCGATGCGCGGCCCAGTCGATATCGCGAACATCGGTGAGCTCCATCGGCCAATGGGCGATGTGCTCAAGCCCCCGATCACGATTGTGATGCACGGTGCCGACCGCGTCGCGATCATATTCGGCCATGAGCGCGTGATCAAAGCCCGCGCGCGCCATGCCGAGCGCCATCCCGCCGCAACCGGCGAACAGTTCAGCCGCGCGCATCTTCGCCGCCTTTCGTTCCAAGCACCGACCCAGCTCCGATCTCGTCCAGGTATTTCTCAACGGCGCGTCGAACCAACCACGCTTCGGTGACGCCCTCGCGCTCGGCGACCCGTTCCAATTGCGACTTGCGTTGCGAGGTCAGCGTCGTCGTCACGCGCTTCGCGTTCGCTCCGTCACGCCCCATAGCCTAATCTCCGTTACCGCGGAATGCCGCGGATTGAATCGTTTTACATCGCGATTCGGCGCGTTGCAACAGAAAGAACAGACTGCGAACGACAATCAATCCCATGGGCGGCACCCGACCGGCTTTCCCACAGATATTTTTGGCCGTGCATCGCTGGCGGCGGCCCCACCCTCGCCGATGCGCGACAGCCCTGGACATTCATGGACTGTCGTGGATGCTGCGATCGAAAAGGGGGACGAATGGCGACTGGCGGAGAGCTGGCGGATCTGACGGATCCGCGCGCCGTCCGTTTGGCGATGGCGCGTTTCCGCGAACTTGGTCGCGATGCGTTCATCGCGGAATACAGCGTCGCGGAGGCGGGCTTCGATCGGTCCAGGGACCATTTCGTCGTCGAGGACGGGGTGGGCTATGACAGCAAGCCCCTGGTCGCCGCCGCCTATGGGTTTCAGCACGGCCGCGCCAACGCGCTTCATTCGGACGATTTCACCGGCGGAGCTCCGGTCATCGCGCGCATGAACGCGCTCGGCTTCCAGGTCTCGCGCTGGATGTCGCCGGCGTTCGTCGAGGGAGACGTCTACGCGCGACTTCCGATGCGTGAGCGCTTCGGGATTGTGGATGCCAACTTCGATAACGGCGTGTTCCGCCTCAAGGACACGAATTCAATCTGGCTGTTCGTCACCAGGGACAAAACCAAGGATCGGACGCAATATAAGGACCGGCTCGAAGGAGACATTCTCCAGTGGCAAGGCCAGACCCAGGGCCGTACCGATCGCATGATCATCGATCACGAAGCGAATGGCGACGAGCTGATCGTCTTTTATCGCGACAGCAAACGCCAATATCCCGAGGCCGGCTTCCGCTACGAGGGGCGGTTTCGCTATGTCGCGCACTCCGGCGGCAAGCCGACGAACTTCACGCTCCAGCGTTGGACCGGCCAGGCTAGCCTGGAGGTGCCGGATAAGGAGTTCGACCCCAACAATCTCAAGGACGGGCGCGAGAAGATCCTGCGCGCGGTCACGCGTCGGCAAGGACAGCCGCGCTTTCGGCGCGACCTATTGGCGGCCTATGGCGGCAAGTGCGCGGTGACCGGCTGCGGCATCGAGGCATTGCTTGAGGCCGCGCATATTCGCCCATTCCTCGGAGAGGACACCAACGTCACGCAGAACGGCCTGCTCCTGCGCGCCGACATCCATACCCTGTTCGACCTCGGTCTCATCTCGGTCGCGGTCGATGGCGGTATCCTCACCTCCGAAAAGCTCATCAACACCGAGTATGCTGGCCTTTCCACGACATCGATCAGATCTCCGGGCGCGGCTGGCGACAGCCCGAGCACAAAAGCGCTCGCCTGGCATCGAGCCGAGCATGGGTATGACTGACAAAGGGCGGCTTTGTCGCTCCATGTGATGGACCGCTATCGCCGGTGAGGGTGCCACGATGTGGCTCAAAAGGGTGGATCGCGGAGTCGACCGCGCTCGGGACCACGGGCTTCTTGGCCAGGCGCGGTCGCATCGGGGGTGTTACGGTGAAGCCGCCGCCAGGAGAGCGGGTACCACGCCCAGCCTACGGCGGTGATAGGAAGCGAGCAGACGGCGGAGGTCGGGCCCTTTCGCCGCTAGAATAGCGCAGGCAAGCGATCGATATTCCTCATCGAGACCCTGGAGCACGAGCGCCTCCAGACGACGAAAAGGTGCGAGGCGGTCATTCAAGGCGCGCACGGCGTACAGGTGTTCGCTGTTCCGGGTCCCACGGGCCACCTCCTCAAAGAGCTTCGCGAATGCTGTCGCGATGTCCTCCCCGACAGCATCCTCGACAATTCGCGGAATAGTTGTGTTCGAATGCCGAGTGAGCAGCTCCAGCACTTGCCAGTTCCAACCATACAGATCGCGCAATGCGTTCTCGTTGAGTGATTGGGCGCGAAATCCGTTGTGGTTCGGCGCTTCCACCAGCCGCTCTCCAGTGAGACGATGCAGTGCGTCGCGAACGGGCGTTATGCTTGACGCAATCTGCGTGCCGATCAGGGCAGGCTCGATCGGAATGCCTGGGGGCAATTCGCCCTCTGCCAGCATGCGCTTGAGCTCGTTGTAGACGCGCTCGAAGGTGGCGCCTGGGCTCATCGTGGCGTCAGCCACGCTGCCCGGCGACATACGCCTCGATCAGCGCCTGCTGGTCCGGGCGTAGCGCATCGACCGCTCCGATTGCCTGGTTGGGTGTGTCGTGGAGCAGGATCGACGGGCATTGGCCTTCATAGTTGCCGAGGTTGGGCCGGTGCTGGCGGTAGCCGACCAGCGCCGCGAGTTCGGGCGGGAAGTGGCGCGCGACGTCGGGCGGATAGGCGAGCCACTGGTTTTCATAGGGCTTGAGCCAGCCCAGGCAGTAGCTGATGATAGCGCCGCGGCGCGTGGTGAAGCTGCGGTTGCCGCCGGCGCCGTGCAGCGTCGATCCGAGGAAGATGAGCGCGTCGCCGGGATCGAGCTCGATGGCGATGGGGTCGGTGCGGGGGTTCGGGTCGAGCGCCTTTGGCCCGTGGCTGTCGGGCCAGAGCAGTGTGGTGCCGTTCATTTCGCGATAGGGCGTGAACGGCCACATCACATTGACGAGATATTCGATGGTGCCGGTGGGGCCCCGCCACATGTCCTGGTCGCGGTGCGGCAGCTGCGGCAGCGCCTGGGGGTGCAGCGCGATCGCCTGGGTCAGGTTGAGCTGGATGCAGTCGCACCAGGGCCCAAGAACGTCCTGGGTGATGGCGAGGATCTCGGGGTGCATGACGAGTTCGGCGGCATGCGGACTGCGCGCGAGCAGCCGGCCGAAGCGCTTGGTGCGCTCGCCGTAGAAGCCGCCCCGGCAGAACGGCGTGTCGGCGAAGGCCTGGGCGAGGTCGTCGTCGAGCGCCTTGGTCGTGGTGCCCGGGAGGGCTTTGGGCAGGACGCAATAGCCCTGGTCGAGCAGCTGCCGCACAGCACCGGGCGCTGTCTGGTGCCGGGGTGCGGTCTCGAGCCGGTTCGCCATCACGCCGCCGCCTGGTCCAGCATCGCTGGGACCTGGATGCCGCCCGCCGCGAGAAGGCGGGGAGTATCCGGGGTAATGGTGATGCGCAGCGCGCCGAGCGCCATGGTGCCAATGCGGTTCGGCCGGCCGAGCGGCTCGGCCTGCCAGCCGAATGCGAGGATCTGCTCGAGCCATCCCTGCTCGGCGACGCCGGTATAAGTGGTGATGCCGTTGGCCAGCGCATAATGCGCAAGCGCCATGACCAGCGCGTCGCGACAGCGCCGGCGTTCGGGCGCGCGCAGCCTGCGCTCCAGGCAGAAGCGGGAGATCTCCCAGGTGTCGGGACCGCTCGGCACGGATGCCTCGCACAGCTCGGGAAACAGCTCGCCGAGGATGTGCGGTCCCGTCGTCGGCAGGATGCGCGCCGAGGCCAGGTGGTTCTGGTCGGGGTCGGTGAGGATCAGGTAGCGCGCATGCGCGTCGTCATACTGGTCCACCTCGTACAGGCCGGCCAGGATCGGCAGGTCCCAGCCGAGCAGGTCGACGAAGACGCGCTTCCTGGCCTCGAACATCGCGCGCATCACCTTGTCGCTGGCGGCGCTCTCGTCGTCGTGCGTGAACAGCATCTGCGGGCTCCCCTGGTCGTGGAGGCCCGATGCTGTGCCTGGCGGCCGGTGCTGACCATTCCCCAGAAATGGGGAGTTTCAACGGATCATCGCATCGGTGAAGGTGAGCGCCCCGTCATAGAGGGCGTGGATCGCGAGCTGGGTCTTGTTGAAGACGCCGTAGCGCCGCCGCGCCTCCTTCATGTGCTGGACCGCCGTGCCATGGCCGATGCCGAGTATCTGCGCCGTCTCCCACTCCGACTTGCCCCTGGCTGCCCAGTAGATGCAGTCGCGCTGGCGGTCGCTGAGTCGCGGCCGGTCGAGGTCGGTGCGGCGCATGCCCGACAGGCGGCGCGCCGCCTCGAAGGCTGCGGTACCGACATACTGGGCGAGCGGGATCCACTCGACGCGGTAGCTTCGCCCATGGACGGTGGCGAAGGAACACGACCCCTCCGCCTCGCCCGGCAGGTGCGCGGGCACCGTATAGCCATCCGCGAGGCCGGCACGCTTCGAGCGCAGCAAAATGTCCTCGTCGCGCCTTGTCAGGTCGATCAGCTCGCGCAGCATCGCCCAGGGAAAGCCGAGATTGCGCAGGTGGCTCGCCCGGTGCACCGGATCGGAGCGGCCGAGCCCCTCGGCGTCGAAGAACGCTTCCCAGTCCGGCGGATAATTGTGAATGCGGATCGCCGGATGCGGCGCCCGCCACGTGTCGACATGGTGGGTCAGCGCGAAATAGCGGAAGCCCATCTCGCGGGTGATCGCATCGACCAGGCGGCCGAGTTCGCCGAAGCTCGCGGCGGCCTCGACCGCAAGCGCGAATTGTTGTGCTGTCGCAATTACCATGGGGGACGCCGTACCGATGAAGGACGCGCCCCAAGCCGCTGCGCCCGTGATCGACACCTGCCCTGTCCGCGCCCGGCGCTTTCCCATCGCCGCCGCGGTCGGATCGATAGGCGGTCGGGTCTAGTCCGATCCGGCCGACAGGGCAAATTCGGGTGGCCGGAAACATGGTCAAGCCTTTGTTGGGCATGGCATTGGCCCCGATGGGCGGGCGATGGGGCCCGCGGCTGACGTCCGTCCGGACTGGCGGGACAGCGCGCCCTACCGCGCGCTGGCGGGCATCGACCGCGCCGGCCTCGCCTGGGAGTGGCTGCGCCGCGATCCTGCCTATGCCGAGGTGAGCGCGCGGCTGCGGCGTGACGGCGCTGCGGCACCCCATCTCGAGATGGAGGCGGATGCCCGGGCTTTCGGGCTGTGCTTTCGTCGAGGACGCAGCGCGCCCTGCACCCGAGGCGCGGCTTTTGTGGCACGCCGACCTCGATCCGTTCGTGCTCCAGGTCCGGGCGGTGCCGAGTGGAAGTTCGGATCCCGAGGCGATCGACCTGGGGCGCCTGATGCGTTGGGCCACGATCGTACGCGGCGGCGGAGGCGAGCATGTCGCCCTCTCCGATGGATGGCACCGTATCCGCATCGACGTGGTCGAAGGCACGCTGGTCGAGGAAGGGCCGGCGCGGCTCGACTATCTGCTGTCGGGGCTGACCCGCGTCGATGCGCCGGTGCTGACCCTTCGGCGCATGCTGGGCCTTTGGCGCACCGGGCGCTTCGCGCGTCCGCTCTACCCGGCCGAGCCAGGCCTGCCCCGGCGCCTCGAGACGCTGCGCGTCGGCGACGCGCTCGCGGCAGGGGCGTCGTATCGCGAGATGGCCGTGGCGCTCTATGGCGAGGAACGGGTTCGCTCGGACTGGAAGGGCCGCTCGGACTATCTCATGTCGCGGGTCCGTCGCCGTGTGGCCGAGGCACGGGCGATGGCGGCGGGAGGATGGCGTGCCCTGCTGGCACCATAGCGTCTCGCATGCCTCGGGACGGGTGGCGCCACGACGCGCGGCTTCCCGTCAGTGCTCCCGCTACGATCTCCGCTTCGGCCAGCCGCAGGCCGCGGGTTGCGAGGCGTCTGGGCCGCTCGGCGCACTCCCCCGCCGGCCCAGCATCCCTCCCCTCATAATTTGTAGCAGCTCCGCGCATCTTGTCGGCGCGGCCGTCCCTCCACGCCGCGCCTCGGCGTCGCACCCGTTTTCCAAGGTCATTCGCGGGGCGGTGCGCTCGCGCCTATTTCCCCAAGCTGCTGTCTGATTGCGTGAGTAGCGTGGAAATTGCGGTGACGAGCTGCGCATGCGCGAACGGCTTCTGCACGAGCAAGCTGTTCGGAACGCCTTGAGAAGCCCAGTCCGCCGCGCTGTCGCCGGTCATGTATATGACCGCCACGCCCGGGTCCAGCTCGCGCGCACGGCGCGCCACGTCCCATCCATCGATATCGCCACCAAGCCTCACATCGGTGATAAGACCCGCAACGCCATCCGAGTGCTCCTCCAGTCGGGCAATCGCCTCCCGGCCGTTCAGAGCCGTAGTCACCTCAAAGCCACCCTCGACAAGCGACTCCTCGACGTTCAGGAGAATCATGGGCTCGTCCTCGACGAGCAGAAGCTGGATGTTCTTGGTCACCGCACCTCCCTTCGACAACGGCGGACTTCCCCTCCCCGGCAGGCGCGCCTGGTCCAGCGGCCGCCACAGGGGCTGCGGCCCCCTCCAAGCTGCCGCCGCAAACTAGCGATGCGAGCGGGTTCGCCAAGCATCAAATGCGCGTTGCGCGAGCGCCCTTCCTCAGGCCCAGACCTGGGGTCCACACGCGTTGGTCATCGCGCAAATGCCGAACCGATCGGCCGCCGATGCCGGTGGCGTCACATTTCCCCGGTGACCCGAACCGGATATTTCCCGACCGCGAAGCGCTCGCTCGGCGTGCTTCGCCAAAATGCGCGCTGACAGCGAGGCTAGGGTCCGATAGGCTTCGAGACAATGGTCGATGCGGCAACGGATAGGAAAAGAGCGCAACTCGTCGCCGATCTTGGCCGCGTCGCCGATGGCGACGAAGCCGCCCTGCGCAACGTATATGACGCCACCGCCGCGAAGCTTTTTGGCGTCTGCCTGCGTATCTCGGGAGATCGCGAAGCCGCAGAGGATATTTTGCAGCAGGTGTACATCAAGGTTTGGGACCGGGCCGGGCGCTTCGATGGCGAACGCGCGAGCCCGATCACCTGGCTTTGCACGATTGCCCGTAACACCGCGATCGACTGGCGCCGCGCCAACGGCACGACCGCCTATCTACCCGAAAGCTCGGCCGCGGCGATTGCCGACGATCGCCCGCTCGCGCCCGACAAGATCGACGCGGAAGCACAGCAAGCGCGGATCTTCGATTGCCTCGATGCGCTCGAGGAGCGCTCGCGCCGCGCGATCCGCGCTGCCTTTTTCGATGGCCTGACCTATTCGCAGCTTGCCGAGGCGATGGCGGTGCCGCTCGGCACGCTCAAGAGCTGGGTGCGTCGCGGACTGATCCAGCTCAAGGCGTGCCTGACCGATGGCTGAGTCGATGACGCCCGAGGAGCGCGACGCGCTCGCCGGCGAGTTGGTCCTGGGCCTGCTCGAAGGCGAAGAGCGCGCCCGCGCGATGCGGCTATTATTGTCCGATCGCGATTTCGCCGCCGCCGTCGATCGCTGGAATACGCGCTTCGAGCCGCTCTATACCCAGTTCGAGGCGCAGCCCCCGGCCGCGCTATGGCCTGCAATCCAACGGCGTCTGCAAGGCGCAGGCGGTCACCGCGTTCGGCGCGCGATCGCCCGCTGGCGGATCGGTGCTTTGGCTGGCGCTGCGCTGGCTGCATCGCTCGCCGCGGTCCTGGTACTGCGCCCGACGCCTTCGCCGGTCGAGGTCGTGCGCGCGCCCGAGAAAGCCGTGATCGCCCAGCTCGGCAGCAGCGATGCGCCCGCCTTGCTTGCCGCCTCCTATGATCCGGCGCGCGGTGTGCTGCGCATCCGGGCGGTGCGCCTGCCGGGTAGCCAGCTTGCGCCCGAACTCTGGGTGATCCCGGCGGATGGCGTGCCGCGCTCGCTCGGCCTGGTCTCGGCGGACGGGGTAAGCCAGGTCGATGTGCCAAGCCCCCATCGTGCCCTGCTCTCTGACGGCGCCACGCTGGCGATCACGCTCGAGCCGCGCGAAGGCGCGCCGCACAAGGCGCCGAGCAGCGCTCCGATCGCGGCGGGAAAAATCTCGACGATCTGAGCCTTGGCTGCATCCGCTGGACACCTGCCGCCGTAGCTTCTCCGCACCCAGCTTCGGGTGCCGGAGAAGGAAGCCAAGATGCCCAGCCTCAAGAAGCTCAGTCTCGCGATCGCCGGTTCGGCGCTGCTCGCCACCGGCGCGGTCGCCGCCGTCCAACACTATCCGATGGTCGGCGGTGCGGCGATGTACCCGACCAAGAACATCGTCGAGAATGCGGTGAACTCGAAGGATCACACCACGCTCGTCGCCGCCGTCAAGGCGGCCGGGCTGGTCGATACCCTGTCCGGGCCCGGACCCTTCACGGTCTTCGCCCCGACCAACGCCGCCTTCGCCAAGCTGCCTGCGGGTACCGTCGACATGCTGGTGAAGCCCGAGAACAAGGCAAAGCTCACCACGATCCTCACCTATCATGTCGTCCCCGGCAAGATGAGTGCGGCAATGCTGGCCAAGAATGCGGCGATGCACGGCGGCAAGGCGATGCTCACCACCGTGCAGGGCGAAAAGCTCACCGTCACGAAGGGCCCTGGCGGCAGCTGGTGGGTCGTGGATGCGAAGGGTGGCAAGGCCAAGATCACCATCGCCGATGTCAACCAGTCGAACGGCGTGATTCACGTCATCGACAGCGTGCTGATGCCCTGATCCCCCCGGCGCGTTCCTGCGGGGACGCGCCGCTGCGGCTGTCGGTGACGGCCATCCCTGCTCTCAGCCGATGCCGGCAACCGATGCGGCAGCAAGGACAGCCGGCTGCGTCGAAGGCGTGCGGGCTGCTTGTGGCGGATTGGCCAAACTCCGAGCCGTTAATGGCGCGAGACAGGGGGTGCGGCTGCGCCTAGGCCGATTTCCGTTTCGGTGCCCCATCCTCAGCTGGCCGGGTACCGCAGGCGGCAGCGTGCTCGGATGAGGCTCGAGCGAGGCGCTGCCACTCGCGCCGACTCGCCTCGATCATCGCTCCGGAGACGACAGCGTAGGCCTCGGACCAGGCCACCTCCGTATCGGTATCGAACATCGGCCAGGCAAGCTCCCGGACCATGTGGAGCAAGGCCGAACCGACAATGGCGTAATGCCGTTCTTCGACCCCATAGCGGACATGACGCACCGCAAGGGCCTTGAGTTCGGGAAGCATGCTCTCCAGGCGGTCAAGGCCGGTGACGATTTTGGCCAGCGCGTCAACGAACATGCGGCCTTGTTCTTCCAGGTCGCTCCGAAAGAGCGTTCGCGTTTCAGGCGCCAGGTGAAAGAGCCTGTCGTAGAACAAGCCTGCCGCGCGCTCCCGCGCGAAGACCACGTCCACAAAGGTATTGCGGATAAGCTCGAGCGACCTCGGGTTCATGCTGACCGGCATCGAGATGGTGTAAACGCAGGGACTAAACGAAATCTTTCCGGCCCCCTGGATCGACGCGGCAAGCTGGGACCCGTTCGACCTACTCGTTGGTTGCACCCTCGAGCGACTTGCCAGGTCGCGCCATCCAGGAGATGATCATGCCCAAACTTGCTCTTTACGTGCCCTTGAAGGCCAAGCCCGGCAAGGAGAGCGACGTCGTCGCATTCCTCCAATCGGCTTTGCCACTCGTGCAAGACGAACCGGGCACGCTAACCTGGTATGCGATCGAAGAAGCCCCTGGCGCATACGCCATCTTCGACACGTTCGACACCGAGGAGGATCGGCAGGCGCATCTCGGCGGCAAGGTGGCTGCGGCGCTGATGGAGAAGGCCGGAGATCTGTTCGCAGAGCCGCCGCAGATCCACAAGCTCACGCTTCTGACCGCGAAATAGGCGCGCGCTCCCGCCAGGTCGATTGGATGCCGGATGAACAGTGGCTTGCAGGGGGTAGGCGCTTCTGCCTGTAGTGACCGCAGTTGAGGTCGTAATGGCGAGGCATCTTCCCTCAACGCCTGCTGTAGGGCGAAGCTGGGGCCCTACTCGCATTCTCGCTGCGGCACTATGCGAGCAGAACATACGCCGCGCCGAGCACTGAGCAGACGCCCAATACTGGCAGCACGCCCACCTTGAACCGGAACACCGCGACGATCGCGCCGACGGCGAGGATCAGCGCCGGCCACCTCACCGAGGCAAGGATCGGCACGTCGAGGGTGCCGCCGGCAAAGGGCAGCGCCTGCACTTGGCCGAACAGGGTGTGGATCGCGAACCAGACCGCGAGGTTGAGGATGACGCCGACGACTGCGGCGGTGATCGCCGCGAGTGCCGCCGATAGCGCCCGGTTACCGCGCAGCCTCTCGACAAAGGGGGCACCCGCGAAGATCCACAGGAAGCAGGGAACGAAAGTCACCCAGGTCGTGAGGATGGCGCCGAGCGTCGCCGCGAGGAGCGGCGGCATGCCGGTCTCGGCGCGGAAGGCGCCCAGGAAACCGACGAACTGCGTCACCATGATCAGCGGCCCCGGGGTCGTCTCGGCCATGCCCAGGCCATCGAGCATCTCGCCCGGCTTGAGCCAATGGTGCGTACCGACTGCTTCCTGGGCGACATAAGCGAGCACGGCATAGGCGCCACCGAAGGTGACCACTGCCATCTGGCTGAAGAAGGTGGCGATACGGCTGAACACGTCGCCGGGCCCGGCCACGATCAGCAATGCGGCGACCGGTGCCAGCCAGAGGAACAGCAGCGCGCCGGAAATCTTGAGCGACCAGGCGAGATTGGGCCGGGCATGCTCGGGCAGGCCTTCGCCGAGCGCAGTGTCGCGGTCGTGGACAATCGCACCCTTGGACGTGCCGTGCCCACCGCCACCCTTGAAGACTTCGACGCCGGCGCGGCCACCGACATAGCCGACCAGCGCGGCGCCGAGCACGATCAGGGGGAACGGCGCACCGAGCAGGAAGATCGCCAAAAAGGCGACGGCGGCGAGGCCGCGCATCACATTGTTCCTGAGCGCGCGCGAGCCCACGCGCACCACCGCCTGCAGCACCACCGCCAGCACCGCCGCCTTCAGGCCGAAAAACAATCCGGCCACCAGCGGAACCTGGCCGAGCAGGACGTAGATATAGCTAAGCGCGAGGATGGCGAGGAAGCCGGGCAGCACGAACAGCGTGCCGGCGACCAGCCCGCCCCTGGTCTTGTGGAGCAGCCAGCCGATATAGACGGCGAGTTGCTGGGCCTCGGGCCCGGGAAGCAGCATGCAATAGTTGAGCGCGTGGAGAAACCGCTCCTCGCCGATCCACTTCTTCTCGTCGACCAGGATGCGGTGCATCACGGCGATCTGGCCGGCGGGGCCGCCGAAGGAGAGCGCGGCAATCCGCGCCCAGACGCGCACCGCATCGCCGAACGGGATGCCATGACCCTGGGAAGGCATTGCGGCACCGGTCCCGACGGTGGCTGCGTTCATCGGTCGGCCTTTCGGCTGGAGAAGAAGGCGTAAAACTGGTCGAGGGCGTCGCTCGCGCGTGCGATGCGCTCAAAGTCGTCGTCCGTCGCGGCGCAGACGCCGGACAGCATCGCGCCGACACCCGCGGTCTCGGGGCGCGCGAACTTGCCGTCGGCGATGTCGAGCTCGTGGATGATCTCGCTCAGGGCAATGAGGCCCGGATCCTCGCCCAGCCCGGCGCGCAGCACGATCGTCTCGAAGCTGCAGCGATCGCCTTCATGGGTGAACTCGGCCTCGGCCATGTCGAAGCGGTATTCGCCCGGCGCCGCCACATGCGACTTGCCATCGACGAACCGGAAACACGCGCCGGGATCGACGAACCGGCGGATCAGCCATGCGCAGGCGATGCGATCGACATGGACGCCGCGCCTCGTGACCCAGGTCTTGCCGACAAGATCTTCGGGCCCGATCACCGGCCCCGGCGCGCTACGGCCGACATCCGGATGCCGGTAGCGCTGGCGCTCGAGCTCGGCGAGCGCAGCGTCCGCCTGCTGGCGGCCATGGGCGGAGAAGAAGTCGAGCCGGCCGACTTCTTCCAGTCGCTTCTGGAGCCGGGCGATGTCCTGCCCGCTGGCAGGGCCCGTCTCGAGCAGGCGCCGGGCAGCCTGGGCGATCTCGGCATAGTCGGCGTCGCGGGCGCCATCGAAGAGCGCCCGCACATCGACGTCGCTCTGGCCGGCGACCAGTCGGGCGGCAATCAGGGTCGCCTCGCCACCCGATGCGACGATCTCGTCGAGCAGCTCGCGAAATGCCGCCTCGCTCGCATCGCTGCGCGGCAGGACATGGACGGCATTCTTGAGCGGCACCGCGCCGATCGCCTGGAGCCGGCGCCAGATCTTCACGCGCAGATAGGGCGGCTTCGCAGGAAGCTGGTGGAGGAGCGCGAGCCAGTCGGGCGACTCGGTTGATACCATATAGATGCACATGTATCATCATATTCGAATCGGAGGAACACCTATATCAATGCCTAGCCTACAGGCTCTTTAGGCGTGGTGGCGGCCTTAGGCGGGGTTGCCCCGGCACTTGCGCAGGAGAAGCCCGACGGGTTGAGCCTCGCCGGCGCGGTGCGGATGCGTCTTGAGACGATCGACGGTCAGGCGCGGGCAGGCTTCAACCAGGCCGACACGCTGCTCGACGTGCGGACGAACATCCTTGCCGAGTACAAGGCGAACACGGTCCGGATCGGCGTCGAGCTGTTCGACAGTCGGGTCTGGGGCGGCAGCGCCGGCACGCCGATCACGACCAATGAAGTCAATGCGCTTGAGCCGGTCCAGGCTTATGTCGCCGCCGACTTCGACGGCGCGTTCGGCGATGGGACCAAACTGTCCCTCACCGCCGGGCGGATGGCGCTCAATCTCGGCTCGCGCCGCCTTGTGGCTGCGGACGACTATCGCAACACCACCAATGGCTACACCGGCGTCCGCGCGGATTTCGCGGCGCCTGGCGGTGTGAGGGCGACCCTGATCTACACGCTCCCGCAGCTCCGCCTGCCCGACGATCCTGAGAGCCTGCGCGATGCCAAGGTCCAGTTCGACCGGGAAAATTTCGACCTAGTGCTTTGGGGCGGCCAGCTCAGCAGGGCTAGGACGCTTGGGCCGGGAATGGTCGAACTCACCTATTTCCACTTGGGCGAACGCGATGCACCGGGCCGGCCTACCCGGGACCGCTCGCTCGACACCTTCGGCGGCCGGATCATTGCCGAGCCTCACGCCGGTGCCTTCGACTATGAGGTCGAGGCTTTCTACCAGACCGGCAGCATCAGCGCCTCGCTAACGCCTGCCGCCGCACGGCAGGCCGTTTCCGCCAGCTTCATCCATGCCGATCTCGGCTACAGTTTCGCCGGCGCCTGGAAACCGCGCCTGTCGGTCGAGTTCGACCGGGCGAGCGGTGACAAGCCCGGCGGCAAGTTCGGCCGGTTCGATACGCTGTACGGAATGCGACGCGCCGATCTTGCTCCCGCCGGTCTCTACAACGCCGTGGCGCGCGCCAACATCATGACGCCGGGGATTCGTCTGGAGGTCGCGCCCACCAACCGGCTCGATGCCTTCGCCGTCTACCGGGCGATGTGGCTGGCCTCCGACCGGGACAGCTTCTCGACGACCGGAGTCCGTGACGCATCGGGGCGCTCGGGCGACTTTGCCGGTCACCAGTTGGAGGGGCGGGTCCGCTACTGGCTGGTGCCGGCCCGGCTACGTTTCGAGTTGGACGTCCTGCTTCTGGCGAAGGGCACCGTCCTGCGCGACGCACCCAACGCTCCTTCTGGTCGCTGGACGCGCTATGGCTCATTTAACCTGACTGTCGGTTTCTGAAGCGGCAGCTATCGCTTGCTCGACCGGATGCAGACTGTCGGCAAAGGTCCATTAGCAGCTTTCGGGACTTCGGGAGGCTCCGCCTAACATCCGAAATCGGGGCGCGTAGCCGGCGGGCGTCGGCGCGGCCCATATTGAGCGCGGATAGAGCGCCCAGCCTCGGGTTCCGTTCGTTCAGCAAGTATCAAAGCATCTTCAATGTCGACGCCGAGATATCGGACCGTGTTCTCTATCTTCGGATGACCCGGCAGGATTGTCTCCACGGCCGCAATGGGCCGTTGAGGGAGCGCGCCGAACTAGCTGGTCGCGGCCGCGATCGGCAGCTTCCCCACCATCCCAAGGCGGTAGAGAGGTGGCGCGCTTGCCCAATTGCGGACGTCCGTTCGAGATAACGTACGGTGGTGGCAACCAGGTCGACCCTTGATGTCTCTCGCCGTTGGGCTTGGCCTTCAGCGCCCCAGCAAACGCATCAACCATGACCGCTGTGGGATTGATGCGCGACGCCCCTCATCGCGGATGCGTATCCATCGCAAGGTCCGCGCGATCTGCGCCTCCGCAGCGCGCTGCCCGATCCGCCCTTCCCGCTTATCGGGCGGCATGGCCATTCCGCAGCCCCGGCCCCGGCTGCGCAGCGATCAGCGCCTGGAGCTTTCGCTCGTATGCGCGAGCGAACTCTGTATGCGCCCGGTAACTTGAGGGGTCGCGGGCATGCTCGGCCTTGTCGCGTTCCTCTTCGACCCGGCGACTGAGATACTCGATGTCACTCTCCTTGATCATTTCGTACTCCATGTGCCCCCGGAGCTCGGTTCCGATGTATCAGCCGATCCTATGTCGGGTTGTGACATAGGTTAGGCCGTCGCGATTGAGCACCGAAGTTCTCGACGCCCAACACGGTCCGGCTCGCGCCTTGGAACCTCTCCCGCAGCCGCGCTGAAGGTACTTCTATCCTGCATTGGCCTCGGATCGGCTAACCTTGGGTGAACCATCATATATCTGCATGCGTTCATGTTCATCGCCGTGATCCTGCTCGGGCACCGGCGCTGAGGGAGATTTCCTCGCCCCGACAGGAAAGACATCCCATGCCCCTCGCGACCCTATTAAGTCCCATGGCGGAGAAACTCGGCAAGCGCGCGGCGTTGACCGATCTGGATCTCGATGCGCTTTCCTCCTTACCGCATCGCATCAGCGAGGTGGGTCGGGACCCATCCCGGCGTCACCGTCGATGTGGCGCCTCAGCCCACTCGACCTGGATCCACCACCCGCCACTTCCTCGTCTTTATCCCGGGCGGAATCAGGTTGGAGTTCGCGACCGCGCGCAACTGACAAAAGGACGAGCCAGGTTGGCGCGTCTCGATGGCGGCTCTCGGCAGAAACTGCAGTTCAGCGTTCGGGTGCCAAATGGCGAGGGCCGGTCGCGTGCTGCCGGAAGCCGAGGCTCGCTCAACGGCAGCTATGCCGACTTCTTTCCCGAAAGCGGTCATGTCCGCTTTCAGCTGCCGAAGCCCTGGATCAGCTTGTCGGAGGCCTCCCAAAGGCGCCGCGCGACTGTTTCGTCCAGTGCAGCCGGCGGGATCCGCGCCGGTGCGGGATATCCGCGCGTCTCGCCCAGTGCATCCGGGCCATAATAGCCGCCCGGTTCGGCGTCGTCAGATGTTGCTGCAAAAAGCGTCGGCAGAGCCCCTTGCGGGGCGGGCTGGAAGAGAAACCACAATAATGTCCGCGCCAGGCCCATCCCGCTCCAGCGACCGGGCGCATTGTGCAGGAGTTCGGTACGCGCGACGCCGGGATGCGCAATGATGCTCGTCACCCCCCAATCGCCGGCGGTGCTGCGACGCTGCAACTCGAGGCCGAACATCAGGCAGGCGAGCTTCGATTGGCTGTACGCGGGCATCGGCTCATAGCGTTTCTCGCTGTTGAGATCGTCGAGGTCGATGGCTCCGCTCCGTGCAGCGACACTCGAAAGCGAGACGACCCTTGCGTCACCCGCCTTGCGAAGCAGCGGCAGCAGGCTGTTCGCGAGCGCGAAATGACCGAGGTAATTCGTTCCGAACTGAAGTTCGAAACCGTCCCTCGTCTCCTCACGTCGGGGTGGAACCATCACGCCGGCATTGTTGATCAGGAGATCGAGCTTCTCCTCTTGGCCGTTCAATCGGGCCGCGAACGTTGCGACCGAAGCCAGGCACGCGAGATCGAGCAACTCGAACCGCACGCGCGCGGATGGAAGCCGAGCGGAAATTCGAGCCACTGCGGCCGCCCCCTTGTGCGCATTGCGGCCGGCGATGATCGTGTTCGCGCCCGCGCGCGCCAGGGCGAGCGCCGTCTCGTAGCCGAGACCTCCTGTCCCTGTGACAATCGCGGTGCGCCCCTTCTGCGGGGGAATATCTGCAGCCGTCCATTTACGCATGTTTCATCCGCCCATATGAATGCACTGAGTGCAGAATAATATTTGCACTCAGTGCATATTTCAAGAGGATTAGCGTGACGGCGACATTCCCGACGGCGAAATCAGAGGAAGGCCTCAGGGCTCGCAAGCGACGCGAGACCATGAAGCGCATCACCGATGCCGGGATACGCCTCTTCCTCGACCGCGGCTATGAAGCGACCACGCTGGACGATATCGCCGCGGCGGCCGCGATCTCGCGGCGAACCTTTTTCCATTACTTCAAGTCCAAGGACGACATCCTCATCTCCCTGCAGAGTGGGATGGGCGCCATGATCGCCGAGGCGATCGGCAAAGCCCCCCCGGGGATGCAACCGCTCCAGGTCGTACGCGACGCCGTTCTTGAGGTATGCACCGCAGTCCCTCCTGACGACATGCTCGCGATCGATCGGTTGATGCGATCGAACGAAACCGTCCAGGCCCGCAAGCAGGCCAGCTATGTGGAGCATGAGAGGACGTTGCTCGCGGCTTTACGCAAGCGCTGGCCCGCCCCTGGACAGGAACCTGTGCTCAAGCTGGTCGCGATGATCGCGATGGGCGCCATCCGCCTGTCCACCGAAGCGTTCAACGAGGAGGCCGGCGCACGCACGATGCCCACCGTTTTGCGGGAAACTTTCGCAGCCTTGGAAACTGAGTTGCTCACCGCATAGCTGCAGGCAGCGGGACCTACATCATGCCGCCCTCGACCGCTTCGCGGACCGTGCGCACGGTCGGTCGAAAGCCGAGACTGCGGGCCAGAGATCCGTCCACGTGCAGATACCACGGGTCCCGCATCGGTTCCGACGATTCTTCCATATCCTTGCCGACGAAGCGTACCAGTTCGTAGATCGTTGACGCGGCATCGTCCGAGATGTTGACGATCCGTCCATCGAACGCGCCGGCCAGCGCCCGATTGATGGCTACCGCGATGTCGATGTGGTGGACTGTGCTCATGCGCTGCGCCGGGTGGAAGGCAAAGGCATTCAGGTGCGATGGCAGCGCCTCAAGATGCCCATCACCGTCGCCATACACAAAGGGGAAACGCAGGACGGACCAGGCAAGCCCACTATCCTGGAGCGCCCGCTCGGCGGCCAATTTGCTCGCGGGATAGGCCTGCTCAGGATCGACCTTATCGCTCTCTCGACCGGGATGGGAGCCGTTCCGACCGTACACATGCGCCGTGCTAGCCATGATGAAGCGTGCATCGGGCGCGTGCGCTTTTGCCGCGGCGATCAGGTTTTGCGTCCCCTCGAAATTGCTCTTCCAGATCAGAGCGGTGTCGGCGGTGCGAAACACGGCGGCGAGATGCACAATTGCCGAGGCGCCGTCGACCGCCCGCACGAGCGTGTCGCGGTCGAAAAGGTCCCCCTCGCAGACCGGGGCACCGACTGCGACGGTCTTGCCGGGCCGAACCAGGGCGCGGCAGCTGACGCCCGCGCCGATGAGGCGGGATAAGAGGCGCTCTCCCACGAGCCCGGTCGCACCCGTCAAAAGGATCGTCATCTCATTCCTCCTTCGGATTTTTGAACGAGGCGCTCGGTGGCAATCCGAAGCACGCGCACAACGACCTCAGCGTCGGCCGCGCTGACGCCGCCGAACGCCGCTTCCTGGATGAAACTGAGGTCGGGCAGTTCGGCCCACAGATTCTCGCCGGCGGGAGTAAGGCGAAGTACCTTCTGCCGCAGATCGACGGTGTCCTGCACCTGCTCGACGAGGTCCTTGGCTACGAGCGCCCCGACCACCGCGCTCAGGGTCGCCCGTTCGACCTGGAGCTTCTGGACAAGGTCGCGCTGTTTCGTGGGACCGACGGTGGAAAGTTGGTGTAGGACGTACCACTGCGAGGCGCCCAGCCCATGGACGCGAAGCGCATCCTCCATAACCGCCCGTCCAGCGAAATAGCATCGCTTCGCCCACATGGCGATCGATCGCGTCGCGTAGCCTTGAATTTTGTCAGTCACCTGACAAAATTGTCAGGAGGCTAACAATGTGTTAAGTGCTTCGCATGCTGTCGACTGTTTAGACGGAAGGCGGCAATGGAGGCTGGCCATCATCGAGGCACTCCAAGCCGCCGGGCAGCTAGGTCTTGAAGCTGATTCATCCAAAGGTCCCTGCTGAAGAAAAGGCCGGGTCTGCTCTCGCGCGGCGCATCGCTGAGGCGTTAGCCGAGGGACCCGCTTCAGGTGGGTGAATCAAAGATAATCCCGTCGCAGGCGTTGGGATCGTCGAGCGACACGTTGCCCTCGCCCCCTCGAACGAGCGGGCGCCCTTCCCGACTGCCTCGGTCACCTCGGCCGTTGAGGCTATCAATCCGGCGTTGTTACAATCCAAGCATGAGTGGCGACGTCGCCACCGGCGCGCTGAAGCCACACTTCGAGGCCTGGGAATCCCGAAAACCCTCGCGTTGATGCGTCGTCCCCCGGTCCGCCCGTCTCGCTGTGGTCGGGACGTCGCTGCGCTCAGGCGAAGGGGCCGTGAATGAACCGGCGCATTGGTCCGGTCGATGCCTGCTCGCCATGGCTTAGCCCGAAAAGCAAGTACCGCCCGCCCCCTTCGACTTTCACCTGAGAATAATCGCGCACCGACCAGAGCTACGCCGCCTCATGCGCGCGCTCGCGCCGTGAAGGGCCAAGACTCGGAAAGGAAAAATTCGTTCTTTTTTGTTGGAATCCAGGAAACCGAGTGAAGGCAGCGCCTCGTAACGAGGGGCTCGCTCAAACCCCGCCTTCCGCCCGGAACCGCCCAAACTCGATCGCTTCCAGCACGATCCATGGAGACGACCCCACGGAAATCGCCGACCGGACTCGCCGTCCGGATCGCTGCAGAATCTATTTTCCGAGCTCCTGCCGAACCTGTGCATGGGCCAGGAGCGCAAACAGACCTGTGCCCCCGAGGATATTGCCGATCAGCGCCGGCAGGATGATCCCGAACAGCGCGTGCGCGAAGGACGTCTCGCCGGCCAGCGCCAGCAGCCATGCCTCGCCGGACCCGGCGACCACATGGGCGAAGCCACCAAGCGCGATGAAATAGGTAAAGACCAGCACGATCCAGAATTCCTGTCCCCGCGCCGACGGCAGCGCCCAGGGTACCGCGGCAATGAGGAAGCCGGCGGGGATGCCGAGCTTCATCAACGCGAGCCAGTCATGCACCAGCAGTTTTCGGGAGAGATCGAGCATCGCCGCGTAATGCTCGGCCGAGGTGATCCAGAGATGCGTGTTCATCCAGGCGATGAGAAGCGTTCCTATCAGGTTCGCGACCAGGACGATGGCCCAGAACCGAAGGAGGCGACCAAGATTCGCCCATCCCGGATGCGTTGCGACAGGGATGACCGCCGATAAAGTACTTTCCGTGAACAGCTGGAGCCGCCCGAGGATCACGATCAGGAAACCGAGCGTATAGCCCAGGCTGGCAACCAGCGGCGTCCACGCAGCCCTGGGAAGATGCTCCTCCAGAAGACTCTGCCCGATTACCGACGCGCTGATCGCCACGCCCCCGGCGAGACCGGACCAGATCAGGGAAATGGTGGGCCGCTCCAGCTCCTCGTCGCCGTGCCGCCGGATGACCTCGTGGATTACCTTGGCACTGGCGGACTGACGTTCCGCCACCGCCGCGCGCTCATCGCGCGTCAGATCAATATCCCGCTCTCGTTCTGCAAGTTCATCGGTCATCAAAGCGCCTCCAGACATCCGTTAACGCTCCAACCTGTCAGAGGCACCGATCCATCAAGATTGCCGACAACCTGACCAGTCAGCCGGGAGCCCACGCCCGGAATTGTGCCCTATGTTGCTTGGCGGCTACGTAGCTCCGATGCGGAACCGGACCTTTTCCTGCGGGTAGAGAGCAAATGGACAGCAATCCGCACCCCCAGGAATCCACCGAACTGACCCCGCGCAAACGACGCGGGCTCATCCTCGTCCCGATCATCATCCTTGCGATCGCAGTGATCATATTCGTCGGCATGAACTTCGGCCACTACAAGCAGCTGAAGGAAGGCGAACCCGTCGGCAACAGCGCCAATGTTGCGGGGCCCGACAATCGCTGATCGGGGCGCCGGTCCCAATACTCCGCCCTATCCCAGATCGGCCGCCTCAACTCCGCCAGCGCGCCATAGCCCGGTCATAGCTGGCCTTCTCCGTGTCGCGCATCGCCCGCGCCTCACCGACTTCTCGTTCAGCGCCCCGTTCTGCCGCGTGCCGCTCTCTCGCAAGCGCCTTCTCGCGTTCGCGGAAGGTCCGCGCGACTGCGCCGGCAGCCTGTTCCACGGCCTTCAGCGCTTCCTCGGCCTTGTCGAGTGCCGCCCGGTCCGGCCTGGGCGGCCGGGGTGGCTTGGGCTTCGCTTTCGGCACGAGCTTTTCGGTTTTCGCGAGCGACGTCTTCGTCCTGCGCGGTTTGCCGGCTTGCGCGCCGCCCCGGTCCGCCGCCTCGAGCGCGGCAAAATGTTCGTCTTCGCTGCCGCGCAGACGCTTGAGGACTTTCCCCGGATGCGCAAGCGCCTCTTCACACAGCGCAGGGTCGCTCACCAGTTCGGCCGCTCCGCGCGCAAACAGATCCACATCCGCGCCCCAGGCCTCGAGCGCTGCCTTCTTGCTAAGCGCGGCAACATAGGCGTCGTGAAAGCCGATCGCTGTCCGGAATAGCTTGAGCTTGCGCGGCATGACCGCTGAACGCTCGCTGCCTGAGATCGGCTCCCGTAAATCACCTATCTCACGCAAGCCCGCATCCGATCCCAATTCTCCCAATGAGAATGGCACGCGCAGTCCACGCGTCCTGTCCTGAGGCAGGCGGGCCGATCGGTTGGGGGGACGGCCAATCATCCGTTATGCGTGAACCCTGCGGTACGTCCGCTCAACTCGGACGGATGGCGCGCTGATATGACGGGCGGGCGGCAAGCCGAGCTCGCGCTCCCACTTTCGGGCCCGCGGGCCGACGCACCGGAGTGAGGCCCACCGCGCGAAAAGCTCGGCTTCTGGCCAACTGGAAAGAACTCTTTCCACGCCAACGGGTTTTTCAAGGCGAGGAGAAGCCACGATGTCCGATACCGCCGATATGATCCACGAAGACGCGCTGCCCGGCCACGAGAGCGCGCTCGAACCCAAGCCCGAATGGGAGCCGCGTTACCCTGGCTCCGGACGTCTCGCGGGCAAGGTCGCGCTGATTACCGGCGCGGACAGCGGCATCGGCCGCGCCGTCGCCGCGCTCTATGCGCGCGAAGGCGCCGATGTGGCGATCGTCTATCTCTGCGAGCATGACGATGCCGAGAAGACCGCCGAGATCGTTCGTAGCGAGGGCCGCGAGGCGCTGACCATTGCAGGCGATGTCGGCGACAAGGCTTTCTGCGATTACGCCGTTGCCCAGGTGATCGATAAGTTCGGAAAGCTCGACATACTGGTGAACAATGCCGGCGAGCAGCACCCCGACAAGGACATTACCGATATCACCGAGGACCAGCTGCGCCGCACCTTCCAGACCAATATCTTCGGGATGTTCTTCTTGACCCAGGCTGCGCGCCCGCACCTCGAAAAGGGTGCGGCGATCGTCAACTGCACCTCGGTGACGATGTACCAGGGCTCAAAGGAACTGCTCGACTATTCGAGCACCAAGGGGGCTATCACGGCCTTCACCCGCAGCCTCTCGGAGAACCTCGTCGGCGAAGGCATCCGCGTGAATGCAGTCGCTCCGGGGCCGATCTGGACGCCACTCAACCCAATGGGCGGGGCTTCGCCCGAGAAGATGGAGACGTTCGGCGAGGACACCCCGATGGGCCGGCCCGGCCAGCCCAACGAGGTGGCGCCCGCCTTCCTGTTCCTCGCCTGCGAGGATGCCAGCTACATGTCGGGCCAAGTACTGCACCCGAATGGTGGGACGGTGGTGAATGGATAGACGAGGGCCATGTCTTCTTCGCATTCCCACACCACGCTCACAATTGAGCTTCCCTTTCAGGCGCTAGCCGCCACTCCATTGTGCGCCGAATCCCAAATCGGATGCCGATGCCCGCCACGACCAGGCTTTCGAACGGGCTCGCTCGGCCCTCGCGGGTGCCGGTATAGCGGTGCTGGCATCGCCCGACGGTACAAAAGTGCGTGACTGTCCTTGGAGTAGAACGGCGGCTCTCAGGATCGCGGGCCGGTAGATCGAACGACCGATAGTGGGGCGCAAAGCTGCCGGCCAGCCCCAGCCTGATTCATTCGTTCACCTTCGGCTGACTCACCCGAGCCATTGATAGCCAGTGCCCCGACGTCTCCCCAATGAGGGAGGCGACCATCGGAGCGCCAAGTTCAGACCGTGCGGATGGTGCCGCCGTCGATGACGAACTCCGCGCCATGGATGGCGGCGGCGCGGTCGGCGGCGAGATAGGCAATCAGGTCCGCTACCTCTTCCGGCTCCGCGCCGCGCCCGATCGGGATGCCGCCCAGGGCATCGAGCACCGACTGACGCGCATCCTCGATCGTGCCGCCACCAGCGGAACGAAGCGTCTCGAGAAAATCGTCCACCGCCTCGGTCATGATCCAGCCGGGCGAGACGGCGTTGATCCGCACGCCCTTGGGGCCGAGCTCCTTTGAGATCGACTTGCTGTAGGTCCGGAGCGCAGCCTTGGCAGCGGCATAGCCCGTCGTTGATTCGGGCAGCGGCAGCACGGATTGGATCGAGGTGACATGCACCACTACGCCCTGGCCGCGCTCGATCATCTGCGGGATCAGCAGGCGGTCGAGCCGAACGGTAGCGAGCAGATTGAGATTAAGCTCGGCGAGCCAGTGCTCGTCGGTCAAAGCCGCGAAACCGCCCGCCGGTGACGAGGAGCCGCCAACGACATGGGCCAGGATGTCGATGCCGCCCAGCCGCTCGAGCGCGGCCCTGGCGAATGCTGCGCCGCCCTCAGCCGTCGTCAGATCCGCCTGGACATAGTCGACGCTATCGATCGGGTCCTTGATCGAACGGGCCGCGGTGATGACGCGGGCGCCGCCCGCGAGGAAGCGTTCGACCGTGGCGCGGCCGAGGCCCTTGGTGCCGCCACTGACAAGCACGCGCTTGCCCGCGAATTCGGTCGCGTTGGAGACGATGGTCATACCGTGGTCTCCAGCGTCTTGATGGCGCCGTTCACCAGCGTGAAACGATAGGTGAAGCGGAGCGGGCTGCCCGGGAAGTCACCTTCCGCGGGACCTTCGACGACGACATCGCCGCCCTCTTCCCGCACCGTGTCGGGCATGAAGATCGCCTTCACCGGGAGAACTTCCTCCTCGAACAGCTTGCGTATCGCCGCCTGGCCCTGGAAGCGCTTGCCATTGTCGATGAACAGCGCGTCGCGCAGGAAGGGCTCCATCATGCCGTCGAGATCGAGACGGGCATTGGCCTCGACGAAATCGGCGATCGGCCGGGGTAATTCGATGGACATCATAATCTCCTCGATGGTGACGAGGCTGATCTAGCGATGGACATTGATCACGATAACCGAGAGAAATCGGCATAGCGTGTCACGGAAACAGGGATAATGGGCCGCCATTCGCTGATCGAACTCGAAGCGGTTCTTGCCATCGTTCGCTGTGGCTCGTTCCGCGCGGCGGCGGTCGAGCTCGGCCTGTCGACGACTGCGGTCAGCAATGCCGTTGGCAAGCTTGAGCGGGAGCTTTCCGTCCGCCTGTTCAACCGCACCACGCGCAGCGTTTCGCTGACGCATGCCGGGCGGATCTTCGTCGCGCAGATCAGGCCGGCGCTCGAAGGCATTCAGAAGGCCATGAACACGGCGCGTTCGCAGCAGGAGACGCCGTCCGGAACCCTGCGCATCAACGCCTTCGCCACGGCAGCGCGCGAGATCATGGCGCCGCTGGTGCTGACCTATCTGCAGCGCTATCCGCAGGTGCATATCGATATCGTGACCGAAGGCCGGCTGATCGACGTGGTGGCGGCGGGTTTCGATCTGGGCGTGCGGAGCGCCGATCTGGTACCCAGCGATGCAATCGCCATTCCGCTGGGGCCAGCGCGGCGCATGGCTGTGGTTGCCGCGCCCGGCTTTTTCGAGGGGCGGGCCGTACCACAGGTGCCGCAGGAGCTTCTCGCTTACCCTTGCCTTCGCATCCGCCTGCCAAACGGGGCGCTGTTCCGGTGGCGCTTCGCGAAGGCGGACGAGGAGCTGCAGCTCGATGTCGAGGGCCCGCTTACCCTCGACGAAGCATCGCTGGCACGGATCGCGGTGACCAACGGCGTGGGGATCGGATACTTCATGGAGTCCGATGTGCGCGAGGATATCGCCGCCGGCCGGCTCGTTCGCATTCTGGACGATTGGACACCGCCGCTGGCCCCGCTGTGCGTCTATTATCCCAGTCGCCGTAATCCTTCCGCGGCCTTCCGCGCCTTCATCGAGCTGGCGCGCGAGGCTGCGGCCGGGCGTCTCGAACAGCCTTGAATGGCGGGTTATGGGATTGCGACCCCAACACTCCCACGTCGGAAAATGGGGCGCGTAGCTGACCGGCGGATAACGCGGGAGCGGGCCAGCGGCGTGCCCGGTAACAGATCCGATAATTGCGTGGTCAATATCCGCCGAAGCCTTCCGGCATGGGCACCCCTTCTCTGACAATCCGGACCAGATGGCCCAGTGCGCCAACCGCGCGCTGCGCCTTCCATGCAGCGCCGATGCTCCATGCCGCTTCCTTCCCCTCCACAGCCAGAAGCCTCAATCGACCTGGAAGCAATGCTTCGGAACTGACCGGCACGATGGCGCAGCCCAGCCCTGCTGAAACCAGTGCGAGGACTGTCTGTACGTCATCGGCTTCTTGCATCACCTTCGGATCGAAAGCGGCGGAGCGACACCAGGCTCGAACTTGGGCGGCGAGCCCAGGTCCCCGTGCCTCCCGCAGCGCAATGAAGTCCTGTGCTGCGAGCCAACTCCGCAATCTCGCTCCCGAAGGGATGTTCAGATTCTGCGGAACTGCGATCGCAAGACGGTCGGATGCCAGCGGGCACGACGTTAGGTCCGGTGGCGCGGGCATACGAATGAAACCGAGATCGAGTTCGTCCCGTCTGAGTCGGCTGACCTGCTCATGCGAAGAGTAGTCATCCATTGATACGGACACGCCGGGATGCGCGGCACGAAAGCGAGCGACAAGCCAGGGCGCGACCGCGATCGTCGACAGCCCGAAGCCAATATTCAAATGGCCGAGCTGACCATCGACGGCACCACGCGCATCGTGCAGCAAGGCATCCGCATCCCGAACTAGCCGCCGAACCTGAGGAAGTAGAAGGGTCCCGAGCGGAGTCAGGCGCACGGGCTGCCTGTCACGATCGAAAAGTTGACCGCCGATTTGCTCCTCGAGCGCCCGGATCCGTTTCGTCAGCCCAGGCTGGGTAATGTGCAGTCGCTCGGCGGCATGGCCAAAATGACCCTGATCCGCAACCGCCAGAAATGCACGTAGTCGGTCGACATCCATTCCAATCAGCTATCACAAGCGACCACATGTTTCATTGGAGTTTTGCAGCGCGAAGCGGGCATCGGTGTCTCAGGAGGACCCTATGACCAGAAATCTTTGCGTTGCGACTGTCCAGTTCCAGCACCAGGCGGGAAACGAGGACCATAATCTTTCTCGCATCGAACATTTTGCCCGACAGGCGGCGGCCTCGGGTGCCCAACTCGTCTGCATGCCGGAGATGTGCATTTCCGGCTATTGGCATGTGCCTTTCCTCGACGAAGCGGGACTGCATGCAATCGCGGAGCCGGTGGACGGCCCGAGTGTCCTGCGTGTGGCCTCACTCGCACAACATCTCGATCTGGCAATTGGCGTCGGCTGGCTGGAACTCAGCGAAGACGGACGCCTCTACAACGCCTATCGGGTGTGCTTCCCGGATGGCAGCGGCCACACGCACCGCAAGCTCCACGCCTTCGAGCATCCGCTGATCGCGTCCGGCGAGGGCTACACGGTTTTCGACACGCCCTGGGGTGTGAAGCTGGGCATTCTGATTTGTTGGGACAACAATCTCGTCGAGAACGCACGCGCTTGTGCCTTGCTCGGAACCGAAGTCCTGTTGGCACCGCACCAGACAGGGGGAACCAACTCACTCAGTCCGCGAGGCATGAAACCCATCCCCGTCGAATATTGGGAAGAGCGCCATCTAGAACCCGAGCGATGCAAGCAGGCATTCGCGGGCCCAAGCGGCCGAGCTTGGCTTATGCGATGGCTCCCTGCGCGTGCGCATGACAACGGGCTCTTCATCGTTTTCAGCAATGGCGTGGGCCGCGACCAGGATGAGGTTCGCACGGGACACGCGATGGTCCTCGATCCCTATGGAGACATTGTCGGGGAGTCAGCTTCCCTGGACGACGACATGGTCGTAGCCCAACTTGACCTGAGCCTCATTGATACGAGTAGCGGGCGGCGATGGATGCGCGGACGCCGACCAGAGCTCTATGCGAGACTGACCGAACGGGACGGAACCGAGTTGTCGCCCCATGCGACCCGGTTCGGGGGCAACGGCCGCGCCAGGGTATCGGCATGCTCAAGCGAGTAGAAGCGCGAATTGGCCGGGCAGATCGCATCCGCCCGGCCTAGATCTCTCTCAGGCAAAAAGCGGCCTGAGATCTGCGTTCCGAAGAGCTGTCGCGCCAGAAACCACTCAACAGCGGACACCGTTACCGAATGAACGAACGGCGGCTTTTGGGATCGGCGGCCAGCCCGCGCAATGGCGTCAATTGGGGCACACCTCCGACCGGCAGGTTGATGAAGCTGTCCGGCTACTTCGGCACCGACAGCTACCGAGCACTATCACCGCGATCTGCATCATGAGCGCCTTTCAGTAGCTGCTGTGCGCGTGCGGAAGTAGGAACTCTCCCGGTACGCACCGTAGACCTTCCTTAGAAGCCGATCTTGACCCGGACCGAGGCGCGGCCCTCGCGGGTGTTCTCGCCGGCCGAGCCTTCGAGCGCGATGCCGAGGCGGACATTCTTGCTCGCCCGGGCATCGATGCCTACGCCCAGCGTGCCGAGAACCGGGGCGATCTTCACGCCCTGGACCCCGAAGGCGCCGGTGCCGCTCGGTGCGCCCGAGAAGCGGACATTGCCCACCGTGTCGAGATCGCCTGAATTGTAGCGCACGCCCATGCTGACCCAGGGCATCGCCACGCCGGCGCCGGTCTTCACCTTGGCGCCGAGGCGGAGCTCCGCGCCGGCAGTGAAGAGGTCGCGGTTCGCCGAGGCGACCTGCAGCCCCAGGCCGCCGGCGGCATTCTCGGTATAGCCGTCCTGCTGGTTGCGCACCTTGCTGGCGGTACCGATCAGGGCGAGGCGCAGCCCGTTCGAGAACTCGGTGCGGAAGCCGCCGGTGAGGCCCACCGCATAGCCGGTCGAGTGGATGTCGCCCGTGGCGAGCGCCGTGGTGCTGCCAAGTGCCAGGGTGCGCTTGCTGTTCAGGTCGCTCGAATACCAGCTGCCCGAAGCCGCGACGAAGGCGCTGCCCGCGTCGTAGCTCAGATAGCCGCCCAACTGGTACTGGTTGCCGCTGACGGTCGAGTAGCGGCTGTCCATGTCCGAGTCGATCTGGGCGACGCCGCCGGCAATGCCCGCGGTGAAGCCGTCCATCCGGGTCTCGACGCCCATGGCGACGCCTGCGGTGGTGTTGTTCACCCCGGCATGCACGCCGTCGCCGAGCAGCTTTTGATAGCCGCCATAGACCTGACCCCAGATGCCGCCGCGGCTGTTGTCGCCGTCATCGGCACCCGGCAGCGTCGCGCCGGACAGGGCAGAGGCGAAGCTGTTGCCCGCCGTGGTGGTGGTGCGGACATCGGCCAGGCTTGAGCCGGCGAAGCCGCCGCCGATCAGCGCGTCGCTGCCATCGCCCACGCGCTGGCGCAGCAGGTCGGTGAACAGGTTGTTCGCCGAGATCGTCGCGGTCGAGACATTGGCGAGGATCTCGCCGCTGAAGGTCTTGAACGCGGCGACCCGCTGGCCGGTGCTCAGCGCGGTGATCGTGTTGAGAGTCGAGGCCCACTGATCCGATGCGTTGCCGGTGGTCGAGTTGCTCAGGGCATTGGCGACGGCGAGGGTGTTGGTGTCACCCGCCGCAACGCCGTCGTTGAACTCCATGTTCTTCTGGACCTGGAGGACCACGGCATTGGCGACCAGATCGTAGCGCAGGCGCCACTTCAGGTTCGGGTTGCTCGCCACCGTGGCGAACACCGATCCGTTGGCGAAGGTGCCGGTGAGGGCGTTCGCCTGGACGATCGTGTAGAGCTGGTTGAAGCGATAGTCGCTCGCCGCCGCGGTCAGCGCGTTGACCTGCACCGTGCCGCCGGTGAGCGTGGCGGTGCCGTTCACCTTGATGCTGTCCGACGCGAAGTTGAGGCTGGTGCCGCCGAAGTCGAAGAGCAGCGTGCCGCCGGTGGCGACGAGGCCGCCAGTGGTGAAGCTGCCGATCGGGTTGATCGCGCCGAGCGCGCCGGTGGCGAGGCCGCCCGGCGAGAAGGTGCCCGAGTTGACCGTCAGCGTGCCGGCCAGCGTGCCGCTGCCGATCAGCGTGCCGCCCTGGACGCGGATGCTGCCCTGGGTGGAGCCCGAGAAGGCGAGGGTGCCTGCCGAGACGTCGAAGCGGCCAGTGGTGGCGAAGGTGCCCGCCAGCGTCAGCGTGCCGACGCCCTGCTTCTCCAGCGTGCCCGCGCCGGTGATGCTGCCCGAGAAGCCCGAATTGCCCGTGCCCGAGACGATCAGCTTGCCCGCGCCCAGCGCCAGCGTGCCGCCGCCACCGGCGCCGTTCGCCAGGCCGCCCACCGTTTCGGTGTAGCCGGCCAGGTCGAAGGTCGCGTTGGTGTTGATCGCGACCGTTGCGCCATTGGCCAGGCGCTCGTTCGCGCCGAGGCGGAGCGTGCCGGCCTGGACGATCACCGAATTGGCCCCCGAGGTGCCGTTCAGCGTCGAGATGCCGCCGACCTGGAACAGCGTGCCGGCGGCCAGATTGGCGTTCACCGTCGCGCCGCTCAGCTGATACTGGCTGGCGGTCAGCGTGCCGGTGCCGGCCAGCGTGCCGCCGATGCCGACCAGCCCGACCGTCTCGTCGAACCCGTTGAGGTTGAAAATTGCGTTGCTGCCGATGTCCAGCGTCGCAGTATCGGCAATCCGGTTCGATGCGCCCAGCGCCAGCGTGCCGGCCTGGACCGAGACATTGCCCGCCGCAGTGCCGTTCAGCGTCGAGGTGCCACCCAGGTTGAACACATTGCCTGCGCCCAGGTTGGCGTTCACCGTCGCGCCGTTGAGCTGATACTGGCTCGCAGTCAGCGTGCCGGTACCGGCGAGCGTGCCGCTCAGGCTGAGCAGGCCGATCGTGTCGTTGAAGGCGCCCAGGTTGAGCGTGGCGCCCGATGCGACCGCGACATTGGCGGTATCGGCCAGGCGGTTCGACGCGCCGAGCGCCAGCGTGCCGCCCTGCACCGAGACATCGCCTGCGGTAGTGCCGTTCAGGGCCAAGCTGCCAGCCTGCACGACGAGTGCACCTGCGGCATTGCCGTTCAGCGCCGAGTTGCCGCCCAGATTGAATACCGTGCCGGCGCCCAGGCTGGCGTTCACCGTCGCACCGGTCAGTTGGTACTGGCCGGCGGTGAGCATGCCGGTGCCGGCCAGCGTGCCGCTCAAGCCGAGCGTGCCGATCGTGTCGCTAAAGGCGCCGATGTCGAACGTGGCGCCCGATGCGACCGTCACCATGGCGGTATCGGCCAGGCGATTCGCCGCGCCAAGTGCCAGCGTGCCACCCTGGACCGAGACGTCGCCCGCGGCAGTGCCGTTCAGCGTCGAGATGCCGCCCAGGTTGAACACGGTGCCTGCACCCAGGTTGGCGTCCACCGTCGCGCCGGTCAGCTGATACTGGATGGCGGTCAGCGTGCCGGTGCCGACGAGCGTGCCCGCCAGGCCGAGCATGCCGACCGTGTCGTTGAAGCTGGCGATGTCGAGCGTGGCGCTCGAGGCGATGGCGACATTGGCGGTGTCAGAAAGACGATTCGATGCGCCGAGTGCCAGCCGGCCGCCATTGACCGCGATGTCACCGCCGGCGATTCCGTTCAGGATCAATCTGCCAGCCTGCACGACGAGCCCGCCCGCAGCATTGCCGTTCAGTGCGGAGAGACCGCCCAGGTTGAAGACAGTGCCTGCGCCCAGGTTGGCGTTCACCGTCGCGCCGGTCAGCTGATACTGGCTGGCGGTCAGCGTCCCGGTGCCGATCAGCGTGCCGTTCAGGCCGAGTACGCCGACCGTGTCGTTGATGGCGCCGATGTCGAGCGTGGCGCCCGATGCGACGGCGACATTGGCGGTGTCGGCCAGGCGGTTCGCGGAACCGAACGCCAGCGTGCCGCCATTGACCGCGACGTCGCCGCCGGCGGTGCCGTTCAGGGTCAGGGTGCCGGCCTGGACGACGAGGCCGCCGAGCGCGTTACCGTTCAGCGTAGAGGTGCCGCCCAGGTTGAACAGAGTGCCTGCACCCAGGTTGGCATTCACAGTGGCGTCGGTCATCCGATACTCGGCAGCGATGAGCGTGCCAGTGCCAACTAGGATGCCGTTCAGGCCGAGCAGAGCGACCGTGTCGCTATAGGCACCGATGTCGAGCGTGGCGCCCGACGCGACGGTGACCGTGGCTGTGTCGGCCAGGCGGTTCGACGCGCCGAGGGCCAGCGTGCCACCCTGGACCGAGACGTCGCCCGCGGCAGTGCCGTTCAGCGCCGAGCTGCCCGAGAGGTTGAGGACCGTGCCGGTGCCCAGACTGGCATTCACGGTAGCGCCCGTCAGCTCATACTGGCTGGCCGTCAGCGTGCCGGTGCCAACCAGCGTGCCGCCGATGGCGGCGACCGCCACGGTGTCGCTGTTCGCGCCCAGGTCGACCGTACCGCCGGTCTGGACGATCAGGGTCGAGGCATCCGCGAGCACGTTCGACGCGCCAAGCGTCAGCGTGCCCGCCACCACGGTTTGGCCGGCATAGGCATTGGCGCCCGACAGGGTGGCCGTGCCGCCGATCAGCAGGCTGCCGTTGCCCGAGATCGTACCCGCGAAGTTGGTGCCGTTGCCGGCCAGGGTCAGCGCGTTGGCGCCGAGCGCCACGTTGCCGGTGCCCGACAGCCTGTCGATCGCTTCCGAGGCGCCCAGCTGCAGCGTGCCCCCAGTCATTGCAACCGAAGCAGTGTCGGCGATGGCATTGCCGCCCGTGAGCAGCAGCGTGCCGTCGGCGATCGTCCACGAGGCCATGCTCGTCGGTGCCGCGATCGTCCAGGTGCCGGTGCCCG
This sequence comes from Pseudomonadota bacterium, assembly GCA_023445495.1. Taxonomy (GTDB): domain Bacteria; phylum Pseudomonadota; class Alphaproteobacteria; order Sphingomonadales; family Sphingomonadaceae; genus Sphingomonas. The sequence continues at coordinate 44,240 of JAEXLC010000342.1, read as the reverse complement.
ACTTGGACGCGCTTTCGATGTTGAGCACCCCGCCGAGCGTCGCCGAGCCGCTACCGATCAGCGCGAGCGTGTCGTTGCCCGCGCCGCCGTCCAGCGCGCCCGTCACGGTCGCGCCGGTATCGAGCGTGATCGCGTCGATGCCGCTGCCGCCGCCGGCATAGCCGCCGTTCAGCGTGCCGAGGATGTTGACCACGCGGTCGCCGGTGCCGTTCGAGGCGATCAGGCCGTTGGTGGTCGAGCCGGAATCCAGGTTGATCGTGATCAGGTCCGCGCTGTCGAGGAGTACCGCTCCCAGGCCGCCGCCGATCGTGCCGCCAGACTGGTTGGTGATCGTCGAGGCCGCGTTGCTGCGGATGCCATAGCCATTGGTGCCGCCGGTGATGCTGCCCGAATTGGCGACGGTACCGCCCGACCAGAGATAGACGCCGTGGCTGCTGCTCGAACTCACGCTGCCGGCATTGGCCAGGGTCGCGCCTGCGGCGTCGACGTACACGCTGTAGCTCTGGCCGGTGATCGTGGCGCCTGCCTGGTTGGTCACCTCCGCATTGGCGCCAGCGACAGAGACGCCGCGGGTACCGGTGATGGTGCCGCCATTGTCGAGCAGCGAGTCGGCGCCGCCCAGATAGACGCCGCTATTGCCGGTGCTGGAAATCGAGCCGAGGTTGTACACGCTCTGGTTGGCACCATTGCCGTTCACGGCGGAGAGGGTAGTGCTGGACAGGCTGCCGTTCGCCGTAACGTCGAGGCGGCTCGCATCCAGGCCCATGTCGAGGAGCAGGATGCTGGTGCTGCCGTCGATCACGACCTTCGATGCATCGCTGATCCGCAGCCCGCCACCGATGGTGTTGGTGCCCGTGAAGGTCAGGGCATTGCCCGCGGAGAGACCGCGCACTTCCACCATGCCGCTGCCGGAGATGTTCTGCGAGACCGTGCCGCTGTACGACTGCGCATAGATGAGCGAGCCGTTGTTGACGATCGAGGCGCCCGAGATCGTGTCGCTGGCGCCTTGCAGCTTGGCCCCGGTATTGATCGTGGTGTTGCCGGTCCAGTCGTTGGCGGTGTTGGTCAGGACGATCGTGCCCTGGCCGCCGATCACCAGGTCCTGGTTCGGATCGACCCCGGCACCGGTGCCGGCGGTGATCGCGCCGGTGAGGGTCGCGATAACCCCGGCGGTCGTGTTGAGCGTCGCCGGATCCGCTGAGGACGGGGAGACGACCTCCAGCGAGATGTTGTTGCCATAGGTGCCGGTGGCACCGAAAGTCGCCGTCGGGTCGATCATGTGGATCGTGCCCGAGCCGAACGCGCCCGCCGTGTTGGCGACGATCGAGCCGCCGTTGACATAGATGTCCCCGGTGAGGCCGGTCGTGCCGTCGAACATGACCGTGCCGCCCGTGCCCGCGCCGTTGCCGGCGAAGATGTCGGCATCCGGCGCGTTGCTGGTGCCAGTCAGCGTGACATTGCCGGAAAGGACGCCGAAACCTTCGAACTGGGTAAAGCTGGCGAGGCTCACCGAGCCGCTATTGCCGGCACCAAAATCGGCGAACAGCGTGTCATAGCCGGCGCCGCCGTCAATCATCCCGCCGATGCTGCCGCCAACATAGATGAAGCGGTCGTCGCCGGCGCCGAGATGGGCGGAGCCTAGCGAACCGCCCGCGCGCAGCGTGACTACGTCCCTGCCCGCTCCCGCCGAAGCGTCATAACCGCCGTCCAGCGTCCCGGAGATGTCGAGCGTGCGCGCGCCCGCGCCGGAGCTGACGATATTGCCGGTGGTGACCGAGTTGGCCGCTAGCACGACATTCAGGCCGCCGTCGCCGGCCAGCAGGATCGCGCCGGCATTCCCGCCGGCAATCCGCCCGCCCGCCTGATTGGTGAGCTCCGAGACGCCGCTGCCGGCGGTGAGCGATACGCCCCAGCCGGTGCCGCCTTCGATCGTGCCGGCGTTGAGCAGCGAGGCGGTGCCGCCGGATATGCTGACGCCGCTCCCATTGCCGACGATGAAGCCGCCAGCCTGGTTTGTGACCGAGCCGCCGGCGAGGAACAGGACACCATCGCCGCTGCCGTCGCGCTGGATCTGGGACAGCTGCGTGGTGGCATCGGTCGCCTGCCCGGTCGCGATCACGCCGGAATTGATCAGTGCCTGCGCAGCGCCTGCGCCGTACACGCCATGGGTCTGGCCGACGATGATGCCGGCATTGGTGAGCGTGCTCATACCCGTCTGGAGCGTGATGCCGTTGCCCGCGGCCGCGATCAGGCCGGCCGCCTGATTGTCGATCGTGCCGCCATTGGCGAGCACCCCGGCAAAGCCGGTGCCCGTCGAGCGGATGAGTCCGGCATTGGTGATGCTGGTCCCGGCGGTCGCGGTCGCGCCATAGCCGTCATAGCCGACCAAAGAAGCGCCGTCGGCCACGGTGAGGCTGGTGCCACTGGTGGCGAGCGTCGCTGCCGTACCGCTCACCAGCACCTGCGCGGTGTCGGAGAGGGTGAGGCTCCCCCCATTCACCGTCCAGCCGCCATCGCCGGATGCCTGCGCGGCCGCAAGCGTCAGCGCCCCGCCGTTCAGGCTGTGCGCCTCGAACCCGGAAAGCGATTGCAGGTCGAGCGTCGCCGAGCCGCTCAGGGTCGCGACAAAGGCGTCGGTTCCCGAGCCGCCGTCGGCGGCCGCAAAGCTGCCGCCGTTCCAGTTGAACATGTCGTTGCCCGCGCCGAGCACGATGCTGCCGATCGATCCGCTGGCGCCCAGCGTCACCGTGTCGCTGCCGGTAGCGCCCGAGGCGGTGTAGCTACCGTTCACCAGCCCGGCGATATTGACCGCGCGGCTGCCGCCATTGGCGCTGAAGATCGATCCCGTCGTGGTCGAACCCGATTCCAGATTGACTGTAATCGCACCGCTTCCCGCCAGTTGGATCGCACCCGCAGCACCGCCGGTGATCGTGCCCCCCGACTGGTTGATGATCGTCGCATCGCCGCCGGTAACAGCGACACCCCAGCCCTGCGTCGCATTGCCGCCGCCTGCGATGGTGCCGGAATTGTTGAGCGAGCCGCCCCCCCCGAGGCGTACGCCGGCAAATTGGCTGGCCGAGATGCTGCTGGTGTTGAAGGCGTCGAGGGCGCCGCTCTGGGCATTGATGCCATATTCGATGCCGGTGATCGTGCCGCTGTTGTTCGACGTGAAGGCCGAGCCCAGCGCTTCCAGCCAGATGCCGCTGCCAGCATTGATCGTGCCGGAATTGTTCGCGCTGCCGCTGCCGCCGCCTATCAGGATGCCCCACGCGCCTGTCGTGCCGGTGGCAGTGATCGACCCCGAATTGGTGACGGTGCCGCCGATATTGAGCGTGATGCCGTTGTCGACCGAGGCAGTGATTGATCCGGCGTTGGTGACGTTGGCATTGATGCCGGTCAGCAGGATGCCGCGCTGGCCGGTGATCGATCCGCCCGACTGATTGTCGACCGTGCTATTGGCACCGGCGAGATAAACCGCGGCGTTGTAGTTGGAGCCCGCGCTGACCCCGGCAATGGTGCCGCTGTTGACCACGCTAGAATTGGCGCCGGTCATGTAGACGGCCGAGTAGTTGGCCGAGGGGTTGGTCACCGAGATCGCGCCGATATTGGTCAACTGCGCGCCGGCCCCGCTAAGATTGATCGCGGCAAAGGTCGATCCGACGCTCAGCACGCCTTCGTTACGGATCGTGGCATTGGCGCCGCTGCCCGTGATGCCCCAGGCGCTGGCGGTGACGCTGCTCCCGGCACCGATATTGACCTGGGTGTTCGCGCCGTTCAGCGTCACGGCGCTCAGCACCGTGCCCCAGTTCGCGGCCTGTCCGGCGATGCCGATGTTGAGTGTAGTCCCATTGCTCAGCGCCCAGCCATATTGGCCCGAACGGGTGCCAGTGAGTGTCAGGCTGCTCGATCGCAGTTCCTGTACCTCGAAGCCGCTGACACCGGCGAGGTCGAGCGTGGTGGCGATGCCGCGATCGAGGTAAAAGCCGTCATTGCCGGTCCCGCCATCGATCGTGCCGGAAATGGTACCGCTGTTCCAGTATACCGCGTCGCTGCCGGCGCCGAGCGAGATCGAACCGTTCACGGCCCCGCCATTCAGCGTCACCGTGTCGTTGCCTCCGGCGAAAGCGATATTGCCGTTGATGGTTCCCGAGTTGGTCACGGTCGCCTGGCCGGCCGCGCTGATCGCTGTGCCGACGCCGGTGATGGTGCCGGTATTGGTGACCGTCAGTGCTCCGGTTCCCACGTTGCGCACGCCATAAGCGGTGCCGACGCCCTGGATCATGCCGGCGTTGGCAAGGACAAGCGCCGCGTTGCCGCGCGCGGAGACGCCAGCGTCGCCCTCGCCGCGGATCGTCGCGGCGCTCTCATTGGCCAGGTTGATCGTGCCGCCGTTCAGCAACACGCCGCCCGAAGAGCCGCCGATGCCGTTAATCAGGCCGCCCGACTGGTTCGTGACGGTCGAGGTGCCACCGAGTTCGAGGCCGGCGAAGACGTTGCCCTGCAACGTCCCGCTATTGGTCACAGTGCCGCCACCGGCAAGGAACGCGCCGTCCCAGCCACCCAGGATCGTACCGCTGTTGTTCAGCGTCGAGGCGTTGGAAGCGAAAACACCGTTGTTGCGGACGGTCGAGCCCGAGCCGGCGGCCACGCCGTAGATATTGCCGCTGTTGGTGATCGTGAGAGCGGCCGCGCCATAGATGCCATGACTGCCATTGCCCCCCCCGGCGAAGCCGCCGCTGGTGATGGTGCCAGCGTTGTTCACCACTGCATCGACATAGGCATAGACGGCCGCGACATTGGTGCCGCTCGTCGCGGTCGAAGTGACGCTGCCGCTGGAGGTGATGCCAAGGGTCTCGCCGGCAGCGGTGATCATCACCGCGCCGGGCGCGTGGTTATTCGATACCGAGCCCGACAGCGTCAGGTCGCCCGCCGCCATGGCGAGGCCGGCCGTATTGGTGAAGCTGCCCGAAAAGACCGGCGTCACGCCCGTTGCCGCGTTGACCACGAGCGCGCCCGAGCCCGACACGGTACCGCCAAAGCTCCCGCTTTGCTGGGTGAGCGTCAGCGCATTGCCGCCGAGCACAACGGCGCCAGCGCCGGTCAACGAGGCGACGCTCGTCCCTATGCTGCGCCCGGAGATATCGAAAGTTGCACCGCTCGCCACCGCTACCCCCGAGGAGGTGGTGATCGCGCCATTGCCGCTCAGCGCCAGCGTGCCGCCCGAAATGGTGGTGGAGCCGGTATAGCTGTTGATACCGGAGAGCGTCTGCGTGCCCATCCCCATCTTGACGAGAATGAGCGGGCTGTTGGGGTTGGTGCTGTCGGCTAGCGCGCCGCTGAACGTGCCGCTGCCGTTGTCGACGCCGAGCGTGAGACTGCCCTGCCCGAAATAGCCGTTTCGAACCGTACCCGCACCGGTCAACGCGTCGATCCGGATATTGCCTTCGACCCCGTCGAAAGTTGCGCCCGATGCGACGTTGAGATCGGCGAGATTGCCGGTCCAGAAGCCCTGGCCCGATGCGCTGCCCGCCACGGTGCCGCTCTGGACGTCGATCAGACCACCCGAGCCGAGCGCGAACGTCACATTACCGGCATTGCCCAATATCGTCGTGGCGGAGGGAGAATTGCCGGTGAAGCGGATTGTGCCGGCGCCCGTATAGCTGCCCGCCTCGATGCTGAGACCGCCGCCGGTCTGGTTGTCGAACCGGAGAACAGCGCCTGCATTCACCACCACGCCGCCGCTGCCAAGCGCGCTGGCGGTGTTGGACTCGACCACGGTCCCGTTGCTGATCGTCGTCAGGCCGGTCCAGTTGTTGGCGCCATTGGTGAGGATCACCGTGCCGGCGCCATCGAAAACAACAGGTTGAGACGAGCCAACTTCGGCGATCAGCCCGGTCAGAGTCGCGCTTACGCCGACATCGGCCTGGATACGGGTGGGGTCGCCGACCGGATCGGTCGACATGAGCATGATCTGGTTCGAATACGTGCCAGTCGCGCCATATTGGAGCGTGGGATCGAGGGCGTAGAGGGTACCCGTCCCGAAGCCGCCTGCGCGGATCGCCCGCAGTGTCGAACCATTGGCGGTGACGACGCCCTGATAACCGCTAAGGTCGAAGACGAGCGTCCCGGCGGCGCTGCCATCGCCCCCGGTTATCGACATGAACGGGTTCACCGGAGTGCCGGTCAGCGTCCAGCTGCCGCTGTCATATTTGGTGAGGATCGCGACATTGGTCACGGATGCAAGCGACAGCGTGCCTGCCGCCCCGTTCGCCGCGGTCCCGTCGCCGCCGCCGCGCAGGTAGAGATTGTTCGAACCGCCGCCGAGATCGATCGCGCCGACCATTGCCGCGGCCCCGGCACCCGCATTCTGAAGCGTGATACCGCTAGCACTATCGACGATTGCAGCACTGCCGGTGCCGCGCCCGGTGTAGAGCGAAAGCGTATCGTTGCCGGAACCGGTCGTGACGCTGCCGGTCACCGAGCCTGCAAAGAGCTGGATGGTCGTCGCGGCGCTCCCGGCGGTGACGATCCCCTTGCCGCTCGTGCTGGTGGCGCTCCCATAGTTCCGAACCTGGCCGCCTGCGCCAAGTTCGATGGCCGCGCCCGATCCGCCGCTGAGCACCCCGGCGGCTCCGTTGGTTACGATCGAGCCGCTTCCGGCGGCATAGACGGCGCGTGCACCCGGCTGCAGGATCGAACCACCGTTGACGAGCGTCAGCGTGCCGCCCGCATTGACGCCGTCCATCGGTGCGCTCGAGAGATTGCCCTCGCCCCGAATGATGCCGGTGTTCTGCAGGGTCAGCGCGCCGCTTGTAACGATGCCCGCGGACGCACCGTCGATCAGCCCGGCATTGATGATATTCGCCGTGGTGCTCCAGATGCCGCCCTTGCCGGCACCGGACTGGAAGTTGTTGGAGCCGTCCAGCAAGCCCGAGCCGATCGTGCCCGCGTTGACAACGGTGAGCAGGCCGGAACCCCGGTTCCAGATCCCATATTCGCCGGCGCCCACGATCACCGCCCCGGCCGCGTTGGTGACGGTGCCGGCGCCGCTGTTTACGAGGAGCCCCGATCCTTCGCCGGTCGCCCCATAGACCCGGCCACCGGTATTGTTTGCGAGGCTGTAGGTGCCGTTGACTTCGATGCCCGCGAACCGCTCGCCGCGCAGCAATCCGGCATTGGTGATATAGGCGGAGCTCTGCGCACGCACCGCATCCCAATGGCCGATGACCGTTGCGCCGGCGTTGTTGGTGAGGTTGAGCGTGTCGCCGGTCGCCTGGACGCCGTGCGCCTCTAACGTGACCGAGCCGCCCGCGGTGTTGGCGATCGAGCCCCAGTTGAGGACGGTGCCGCCGCTGAACTTGATCGCGGAATAAGTCGACCCCGCGGTAACCGTGCCCGAATTCTCCACGCGGACACCGGTCGCTGTCGAAGTCACGGCGTTCGCGGAGGAACTGAGGGTGGCGCCAGGGTCAATGGTCACCGTGCTCGCGCCAAGCAGCCGTGCGCCCCAGCTCGTGCCGTTGAGCACGCCGTGCACCCACAGCTTCGAGTCAGCCCCGCCATCGACCGTCCAGCCCAGGCCCGAGGTCCGTGATCCGGTCAGGACGAGCGTACCGCTGTTCAGCCGATATCCGGTGACGTTGGTAACTGTCGACTGATCCACCACCTGCATCGCCGCGGCGCCGAGGTCGACCGTGAAACTGTTGGTACCGGCACCGCCGTCGATCGTGCCGGTATAGGCGCCGCCGCCGAAGTAGAAATAGTCGTCGCCCGCGCCCAGCGAGACATTGCCTTCGATCCGGCCGGTGGCACTCAGCGTCACGGTATCGACGCCGTTGCCGACGCTCGCGTCGTAATTGCCGGCCAGCGTGCCGGCGACGGTCACCGTGCGGGTGCCGATATCGTCGCCGACAATATCTCCCTGCGTCAACGAGCCCTGTTCGAGGTTGACGACCTGGTTGCCCCAAGCGCTCAGCCGCATCGCGCCAGCGGTGCCGCGGATTACGCCGCCGGCCTGGTTGTTGACGACGAGGTTGCCGTTTTCGATCGCGATGCCGTAGCCGTTATTGGCATCGGTGCCGCCCGCGATGGTGCCGCTATTGGTGACGACATGATTGCCGGTCGCGTCGATATATATCCCGGCGGCCGAGCCGGCCTCGCCGGTCGTTTCGATGGTGCCGCTGTTGTTGATCGTTGCCGATCCCGAGGTCGGCTGGATGTTGATCGCATCGGTGCGACCGCGGACCGCCCCGGCGACCAAATTCGTCACGGTGAGCGCGCCACCGACATTGTAGACGCCCCAATAGCCGATCAGCGTGCCGCTGTTACCGATCGTACCGCCCGCCGAGGCGACCGCCGCCCCGGTTGTCGGCACACCCACCCCGGATCCGCCGGTGATGACGCCGCTGTTCGTGAGCGCGATTGGCTGGCTGGCGGAGACTCCGGTGACGCCGGTCACCGTCGAACTGTTGCTGATCGAACCGCCGGCGGTCAGGCCGATGCCGATGCCGCGCGAATAGATGTTGCCTAGATTGACCACCGAGCCGCCGCCGCTGTCGCGAACGCCGTAGCCGGTCGTGCTCATGGCGTTGATCTCGCCGCTGGCCTGCACGGTCGTCAGGAAGCCGCCGGTGCCGGTGACCACGCCGCCGTCCCCGCGCAGATGCGCTCCGATCGTGATCCGGTTGGTACCCGCGGCCGAACCCGCTGCATCGATACCGACCGAGAAATAGGTGCCGAGCCCGATGATTCCCGAGGTGGTGATGTCGACCGAACCGCCGGCGCGCGCGAAGATGCCGGTGCCGGTGGCCACCGAACTGCTATCGATCGTGGCGCGGGCGGTAACGGTGACGTTGCCGGTCGCCTCGGCGTCAATGCCGATAGGTGCCGTGACGGGCACCGCCTGGTCGACGACGAGATTGCCGACGACCTGGGCCATGGCGGGGGTGGCGAAGGAGGCTGCGACCAGGGCCGTCGACGCGAGGAGGGCCTTGCGCACGAAACGCCCACGAGCGCACGAAAGGCCACGCTCCAGCGCCGCCGCGCCGTTGCCACGATCGATCATCTTGCAACCCCCTGATGCCTGTACCGGACCGGAAGCAGGAGCCTGCCCCCAGGAAATTTTGTCCTTAATAATCGGTTACGGCGACAACCTGGATTAAAGCCGAAGCTGAATCGATGTGTCAGCCTTGAACCGATCTGCCATGGTCTCGGAAAGCCGGTCCAGTGGCAGACCATTGCTAGTCGCTGCAAGGGGCATCGAAGGAGTCCAAAAGTTGCATGCTCGCGCTGGACAATCGAGTCAGCCCTCGCCGCTTCCCAGGGCGACCGGCCCGGCCGACAGCAGCCCCTCAGGCCGGACCCAGGCTTCTGACTACCTGACCGCGCCCCAATTTCGCGATACCGTCGCCAGTTATTGCCGCGAAATAGTCGCGACCGACATGCAGGCTTGGCCAACGACAAAGCTGTTCCACCAGCTCGGCCGATACATGATCAGCTTCCTGCTCATCCACCATTATCAGGACTGGCATCGCCATGATGGGCCGCCTGCCACGCTCAGCCGCCTGCAGGCGAGTTGCCCCCTCAGTCCTCGTCAAACCGCGGCGATCGTCGCCGGCCTGCGTGCGGGCAAGCTCCTGACTGCGGAATCGCCCGCCAGCACCGACCTCCGCATAGCCTTGGCCACGACAGAAAATTCCGTCGACTTCCCCAAAGCGCAATCAAGCCAGGCAAGAATATTGGTTCCGGCCCCGCCGATTATTCAGGCAATCGCGCGTCCGATGCTCGCGATCCTGGCCGCCGCCGACCAGCTCGACCAGAAGATGCGCGCGCGCCCGTTCACCGGCGATTTCGCCCTGCAGAGCGAACTGGTCTATCGCTCCGCACGATTTGTGGAACTACACGGCACGCTACTCGAAGCCTTTCCGCGCGTGCGCCATTTCACCGAAAAGGACTGTGGCTATCTGATCCTGTGCGCCGTCATGGCGAGCGCACTGAGTCCGTCAGCACCGGTGCCCCTCTCCTGCCGATACTTGGCCCAGCATTTCCGGATCTCGCGCTCGCATGCCAGCAACCTGCTAGCCCATGCGGCAGCCAGCCAATGGTTCGCGACCGACGGTCGGGGCCGCCTCGCCTATATCGCGCCGGACCTGATACTGGAATTCGAGCAATGGGCAGCAACTGAAATGGCGCATTATGCCGAAATCGCAGAGGATATGCTTGCAGACCCCACCGGCGGGAGCTGCGTTTAGCCCCGGCAAGGCGGGAGGCGCGCGCTGCTGCTTTCAGGATTGTCGCCGTTGGCGCCAGACGGTGGAAATTGGGCCCCCGTTGCGCGCAGCTGGAGGCATATCCAAGTCGACCTACCTCGGTTCGCCTCACGCATGGCGCCGCCGCCGAATGCACCAGGAGCGCCCCGCCGGAGACGGGTCCAGCCGAGCCCACCACCCGGCATAGGGGGTGTTACGCGCCATTTGCCGCCCATAGTCGGGCGCTCCATCTTCCCACCATACCGGCCCGCGCTCCCCAAGCGCGCGCTTCGCGCGGTCGATCCTCGCGCGAGCGGCATCCTCGGCGGCTGCGTCCGGAACCTGCATCGCGGATCCCACCTCGTGTCTTGCCGACATCAGCTCTGCGATCAGCTTGCAGCGGGAGGCCTGATCCAGGCCAGGATTCGCCATGCGCCAAAGTCGCCCGCGTACGACGAGATAGCGCCCATCCGGCGTGATCGGATAGTTGGGCGTGGAAGGCCGCTCAGCCACGGGCACCGCAAATCGCCGACAGAGCCCGGGCCATCTCCCGAACTTCCCGGCGGCGACTTTCGTACTCGGCGTGCACAAGGGGCCGATAGCAGGAGGTGGTGCTTACGCTAGGGTGAGTGCGCGCGAAATGATCATCCACCACCACCTGCGGCATATCAGCCACCTTGAAAGCACCTGATTTTCACCGTTACCTTGCCTCTCACGCGCTGCGAAGACGCAGCCCAAGACCATGCCGTTGCCACCCGGCTACGCGCAACGGCGTACTCCAGGCAAGCGCAGCGGCTTTGGAAGAACAGGCTCGGCTGACAGCGATGTGGATGGCCCCCGCGACATCCACGGGCTGGGCGAATGCTGGGATCTACGGCTTCAGACCGCCGAGACGGTGCCGCCGACGATGATGGAACTCGGCGCCGCGGTTCTGCGCGACGCGCCGATCGGGAGCCGTGAAACCGGTACCGCCCATGGTTCGCAATGCGCGGGACCGGCACTCGCGAGGAGCAAGCGAGCTGAAACTCCAATTCTTCCTCCTGGACAAGCGCAATATCGACAAGCCAGGCACATGCTCTGCCCGCCCCGGAGGCGTTCCGCAAAGTATCGAGCACCTGTCACGATCGGATCATCGTCGAAGATTTCCCATGAACCCAAAGCCCCAGGGGAGGCGTTGTCGGCATCGCATGCCCATTTCAGCGCGATCGAGAAACCAGCGATGACCACCGCACCCCCGTGGCGCTTTGGGCGCGACGATCGACCTAGCGACGCACCGCCCCTCCCCTTGCGTCCCGTGCGGGCATGCCGATGCGGCAATGGCGCCAGTTGGTCGAGACTGCCCGGCTAGCCGGCGATGTCGCACGGCCCCACCGCTTCAGGCCGAGACGCAAGCAAGAAGCGAGCCTCACACCGATGGTGGAAAAATCCATAGGAGAATCACATGAACCTGCCATCTGCTTCCCAGGCAGCGGACGCCGCCGCTGCTCCGCTTGAGCGCACCAGCCTGCTACTGGCCTCGAACAAGGTCGATAGCATCAGGGTCAGGAGCCGCGACGGCGACGCGATCGGGAAGCTCTACTCGCTCATGGTCAACAAACGGACCGGTCAGGCCACCTATGCCATCCTGAACGTCGGCGGCTTTCTTGGAATTGGGAAGAGCTTTCATCCCTTGCCGTTTCAACTGCTTTCCTATGACGGTGTCGCGGATAGCTATATCGTCACCATCGACCGGCGCCTGTTGGAGGGCGGCCCGAGCTGGGCGAGCAACCCACCCAATTTCGACCAGGCCTATGCCGACCGGGTATCGAGCTATTATGGGTGCGACCCAGCGGATCTTACCATCTGACCGGCAGGACGCAGCGACGGCAGGAATGCGCCCGAGCAGGCCATCGCGACCAAGTTCGAAAGCGACGATCCGAGGTGGATAGTGCTGCAGCGGTCGCCTTGTGCCTGTCCGCGTCGGGCGATCCTATGCGGGAAGCCGTTCGATACTTGCACCCGGCAGTTTACCTGCAGGCCAGGAGGCGGGCCGCCGGCCCGGAAGTGAACGCCAGGGCGGTCCTTCACGGGTCCTGATAGCCGAGCGCCCGCAACCTGAGCCTGCCCTGGCGCGGGTCCTGCGCAAGCAGGAGACCGCCCTCGACCCGGGCGCCCGTCGCGACATAGTCGAGCATCGCCCTTGCCGTCTCGGACGGCTTGCCAGGAACGGACAGCGTACCTTCGATCTCTACCGACGCAGCCGTACCGCCACGATTGATCGCCTCGAATACGACCACGAACCCGTCCCCCGATGCTGCCACTTCGCGCACCTCGATACTGATCGCCGGCGGGGTGGCGCCCCCGCGCAGGAGGTCGGCGCCGATCACGCCCAACACCAGCAGCAGCACGGCGAGGCCGAGCGCCGCCGATGCCCATTCGAGCGCCGAGGTGCGTGCATGCGCTTCGCGCCTTGCCATGGTCAGACCACCAGCCGCGCGATCGCGGCCCCTGTCGCGGCAGGAAAGCCGAGCACGACGACGATGCGCGCGATGGTGAAGCTGTCCTGCCCGTCGAGGCTGCCGAAGGTCCAAAGCACATAGAGGCTGACCAGCAGCGCAATGGCATAGCCGGGAACGGTATAGACCAGAAACAGGCGAAGGGGCGCAGCGCCTTCCGGGCCGGCTTCCTGTCCCGCCAGTCCGACCGTGAACACCAGAATGTGCAGCAGAACGAGCGAGGCGAGAACGAGCGCCAGGGCATGTTCTGCGCTCATCTTGTACGCGATCAATATCATCTCCTCGGTCGGTGCGACGTTGAAGGCGAAGAACAACGCGCCCGCGAGCATCAGGAACAATTGCCCGGCATAGCCGGCCGATCGATGCGCGAGGCTTTCGTCCTCGTCCCCTTCGCCCGAGCCCAGTTGCTTGCGCGCGATCATCGCGCCGAAACTGGCGGGCACGCACTGGATCGCGACCTGCCCGAGCGCGGCGTCGAACGGGAGATCTAGGCGCAGTAGCCCGAACAGGCCGAGGATCGCGATGGAGGCGATCATGCCGACCGCCTGGGCCGCCAGGGCATCGAGCACGTCCTCGGTCAGCGTCGCGGTCCGCTCGAAGCCCCCGAAGCGCGACAGCACCACCAGCACCGCGAAGTTGAAGAGCAGGAACAGCAACAGGCGCGCTGGCGCGATGTGCAGGCCGATCGCCCACATCTCCATCGTCATCAGCAGCGGCAGGCCGAAAAGGATCGCGCCGGCAAAGGCACGTGCCAGCCCGATCGCATAGTCCCGGTTCAGTTGTACCGCCATCGACGTCATCGTCACGACAATGCCGGCGCTTTGCCTTCGTTCCCGGTGCCACGGACATGCCAAGCGGGAGCGGCGGGAGAGGCCCCGGGATCAGCCCCTGCGAAACTGCACCAGCTGGCTCATCAGGTCTGGCTCGGCGAGATAGCCGGCATCGCGCCAGGCGCGCGCCTGGACATAGCGCGAACTGCCACGCTGGTTGGACCACCAGGACCGGTAGTCCGAGGCGGAATCAGGCAGGCCGCCGACCAGGCGGGAGATGGTCGTGAACGACAGGGTGATCAGCGGCCTGCCATCGGACTTGAGGTGATCGCGGAGGGAGTCGTACTTTGCCATGGCCGGCTGATAGCGGTGCGTGCCGGCAGGGAAAGCCTTTCCGGCGCGTTCGCCACGATTCTCGCGCGTGTGGTCCCGCCTTGCGGAGAAGGTGCCCGGTCTACCGGTTCGAGAGTGGTCGCCAATCGCGGACAATGCGGCGGATTTGCGCGCGCATGGAAACCGAAACGCTCCGGGAACATTCTTGCCATAGACTTTTCTTCGAGGACAATGGTGAGCAGCAAGGACAGCGGCGAAGCCGACACTGCCCAGGAAGCGACCGGTGAGCCGGCGGGCAATCTCAAGGACCCCACGTCGTACAGCCCCACGGGCAACAAGGGGCAGCATCACTGGAAGCGCTCGACTGTCGCCGAGCCCGGCCTCGACCAGCGCGGCACCGTGTTCTTCGCGGCGCTCCAGATGACGCGCATGCCGATGATCCTGACCGACCCCCGGCAGAGCGACAATCCGATCATCTTCTCGAACAAGGCCTTTCTCGACCTGACCGGCTATGCTGAGGCCGAGGTCGTTGGCCGCAACTGCCGCTTCCTGCAGGGCACCGACACCGATCGCGAGACCGTCCGCGAGCTGCGCGACGCGATCGCGGCCGAGGAAGCGATATCGATCGAGATCCTCAACTATCGCCGCGACGGCTCGGCCTTCTGGAACGCGGTGTTCGTCGCTCCCGTCTACGACGCCGACGGCCAGCTGATATATTTCTTCGCCAGCCAGCTCGACGTGACGCGCCGTCGTTCCTCCGAGCAGGCCTTCCGCCAGGCGCAGAAGATGGAGGCTATCGGCCAGCTCACCGCCGGGCTCGCGCACGATTTCAACAACCTGCTTCAGGTCGTCGCCGGCAACCTCGACATGCTGCAGGGCGACGCGCTCACCGATCGGCAGCATCGGCTGGTGGGCAACGCGGCCCGCGCCGCCGATCGAGGCTCGCGCCTGACCCGCCAGCTGCTTGCCTTCGCCCGCAAGACCCGCCTCGAGCCCCGGCGGACCGACCTCAACACCCTGATCCACGAGTTCGGCGACCTCATCGACAACACCGTTGGCGCGCAGGTTCGCCTGGTCACTGCGCTCGAGCGCCGGCTGCCCGAGATCGACATCGATGCGACGCATCTCGAGATGGCCGTCCTCAACGTCCTGCTCAACGCGCGCGACGCCATGCCCCAGGGCGGCAAGGTGACGATCGCGACCGAGCTGTGGAAGCTCAACGGCAATGCCGCCGCTCATCAGCTGCCCGAGGGCGACTATGTCGTGCTCGCGATCACCGACGAGGGCAGCGGCATGAGCGAGGAGGTGCGCCAGCGCGCCACCGAACCCTTCTTCACCACCAAGGGCAGCGAGCGCGGTACCGGGCTCGGCCTCGCGATGGTCCACGGATTCCTCCAGCAGTCGCGGGGGCGCCTCGAGATCGATTCCGAACAGGGACGCGGCACGACCGTGCGCATGCTGTTCCCGGTGGCCGGAACGGAGAGCGTCGCCGCGCCCGCGCCGCGTGTCGACAAGGCGAGCACCGGTGGCAGCGAGACGATCCTGCTCGTCGAGGACAGCGATGATGTGCGGGCACTTGCCCAGGAGCAACTGGAAGCGCTCGGCTACACGGTCCTGGTCGTATCGAGCGGCGAAGAGGCTTTGGCGCTGCTGGGAGATCGTCCGGTCGACCTGCTGTTTACCGACATCGTGATGCCTGGCGGCATGAGCGGCCTGGAACTCGTCGAGCAATTCCATGCGCTGCGGCCCGAAACGCCCATCCTGATGACCACCGGCTATAACGAGGACCTGGTTGCTGACATTCCGCGGGGCAGCCGGCTCGACGTGATCGGCAAGCCCTATCGCCGCCAGGAGCTCGCCGACCGCATCCGCGTCGCGCTCGACCGCCATTCATCCGGGGAACGCCCGGTCGAACAGGGGTTCGGTCCCAAGGAAGGCTGAGGGCAGGCGCGCGACGGGACGCGGTTTCGGCGTACAGACCAGGCGCGGCATATTCAGTGCATGCAGTCGCCGCCCTTGGACTCCGCGCATCGGCATGCAGGCAAGCGGCGCTGGTCCGTTGGCCGGAATGCTGTAATATCAGGCAGATATCGGCCATCGGCTTCTCACCGTGGCCCGAGGGGGATAGCGAGAACGTGACACCTTCCGGCCTTGTTGGTGGCGGGGACACCGGCGACCGCATTCGCTCGATGGACTGGCGCTCCACGCCGCTCGGCGCCATCGAGACTTGGCCGAGCGCGCTGCTCGCCCATGTCCAGATCGTGCTGGCGTCTCCCGTCCCCATGGCCCTGCTCTGGGGTCAGGACGGCATTCTTCTCTACAATGACGGTTATGCGGAGATCTGCGGGCCGCGCCATCCCGCGGCGCTCGGCGGCAAGCTGCTCGATGTCTGGCCCGAGGCGCGTGCCTTCAATGCGCGCGTGCTGGATGCCGCGATGCGGGGCCAATCTCTCAGCTTTCACGCCCAGGAGCTCGAGCTCTGGCGGCATGGTCGCCCCGAACAGGTCTGGATGGACCTGGAATATGTCCCCGTGCGCGATGCGACCGGCCGGGCGGTTGGCATGCTCGCGCTGGTCTTCGATATCACGCAGCGGATTCTCGCCGAGCGGCGGCTTGCGCGAAGCGAGGAACTCTATCGCTTCCTGGACGAGCTCGGCCAGGCGATCGCGCCCCTGCAGGACGCGCAGCAGGTCCTGTCGGTCACCGTGCGCATGGTCGCGTCACACCTGTCCGTCACCAACTGCGCCTATGCCGACATGGATCCCGATGCGGATGGCTTCACCATTCGCGGCAACTGGCATGCCGAAGGCTCGCCTTCGATCCTGGGCCATTACAGCCTGGCCGATTTCGGACGGCTGGCGGTCGGCGAGCTGGGCGCCGGCCGGCCGCTGGTCATCAACGACAACCTTGTCGAAATCGCGCCCGAGGAGGCCAGGACCTTCCAGGACATCGGTGTCGCCGCCACCCTTTGCATGCCGCTGGTGAAGAACGGCCGCCTGACCGCCCTGATGGCCATCCATGACAGAGTGCCGCGTCGCTGGAGCGAGTATGACCTGACCGTGATGCGCGAAGTCACGAGCCGATCCTGGGCACATGTCGAGCGGGTCGCGGCCGAGGCCAATCTTCGCGCGAGCGAGGAGCAGCTCCGCCTGGCGCTGGATGCCGCGGAAATCGGGCAGTGGGACGTCGATACGGTCGCGGACACCCTGTTCTGGCCGGCGCGGGTGAAGGGGATGTTCGGCATCTCGCCCGATGTGCCTATCTCGATGAAGGATTTTTACGCCGGGCTGCACCCTGAGGACTTTGAGGCGACCGTGGCGGCCTATGGCGCCGCCGCCGATCCGGCGCGGCGTGCCCTTTACGACGTCGAGTATCGCACGATCGGCAAGGAGGACGGTATCGTCCGCTGGGTCGCCGCAAAGGGCCGCGGCGTCTTCGAAGGGGACAGGTGCGTCCGTATCATCGGCACCGCGATCGACATCACGACGCGCAAGCGGACCGAGCGCGCGCTGCTCGAGCTGAACCAGACGCTCGAGCAACGCGTCGCCGAGGGACTGGCCGAGCGCAAGCTGCTCGCCGACGTGGTCGAGAACACCACGGCGATCATCCTCGTCGCCGATCTCGACTATCGCTGGCTGGCGGTGAACCGCGCCGCCGCCAAGGCCTTCGAGGCCGTCTATGGCATCCGGCCCAGCGTCGGCACCTCGATGCTCGACGCGCTCGATCACCTGCCGGAGCATCGCGAGCAGGTGCGCCGGACCTGGGGACGCGCGCTGGCCGGTGAGGAATTCACCATGGTCGAGGAATTCGGAGACCCGGGGCGCGAGCGACGCTTCTTCGAGATCACCTTCAATGTGCTGCGCGACCGCTCGGGCCAGCGGATCGGCGCCTATCAGATCGTGCACGACGTCACCGAGCGGATGGCCGAGCAGCGACGGCTGTCCCAGGCGGAAGAGCAGCTGCGCCAGTCCCAGAAAGTCGAGGCACTCGGCCAGCTCACCGGCGGCGTGGCCCATGACTTCAACAATCTGCTGACGCCCATCATCGGCTCGCTGGACCTGCTCAGCCGCAAGCAGCTCGGCAACGAGCGCGAGCAGCGGCTCGTGGCGGGCGCGCTGCAGTCGGCGGAGCGGGCGCGGACCCTCGTGCAGCGCCTGCTCGCCTTTGCGCGGCGCCAGCCGCTCCAGCCGACCGCCATCGACGTAGGTGCGCTGGTCGCCGGCATGGGCGACCTGATCGCGAGCACGACGGGCCCGCAGATTCAGGTGCGGGTCGAGGCGGCCAGCGATCTGCCCGCGGCGATGGCGGATTATAACCAGGTCGAGATGGCCCTGTTGAACCTGAGCGTGAACGCGCGCGACGCGATGCCCGAGGGCGGGACGCTTCGCATCGGCGCCACCGTGCGGGACGTGCGCGGCAAGGAGCAAGGCGAACTGCGGCCCGGCCGCTACGTGATGATCTCGGTGGCCGACAGCGGGATTGGTATGGACTCGGACACGCTGGCGCGCGCCATCGAGCCCTTCTTCTCCACCAAGGGGATTGGGAAAGGCACGGGTCTCGGGCTCTCAATGGTTCACGGACTGGCGCAGCAACTGGGCGGCGGCCTTCGCATCCTCAGCACGCCGGGACTCGGCACGAACGTCGAGATCTGGCTTCCAGCCGCAGCGGAGGCCGCGATACCGTCGCCCGCCGGCTCCGACGAGGCCATCGCTCGCGCCGGACCGCGGGGTACGGCGTTGCTCGTCGATGATGAGGAAGCAGTTCGTGCGAGTACGGCGCACATGCTCGAGGAATGCGGGTTCGACGTGGTGGAGGCGGAATCGGCGCAGGCAGCACTCAACCTGCTCAAGGCGGGCGAGCATTTCGCCCTGCTCGTGACCGATCATCTCATGGCGGGCATGGACGGGACCCAGCTCGTCAGGGCAGTAGGGAGGATACGGCCTGGGCTCCCCTGCCTGATCGTGTCGGGCTATGCCGATGTCGAAGGGATTGCCCCCGACCTGCCACGGCTGACCAAGCCGTTTCGCGCGAGCGAACTGCAGGATGCGCTGGCCGGAATTGGCCTCTAATCTGGTGTCCCTCCGGCACGCCGCGAGACTCGGATCCCACGCAGCATGCAGGCCAGGTCGTGAACCGACAAACGACTGCATTCGGCATCCCCGGTCAATCGGCTGATTGGGTGGACTGCCGCCCGACCGTTCCCGGCGTATCCCCGAAAAGGCAGCCGTTCTTGCGCGCTACACGCGGCCAGCGCCAGAGCTTCTATTTCCAATGAGTCCCAAATTTCGTCTCCATCCGACGAAGTTCCTCGTCGAGCACGGCCACCTCAGCGTCATTCTGGTCCGCAACTGCGAAGCGGATACGGGTACTGAGCTCGGCCATGGCATGTTTGGCGTATGCCAGCGCGTTTGCCTCGCGCTCGATCACCTCGGTCGCCTGGCTTGCGAGGGATTTCAGGAGTTCGAGGCCGTTCGCGTCCATGGTCCTGGGTTTCTGGTCCAGAAGGCATAATGTACCCAGCGCAAAGCCATCGCTGGTAACCAGAGGTGCGGCGAAATAGGCACGCACGTTCATCTCGAGCACGGCGGGAGCGAACTTGAAGCGTGGCTCGTGCCAAGCATCGGGGACACACAAAGGCGCGTGATTGCGAACTCCAATCGCGGCGTCGCAGAAGCTGTCGGGCCTGGCGAACTCCCTGGGATCGAAGCCGTAGGCGACGGCCAGCCACAGAGTCGAGCGGTCTACGATAGACACTGCAGAAAAGGGAAAACCGGTCTCTGCGGCGACCCGCTCAACGATTTGGGAGAGCTCGGCGTCGCCGCTCATGCCAAACACGCCGCTCGTCAGCACGCGCGCCTGACGCCGCAGCTCTGCGAGTTCCGCTTGGTTACATGCGCGAGCCTGTTCGATCAATTCGAAATTCCTTAATCGATCCCGACGTCCCTGGGTTGAGTATTTTGCCCAATTCATGAGCAGGGGCGATGTCACGTAACAAAGCATTCCTGAGCAACTCAGTAATGTAACGGGTGCAATCTTACAGATTTGAAAAACATGGCGTGTGCATGAGACTAGCTCGCATCGGCTCATCTAAGCTGGGTTGTTGCTTGGGAACGGTGAAATGAAATGGGGCACTGGAGCATGCCATGAAGATCGATGCAGTGGATTATTATAGTGCCTTGGCGGATCGTCATTTTCAGGCCGCGGAAGAAATGGGCGGTCAATCCGAGGCACGCCATCACGCTTGGCTGGCGACCCTATGTCTGCTTCGTGCTGGAGAGGCCGCGCGCGCGCGATGCGCGAGGTTGGCATGTCAGCCCGGTACCTCGGGAGTAATAGGCTTGGAGGCGGCAACCCTCGCGACTGCCAGTCACAAACATAGCGCCTGTTATTGGGGCGTTTACAGCCTGACCGCTTCTGGATCGGCCGCCTCTTCGCTCAACGGCCGACATTGGAGCGTTTGCCGAAAGGCCGCATTTATGAGTCTGCGGCCTAGTTCAAGCCGCCCGCTTCCGGTGCCGGGCTCGGCGATCGCAACCCCTCCTTCATCCCGCCGCCCGAACGCGGAGGGCCACGAAATAGAGATGCGATAAACCGTCGTCGCGATCAGGCGCGAAAATCGGTGCTTTGGCCAAGAGCGGCGCAGGGCTGAACGCGCTGCGCGGAGGCGCGCCGAGGTCGCGAAGTCCGGCGGGCCGTATTAGAAGCATGTTCCCCTGCTTCAACCCGGGTCAGGCAGGCGGGCTATCTCAGCCGGCCCTGGGGCCGCCGGTCAGCGGGCGGAACCGCAGCCGCGCCGCATCGTTGGGAAGGAGACGGCATCGCATATGGGGTCCGGTCACCACCGTCCCTGTATCCGGACAGGACGTGTAGTTTGCCCTCGCGTCCTGTCCGGCTTTCTCCCTGGCTTGAATTCTTCCTGCGATCCGCCCTTGTCGGGTTCCTGGATCAAGGGCTCACGCAATCCGCTGTCGCTGCTGATCTCGCGATCGGTGGTCCCGACCATGGGTGCCCGCCTTGGCTCCGGCGCCCATGTGGGCCGTGCGGCCGCTTTCCTTTCGACGACCCAAGGGATGGCCGGCCGATATTTCGCGGCCATATCGCCCCAGGGACGGTAAGATGTGCGTCCATTCAAAATGGGCCCGGCCAAGCGGCCGGGCCCAAGCGCTCAATACTCCATCGCGGGCATCGCTGCCGGCTTTTCCTCCTTCGGCAACTCGGCGACGAGCGCCTCGGTGGTGATCAGCAGCGAGGCCACGGAAGCGGCGTCCTGGAGCGCGGTGCGCACGACCTTGGCCGGGTCGATCACGCCCGACGCGAACAGGTCCTGATATTCGCCGGTCGCGGCATTGAAGCCCCAGTTATACTCCTCGCTCTCGAGCAGCTTGCCCACGATCCACGCGCCGTCCTCGCCGGCATTGTCGGCGATCTGGCGCGCGGGCGCGCGCAGCGCCCTGCGGACGATGTCGATACCCGACTGCTGGTCGTCATTCGCCGCCTTGAGGCCGTCGAGCGCCTTCAGCGCGCGCAGCAGCGCGATGCCGCCACCCGGCAGGATGCCTTCCTCGACCGCGGCGCGGGTGGCGTGGAGCGCGTCGTCGACGCGGTCCTTCCTTTCCTTCACCTCGACCTCGGTCGCGCCGCCGACCCGGATCACCGCGACCCCGCCGGCGAGCTTGGCAAGCCGCTCCTGCAGCTTCTCGCGGTCATAGTCGCTGGTGGTCGCCTCGATCTGCTGGCGGATCTGGGCAACGCGGCTGTCGATGTCGGCCTTGGTGCCGACGCCGTCGATGATCGTGGTGTTGTCCTTGTCGATCACCACCTTCTTGGCGCGCCCGAGCATCGAGATGGTGACATTCTCGAGCTTGGTGCCGAGATCCTCGCTCACGACGTTGCCGCCGGTGAGCACGGCGATGTCCTCGAGCATCGCCTTACGGCGATCGCCGAAGCCCGGCGCCTTGACCGCGGCGACCTTGAGGCCGCCGCGCAGCTTGTTGACCACCAGCGTGGCGAGCGCCTCGCCCTCGACATCCTCCGCGATGATCAGCAGCGGGCGACCCGACTGGACCACCTTCTCGAGCAGCGGCACCAGCGCCTGGAGGTTGGCGAGCTTCTTCTCGTGGATCAGGATATAGGGGTCGTCGAGCTCTGCGCGCAGCTTCTCGGGGTTGGTGACGAAATAGGGCGAGAGATAGCCGCGGTCGAACTGCATGCCCTCGACCGTCTCGAGCTCGGTCTCGAGGCTCTTGGCCTCCTCGACGGTGATCACGCCCTCGTTGCCGACCTTCTCCATCGCCGCCGCCAGGATGCGGCCGACTTCCTCGTCGCCATTGGCCGAGATGGTCGCGACCTGGGCGATCTCGCTATTGGCGCTGACCTGCCTGGCATGCGCTTCGAGATCCTTGACGACCGCACCGACCGCCAGGTCGATGCCGCGCTTGACGTCCATCGGGTTCATGCCCGCGGCGACCGCCTTGGAGCCCTCGCGAACGATCGCCTGGGCGAGCACGGTCGCGGTGGTGGTACCGTCGCCCGCCTTGTCGTTCTGCTTGTTGGCGACCTCGCGCAGCATCTGCGCGCCCATATTCTCGAACTTGTCGGCGAGTTCGATCTCCTTGGCGACCGTCACGCCGTCCTTGGTGATGCGGGGCGCGCCGAAGCTCTTCTCGATCACGACGTTGCGGCCTTTCGGCCCCAGCGTGACCTTCACTGCATTCGCAAGCGTATCCACGCCGCGCAGCATGCGATCACGCGCGTCCGACGCAAATTTCACTTCCTTGGCAGCCATTTTGGCTAACTCCTTTCTTATGTCCTTCCTGAGATGTTGAGGGATCGGGCGATCACGCAGCCTGCTTGAGCTCGGCCTGCGCCTCGATCACGCCGAGGATGTCGCTCTCCTTCATGATGAGCAGGTCCTCGCCATCGATCTTGACCTCGGTGCCGGACCATTTGCCGAACAGGATATGGTCGCCGGCCTTCACCGACAGGGCGACGAGCGTGCCATTGGCGTCACGCGCGCCCGGGCCGACGGCGACGACTTCGCCTTCCTGCGGCTTTTCCTTGGCGGTGTCGGGGATGATGATGCCGCCCGAGGTCTTCTCCTCGGCTTCGATGCGGCGGACGACCACACGGTCGTGCAAGGGGCGGAAATGCATGGCAAAACCTCCAGTTGCAAAAGCATGATGTCAATGTGCCCGACGCTCCCTAGTAGCGGCGGGCGGCGGCGAATTAGGAACCTCGATTTTTCCGTTCAAGACCCGGAGCGCCGATTTTTTTCACCCGGTGAGAACGCGGCATAAAACCCTCCGATCCTGCCACCTGGCGCAAGCCAGGCCCTTGACGACGGCGGGGAATCCACCAAAATTCCGCGCGGCCAGACGGCCACGAGAAAGGAGCGACCAAGGAAAGGAGGACGACCATGTCGCAACCCGTCTCCCGAATTCTTCACCCGTTCGAATTCGCGCACCACCCGAGCCCGGAGCCCGAAGTGAAACGCGCGATCCTGGCGCGTTGGGCTTCGGACAGCTCTGCGGGCCCCTGCGGGCCGGCACCGCGGGTGCCACTAGGCGCAAAGAGGCGAATGAGAGCCGAAAAGGCGCTGCGGTCCTCGGGTGACCTCGGTCTCCCGCACATTCGTGCAGATGGCGTAGGACGATGACCGACTACATCTTCATGGCACGGTCGGACGGCCATGGGCGCACTGCCGCCGAGGTCCGTTACTACCGCCCGGCGCGCCCTTCCGGCTTCAGTTGTTCGTCTGGCAGCAGAAGGATCGGGCGCCGGACTTTCCGGCGCTGTTCGAGTTTCTCGATCATAGGCGCCAGGAAATCGGGGCGGCGCTCCATTCCCTCCGGGTGGCGCATAACCAGCGCATCCGCCCTGCCGAATGGCGCGCCTTGGACGGGGTGTTTGAAGTCCAAAGCGCCCGGATCCGAGTCGGCGCTGGCGAGGGCCTGGGGGCGGACAGACCGCCCGGTGCTGGTGGCATGAGAAGCGATCTACGGTGAGGGATGCGCGGACGCACCAGCCGTCCTCGGCATCGGATGGCGCGAACTTGGCCTTGGGCGGGTTCGCGGAAACATGACAGGGAGTGGCAATGAAACAAATTGGCGGTGAGGTATCGACTCTCTTCGCACTGACATCGGCGGAGTGGGAGAAACTGGTGGAAGCGATCGAAAGCGATCGGCTGCAATCTCCCCTCTCCCTGCATCCGGAGGGACCAGCCGGTGGCCTCGTTCGATTCCGTTCGCTCGAGGATATCAAGCACGCACTGCTCGCGGTCGCCTGAAGCCGGCACCCGGCCAGCAGCTGGTGTAAAGTAACGCGGGCTGTCCTGCATGCGCCTCAACCGCAAGGTCGGCGCCAGACAAGACGCCGAAACCGCGAGCCAGCCTCGGGAAGGCCCGGGCCGGACGCCGAGGCGCGCGATCCCCCGGGGTCGGCGTCGGCGGGCCGCGCCATACCGCAGCTTAGAATCGCAGGCGCAGCGCCGCGCGGGCGCCGTGATCGGTCGTCCGCTCGCCAAGGTTGCCGGCATAGGAGATTTCGAGCGTGACACGCCGGGAGAGATCGAGCTCCAGCCCGCCATCGATCGCCGCGCTGTCGCGGTCCAATGCGTTGCCCGCGACGGCGAAGCCGGGACCGGCAGCGAAGCCGAAATCCACGCTCGGCAGCGTGTCGCCAAAGGCATGGCGTAGCGCCGTCGATCCCTTGAAGCGCAACACCGTGCGGCCAAGGTCGAGCGCCGTGCTCGCGCGCAGGCCGACCGTGCCATAGGTCATGCGCTCGTCCCGCGTGCCGCCGTGAAGCGCAGCACTACCCCCATGCTCGGCGATTTCCGCGCCCCCGAGGCGGACATGGGCCAAGCCGGCAAAGGGCTGGAGCGTAACACCGCGCAGATCGGCCCTGGCCGCGACTTCGCCGAACAGCTGCAGGGTATCAGCGCGGTAGCGGTCGCCCAGTCCCTGGGCGAGACCGCCGAACGCGATGCGGCGCTGCGAGCGGACATCGTTCCATGCATAGGCCGCGCCCAGCTGGATCGAGGCAATGCCGTAGCCGCCGGCAAGGTAGCCGCCGGCATGATAGCTGTCCGCCTTGTGCGTGGCGCTGCCGGTCCGCAGGTCGGTCGTGCTGTAGCCGGTGGCGAGGCCCGCGCGCCAATGGCCGCCAAGCGCGGCATCGAAGCCGGCGACCAGTCCCTTGAGGTCGCGGTCATAGCCCTGCGCGAGCGCCCCGCCCCGCATCGAACCCCAGCCGCCGAGCGCCGTGCCCCAGGCGGCGGGGCCTTCCTCGCCCGCGAGGTCGCCGCGCGCGAGCAGCGCGTCGCGCACGAAGCGGCTGTCCTCGATCAGGCGCCCGCGCAAGCTGGCATAGTCCGAGCCCACGAGCTGGTCGAAGGCGCGTCGTGCTTCCGGCGCGGCGAGCGCGACGACGGCGTCATGGAGCGGGTTGCCGAGCCCGAGCGCCTCGACCGCCTGCGCCACGCCCTGCTGGTTTCGGGTCTGCGCTACCGCCGAGAAGTCGAGCGTGTTGCGCCTGAGGGTCAGCGTCACGGCGTTGGCGCTATAGGCCAGGCTCGGCGTGAGGAAGGCAAGGTTCGAAGTCACGTTCGAGAAAGTGCCGGAGAGCCCGCCCGCCGCGGTCAGGATGGTGTAGCTGGTGTTGATCGCATAATTGCCGTCCGCCGCCAGCACCCGGACCACCGCCCCGCTCTGGATCGAGGCGCTGCCGGCTACGACGATCCGGTCGCTCTGTCCCGCGGCATTGGTCTCGACCTCATAGCTGCTGCCGGCAAGCAAGCTGAGGTTGCCGGCAACGTTCAGGGTACCGATCGAATTGCCCGGCGCGACGGTACCGGCGATCCGTCCCGACCCGATCGTGCCGGTGCCCTGGAGACGTCCCCCCGCGAGCAGGTCGAGCGTACCGCCGAGCATGCCATCGACCGAGACCAGGCCGCCGGCGGTCGTGATTCCCTGGAAGCCTGAGGAATTGCCGGTGAGCGATACCGCGCCGCCGCCGCGCAGGACCAGGCTTCCGGTGCCGGTGAGCGTCCCGGCATAGCGTCCCGCCGCCGATTGGTCGAAGGTGAGGCTCGTGCCGGCCGCCAGATCGACATCGCCGGTGAACAGGGCAGTCGTGGAGACCAGGCTGCCGCCGGTGACGCGCCAGTCGCCGGCATTGGCGCCGGCCAGGGTCAGCACGCCCTGCCCGGCCTTGGTCGTCACGCCGGTGCCGCTGACGCTGCCGCCATAGCTGCCGGCATTGGCCAGGTCGAACACAAGGCTCGCATTGTTGGTGACATTGCCCTGGATCGAGCGGGTGTCGCCGACCAGCGTGCCCGCCTCGATCACGGTGCCGCCGGTATAGCTGTTGGCGCCGGTCAGCACGAGCGTGCCCCGGTCCGTCTTGACCAGGGCGGCGCCGCCGGTGAGCGCCGAGCCGATGGTGGCGGTAAAGCCGGCGCCCGCCGCGCTGCCGTCGCCGACCCGGATCGTTGCGCGGTCGCCCGAGAGCGCGACGGTACCGCCGGTCACTGTGTAGCCGGTCGTGGCGAACTGCATGCCGGTCGTCAAGACGTGGCCGTCCACCGTCACCGTGCCGGCCGTGCCGCCGAACACCGCGAAGCTCGGCACCGGCTGCATCGGGCCATTGAGCGTGCCGCCGGTATCGGTCCAGTTGCGGCTACCGGCGTCCCAGCTGCCGGAGCCGCCATTGATCGCGCCATTGTCGTGGAGCGCGCTATCGCCGCCGTCCCAGAAGGCAAGAGTCGCACCGGCGCTGTTGAGCAGATTGACCTGTCCCGCCAGCGCGGTCTGGATCGTCAGGGCATCGGCCGAGGCGCCGGCTACGCTACCGAGCACTAGGCCCTTGTCGGTGAGCGTGCCGCCATAGTCGAACAGCCGGTAGATGCCGGCGCCGAACCCCGGTGCGGCCGTGACGTTGAGGGTGCCGTCGAGCGTGAGATTGCCGGCAACGTCGAACAGCGCGCTGTCCGAGGCATGGGACAGCGCCACATCGACGATCGAACCCGAACCCAACGCCAGCGCGCCGAGCGATAGCGTTCCACCCTGGCTGCCGGCGAGATGCGCGCCATCGGCAATGGTCACCGCGCCGCCGATCGTGCCGGTGCCCGCCAGCGTGCCGCTCGCGACCGCCACGGTCGAGCTGGCCGAACCGAGCGTGCCGGTCACGGTGAGGCCGCCGCTGGCGACGGTCACGGCACCCTCGAACGCCGCGCTGTCGCCGCTAAGAGTGAGCAGCGCGCCCGTCTTGGTCAGCGCGCCGGCGCCGGAGAGGCTTCCGGCAAAGGTGCCGGCTGCCGCCTGGTCGAAGGTGAGGCCGGCCCCCGCCGCCAGCGCCACGTCGCCGGCGAGCGAGGCGCTGCTCGCCACCAGCCTGCCACCGGACACCGTCCAGTCGGTCGTGCTGGTGCCCGTGAGGGTCAGAATGCCCTGCCCGGCCTTGGTCGTCATGCCGGTGCCGGTGAGCGCACCGGCATAGCTGCCGTCCTGACCCATATCGAACACCAGCGCGGCATTGTTGGCGATGGCGCCCACAAGCGACCGCGTGTCGCCGACCAGCGTGCCGGCCGATACCAGGGTTCCACCGGAATAGCCGTTGGCGCCCGCCAGCACGAGCGTACCGAGATCGTCTTTCACCAGCATCGAATTGCCAGTGAGCGCAGCCGCGATCGTGGCGGTAATGCCCGGCCCCGCCGCGCTTCCGTCGCCGACGCGGATCGTCGCGCTCGGTCCCGACAAGGCGATCGCGCCGCCGGCCAGCATATAGCCGCCGGAGGCGAACTGCATGCCGAGGACCGAGACTTGGCCAGCACCATTATCGACCATCACCGTGCCGCCAATGCCCTGAAACACGGCAAAGCTCGGTTGCGGCGTCATCGCACCGTTCACGCTGCCATTGGCGTCGGTCCAGTTGCGTCCACCCAGGCTCCAGGTCCCGGCACCGCCCTCAACGGTGCCGTTGTCATGCTGCGCGGCGATGCCGCCGTCCCAGAAGGCGAGCGCGACGCCGGCGTTATTGACCAGGTTGACCCGGCCGGCGGCGCCGGTCTGGATAGAGAGCCCATCGGCAGACGAACCGGCTACCACCCCGAGCGCCAGGCCATTGTCGGTGAGCGTGCCGCCATAGTCGAACAGCCGGTAGACGCCGGCCCCGAAGCCCGGCGCGGCGGTGACGTTGAGCGTGCCGTCGAGCGTCAGGTTGCCCGCCACGTCGAACAGCGCGCTCGTCGATGCCTGGGCCAGCGTCACGTCAACGATCGACCCCGCGCCCAGCGTCAGCGCACCGAGCGACAGGGTGCTGCCCTGCGCGCCGACCAGATGCGCACCGTCCGCCAGCGCGACCACGCCGCCGATGCGTCCGGTTCCCGACAGGCCGCCGCTATCGATGCGGAGGGTCGAGCCCGTACCGCCGAAGCTTCCGGTTACGGCCAACCCGCCCGAGACGGTCATCGTGCCGGTGAAGTCCCTGCTGTTCCCGCTCAGCGTCAGCAAACCACCCGCCTGAGTGATCGCACCCGCACCGGACAGGCTACCGGCATAGGTCGCTGCGTCAGCGCGATTGAATGCCAGAATGCCGCCATCGACCGCGATGTCGCCCACCAGCGCGCCGGTCGTTCCGCCATCGCCGATGCGGAGCGTGCCGCCCTCGATCCGAGCCGAACCGGAGGCCTGGCCGAGCAGGGTCGATACACCCGAGTGCTGCACCACTTCCCCAGCGCCCAGTTTGGCGAGGATCGTCGCGCCGTCGAAGGTGTAGCTGCCCGCGGTCAGCGTGCCGCTACCGGCGAGCGTGCCGGCGATCCAGGCGGTGCCGACCGTCTCGTCGAACGCGTCCAGGTCCAGCGTCCCGCCGGCCCGGATCAGCAGCGCCGCGGTGTCGGCGAGCCGCTCATGGGCCCCCAGCCGCAGCGTGCCGCCATTGACGCGCACGTCGAGCGCCCCCGCCGGGCCGGTCAGCAGGGTCGTGCCGCTGCGCTGGTCGAGCAGGCCACCGCCCAGCGCATGATCGATGATGCCGCCGTCGAGGACATATTCATTGGCGCGCAGCGTGCCGCCGCCGATCAGATTGCCCTGGATCACGAAGCGCGCAACGACCTCGTCATAGCCATTGAGGTCCAGCGTCGCCCCGTCGCGCACCTCGAGCAGCGAGTCGTCGGCGAGCACATTCACTCCGCCGATACGCAGCGTGCCCGCGCTGACCAGGGTGAGGCCGGTATAGAGATTGGCTCCAGACAGCGTCAGCGTGCCCGTGCCGGTCTTGGTGACGCCGCCGGTGCCCGAGATCACCCCGGCGAAGGCGCTGTCGCCGCTCTCGCCCCCCAGCACCAGCGCATTGCTGCCGAGCAGCACCGAGCCGCTGCCGCCCAGCGCGATCGCCATGTCGCCGCCTGCGCCGCGCAGATCGAGCGTGCCGCCGAGCAGCACGGGCGCACCGGTAACCGCCGCCGATCCGGTCAGCGCCAGCGTGGCGCCGCCCAGCACCGAGATCGTGTCGCTGCCCGAGAGCGTGCCGCCGAAGCTGCTCGTCCCGGTAAGCGTCAGCGCATGCGCGCCGAGCTGCACCGAACCCGTGCCGCCCAGGCTGGCGAGCGTCAGCGCAGCGCCCGCGCCGGTAGCATCGAAGACGCCATTGGCGACGACCGTATCGCTGGCGATGGTGCCGCCGTTTAGGCGCAGGGTCGCACCGGCATCGATGGTGGTGGCGCCGGTATAGAAGTTCGCGCCGGTGAGCGTGACCACGCCCGCCTGGGCGCGCAGGCCGCCGAGGCCATCGATCGTGCCCTCGAAGGTTCCGCCGCCGCTCAGCAGGTCATGCGCGCCAAGCGATATCGAGCCGGCGCCGGTAAGCCCGGCAAAGCCCATATCGCCATCGATCAAGCCGAGGTCGAGCGTGCCACGCACCTCGAGTAGCGTGCCGTCCGCCGATGCGCCGCCGCCCAGATGGAGCGTCGTGCCCGAGGCGATGGTGAGCGTGCCGCCCGAGATCGTACCCGAATACTCGCCCTCGCCGCGAAGCGTCAGTTGGCCGTTGCCGAGCGCCAGCGTGCCGCTGCCGTACAGGCCCGCGACCGACACGGGCGCGGTCGCGGCGCTGATATCGAAGGTGCCGCTCATGTCGAGCGTGGCGTTCTCCATCGATCCGCTGCCGATCAGCGCGATCGTCGCGCCTTGCGCGATGCCCGCGCTGCCGCCGAAATAGTTGGTGCCGGACAGGTTCAGCCTGCCCGCGAGCAGCGTGATTCCCGCGCTCTCGCTTTCGATCGCACCGCCGAAGTCGCCGCCGCCAGTAAGGATAAGCTCGTTGCTGCCGAGCGAGACCGTGCCGTTGCCGTTCAGCCCGCCAAAGCTGCTCGAGAAACTATATTGCGAGATGTCGAGCGTACCCTCGACCCGCACCGAACTCGCGAGTTGGGCGGCGGCGGTGTAGAGCGCCGCATCCGCATCGATCACCGTCTCGCCGGTATAGTCGTGTGCGCCGGTGAGCCCGAGCCAGCCCGAGACGAGGTGCAGCCCGCCGGTGCCGGTGATCGTGCCTTCGTAGATGTCCCCGCCATCGTTGATCGTCAGCGTGGTCGCGCCGAGCGCGATGGTGCTGGGGCCGCCACTCAGCCCGCCGATCGCGAACTGCCCGCCGGTGACGCCCGACAGGTCGAGCGTCGAATCCCACATCGACACCCAGGCATTTTCGCCAAGTGTTCCTGCCCCGGCGATCTTGACGGTGCCGTTCTCGATATCGACTTCGCGCAAGTCGTTGGCGCCGCTCAGCGTCAGCGTACCCGTGCCGTTCGCATAGACCCGGCCGACATAGGCCGGGCTGAACGCGCCGGTAATCGTGCCGGCGAACTCGGTGTCGCGGTCATTGTCGAGGAGCAGCACGCCGCGCCAGCCGACCGCGATCGTGCTGCCCGCCACGCCCGACAGATTGTGCACCGTCGCTGCGGCACCGAAATCGTCGAGCACCGACAGGTCGAGTACCGTATTCGCGCCGCTCAGCGACACGGACCGGGCCTGGGCGATCGCACCGGGATCGCTGAGCTTGAGCGTGCCGTTGGCCAGGGTCACATCGCCGGTGAAGCTTCCTTCGCGCCACAGGCTGGTGGTGCCGCTGCCTGTCTTGACGAAGCTGCCGGCCGCGCCGTCGATCTGCTCGATGACGACATCGCCGGCACGATCCACCGTGAAGATGCCGCCGTCGATCGTGACCGGACCGAGCATGCCGGAAACTAGGCCACTGCCGCCCAGCGTGAGATTTGCGCCGCCGCGCAGGGTCGTCGCGCCGGTGTAGGAGAGATCGCCGGTAAGCAGCAGGCTGGTGCCGCTGACGCTGAGCGAACCGTCTCCGCCGATCGGCCCGGCCAGCGTGGCGCTGCCGCTCGCCACGTCCATGGTGAGCTGGCCGTCATAGCCCTGGCCGCTGTCGCGAACGAGATCGATGGCATTGGCGATCACCCGCCCGCTGCCGAGCGCGATCGTGCCGGTACCGACGACATGGACCGTGCCGGTGCCGAAGGCATCGTCTGTCCCGGCAAGGATCGTGCCGCTCTCGAGGACGGTGCCCTGGCTATAGCTGTTATGGCCCGCCAGCGTCAGCGTGCCGCCGCCGCGCTTGATCAGCACGCCGCCATAGCCGGTGCCGCGCTCGGCCACTGTGCCGGTCAGCGTCAGGTCGTGATCGCCGCCGATGGCGAGATTGCCGTAGGTGGAGCCGTTTCGCTCGATGACGATGTTGTTGGCGAGCGTGACGCTCTTGTTCGATTCGAGCTGCGCCTCGAGGATCGCGGCGACGAGGTCACCGGTGCCGAGCGCCGCGTCATTGCCGACGATCAGTCTCGAGCCATTGTTGATCTCGGTGCCGCCGCCATAGCTGTTGGCCGCGTCGAGCACGAGTGTGCCCCAGATCGAGCGAACCCGGACATCGTCGCCGCTGATCTCGCCCGCCATGGTCAGGGTGCCGCTGCCCTGCTTGGCGAAGAAGCCGGCCCCGCCGACCGTGCCGGCATAGCGGGTGTCGGCGTCCTGCTCGATCACCAGGCCGTAGTTCGCATCGATGAGCTGGATCGCCCCCGAAGTGCCGCTGAGCGGCCCGAGGATCGAGCCGAAGCGGTTCATCACCAGCGTTCCGCCATTGAAGTCGACCGGGCTGTACCCCGCCAGGGTCGCGTTGACGCCCAGCACGGTGGTGCCGCCACTGAAATGCATGCCGCCGGTGAAGCTGTTCTGTACGTCGAGGTAGAGCGTGCCGTTGCCGGTCTTGGTCAGGCTGCCGCTTCCCGAGACGGCCTTGCTGATGTGCGCGGCGCCACTCGCGACATCGACGGCTAGGTTGCCGTTCAGGATCAGCCCGTTTTGCGCGACGTTGATGCCGTCCGCGAGCACCAGCCGCGTGCCTTCCGAGGCGGTCACCGATCCGGTACCGAGCGCCTGGTTGGCCAGGACCGCGATGCCGCCCTGCTGGAGCAGCATGTTGGACGCCATGTAGTTGGTCCGCGAGAAGGCGAGCGTGCCGCCCCCCTGCTTGACGATCGGTCGGTTGCCGTTGATCTGGCCGGCAAGGCTCAGCGTCTCGCCATCATCGACCGAGATGACCGTTTGGGTGCCGAGCGCGCCGCCGAGATAGAGGTCGTTCGACAGGGTCAGGCTGCCGACGGCCTCGATCCGGCCGAGGCTGCTGCTGGTGAACAGGTCGGCCCGGCCGAGCGCATTGTCTCCGGAAAGGCGCAGCGTCGCGGCGCGGAGATAGACTTCGCCGGTGAAGTCGTTGTCCCCACTCAGGGTCAGCGCGCCGCCATCGAGGTTGATCGTGCCCAGGCCTCCGGTCAGCACGCCCGAGAGCGTCAGCGCGCCGGTGCCGCGCTTGTTGAGCGTGCTGGCATAGTCGGCGCCGCTGAAGTCGATCGACCCGGCATAGATGCTGTCGCCGGCCTGGTTGACGTCCAGCACCCCGGCCTGCAACAGAACGGTACCGCCGGCGCCAGAGAGCACCGACGCGGCCTGCGAGTAGCCACGCAGCTGCAGCGTGCCGCCGGTGAGCGTCAGGGCACCGGCACCAAGCGCCTGGCTGCCGCCCAGGATGAGGTTGCCGTTCTCCAAGGTGGTGCCGCCGGCATAGCCGTTGTTCGCCGCGAGCGTCAGCGCACCGGTACCGCGTTTCACGAGCGCGCCGCTGCCGGAGATCGCCGAGAGATGCCCCCCATAGCCGCTCCAGTCGAAGACGAGCGTGCCGTTGTTGACAATTCCCGTAGTGCCGTCGGGCCCCAGCGTGCCGGGGGCGAGCGAGACGAGTGTCGTGCCTGCGTCGATCGTGGTCGTGCCGGTCCAGCTGTTGGCGGCATTGGTCAGCGTCAGCGTGCCGCCACCGCCGATCACCAGCGGCTGGCTGCCGGTCTCGCTGATCCGGCCGTTGAGATAGGCGCTGATTCCCGCATCGACGAGGATCCGCGAGGGATCGTTCACCGGGTCGATTGCCTCGAGCACGATGTCGTTGCCATAGCTGCCACTGGCGCTGAGCTGGATCGTCGGATCGACCAGATGGATCGTGCCGGTGCCGAACGCCTCCGCTGCCCCGGCGCGGATCGATCCGCCATTGACGCGTATGTCTGCGGTCAGGTTGCGGCCATCGAGGAAGTCCATGATGCCGCTGCCGATGTCTATGCGCGTCAGGCTCGCCATCGCCCCGCCGATCGCGGCGATGCCCGAGCGCTGGTCGAGGATTTCGAATCCCGTGACGTCGAGTTGCGCGGTGATGCCGTCGCCGACATCGATCGCCAGCGTGTCGGTACCCGTACCGCCATCGACCCGGCCGGCGAGATCGCCGCCGCGGTAGAGGAAGGTGTCGTCGCCCGCGCCGAGGCTGGCGCCGGCGAGCGAACCGGTCGCCTCGAGCGTGACGAAATCCGCGGAGGTGCCGCTGGCGTCGAAGCGACCGTCGAGCCGGCCGGCAATGATCAGCGTGTTGGCGCCGCTTCCCGCCTCGACGATGTCGCCGATGGTCCTCGACCCGAGCTGGAGGTCGATATCGTGTGCGCCGCTGCCCTGGAGCGAGATCGCGCGGCTGCCGCCCTCGATCGCCGCACCGGCCCGGTTTATAATGGTGAGCGACCCGCTGGACGTCCCCATCTGGATCGCCGCGCCGTTGCCGGGGCTATCGTCGGCACCGTTGCGGATGATGCCGCTATTGTCGATCGATCCGCCGCGCGTCACGATGCTGCCCATGCCCGTGCCGCCCAGATTGCCCCGGACGGTTACGCCCTCGGCGATCCCGATGTCATAGGCGCCGATGCCGCCTGAAATGATAACGGCCGATCTTGTCGCGCTGACGTTGCCTCCCAGGAAGATACTGCTGCCCATGGCAGCGCCGGAATTGCTCGAGATACCCGTCACGGCCGCAATGCTCGCCGCCGTTCTGATCGAGACCTTGCCGTTCGAGGTCGCGGCGCTGCCGGCGCTGATGCCGATCCCAAGGTTGAAGCTGGTGCTGCCGATGTTCGCGCCAATGTCCAGGTTTACGCCGCCGGACCCCGAATCCGAACGCGCCGAGATCCCGACATTGCCGGTGGTGCGGGCAGGCCCCAAGGCATCGATCGTGCCGCCCGCGCTGGTGGTCACGGTTATCGCGCCGGTATCCGAGATGCCGCCGACTCCGGCATAATGGACGTTCAGACCAGTGCCGCCGGCGTTTGTGTTGTCGATCAGAATCGCGCTCTGCAGATCCACGCTGAGGTTGCTGGATGCACCCTGGGCTTCAGCCGCGATCGCTTTGGTGAGCGCCCGGATGATACCACCCCGCGTCGCCACCGAAACCGACCCATTGCCAACGGCGCTCGCTCGGATCCCGTAATTTCCCTGGATATCGACCTGGCCCAGCCGCAGGTCGACGCCGCGGCCGGCGGCATCGATCCCGTTAGGCGCCGTAATGCTGAGACTTCCGGTGTTGACCAGAGTAGCCGCGCCTACGGTGGAGCGCAGGCGGATCCCTTCGTCCGAGCCGGTGAAACTGTGGCTTCCGCTATCGAGCGTCAGCGTCGCGGCGCCTTTGTCCGCGCCATCGATGAAGATCGCGGCGCCATCGCCACCGATGGTCTGGGTGCTTGAGATGCGGGTGCTACCGCGCAGCGTCGCCACGGCGTCGCCCGTCGCCGCGAACTGATAATAGCCATCCTGCGGGCGGATATTGCCGCCCGGGTTGGAACCACTGGTGTTGCGGATTACGACATTGGTCAGCAGCACCTCGCCGGTCGTTCCCAGCAGCCGGACGCCTCCATTGGCGGCGGTGCTATCGATCACCGTGCCGGGGTTCTCCCCCAGGATGTCGCCGCCATCGCGCGGTAGCGCGGCCAACTGCGCATGCGCCGGCAGGGCCAGCGCTACGGCAACCAGCGCGCTCGAGCAGAGCAGGCCGTGGCGTACCCGCGCCGGCGTGAACGGGCGGCGGACGGTGCGGCGAAGCGTAGGCATGCGGACTCCTTCGGGCGCGCGGACAGGCGCTCCGGTATGGGTTTGCGAAAAGACAATCCGTCGGTCGGGTGGTCAGGCCGCGCGCAGCGGATGGCAGCCGCGCGCAGGCACGGCGCCGGCCTTGCTGTCGTGTCGCATGATCCCCCGTTTCGATCAGCCGTTCAGACGGTCACGGGAGTGGATCGACGCGGGTCCCCAAGTCAATCGAGGCGCAAGAAGTTGAGACGCAGGACCAAAGGACTGAGACGCGGCGCAAAAAATCCGCGCCGATTAGGACGTTATTCGGCGAGCCGGTTCATCCAGTCGCCCCACATCATCATCCGCTCGGGCGGCGACAAGGCCAGCTTCTCCGGGTCGCCCGCAAGCCGGTCGACCTTCTGGAGCCCGCGCATCGCGCGCGCCTCGCTGGCGGTGTAGCCATATTCGCGGCGGAAGGCCCGGCTGAAGCTCGCTTCGTCGGGAAAGCCGTAGGTCAGCGCGATCTCGCTGATCCGGCGATGCTCCTCGGCGCTCGACAGCAGGTCGTGGATGCGCTGGAGCCGGCGCTGCTGGATGAAGCGGGCGACGCCGCCCAGCGGCCGGAACAGCCGGTAGAGGCTGGCACGCGACATCGCCAGGCCCTCCGCCATGATCTCCGGGCCGAGGTCCGCCGAGGTCAGATGCGCATCGACGAAGCGCCGTGCGCGACCCAGCTGTGTGGCATCGAGCACGCTGCGCGTCTGGCTTTCGGTGCCCTCGCGGGGCTCCAGACAGGACCGCATCATCGCGATCATGCTGTCGGCCATGGCCGGGCCGTCCGCATTGTCCAAGCCGCTCGCCTGGCTCGCCAGCACCTTCATATAGTCCGCAAAGATCCGTCCCCGCGCGCCGGTGACGATCCGGCCGTGCAGCGCGGCGATGCCATGCATCGCGCCGTCGACCATGTCGCGCGGCACGAAGATGCACAGGCAGTGCATGGGAGCGAGCGGCAGCTCGATCGGCTGGCCCAGGTCGATGACGAAGAGCAGCCCTTCGGGGTTCTCCCGCGTGAAATCGAGCCGGATCAGATAATGGTCGATGCCGTCGGTGCGGATCTTGGCGGCTGTGCGCGAATAGGCGAGCGCATCGACATCGGTACCGCCGAAAGCGATCCGTCCCATCAGATAGGTGAAGGCGGTGCCGCGGAACTCGGATGCATCCCCGTGCGCGGGAATCTCGAACATCGGTGCCATGGCGCGGTGCCAGGCTGCGAAACGCTCGCGCGCGGGGAAGTCGTCCGTCGAGAAGCGTATCAGCGGAATGCGGGAAGCGCGTTGGGCCATGCCGCAGCTTGCCCCGCAAAGCGAGGCCGCTCAATCCCCCAGCTGTCCAACCCGTTGGTCCTGAAGCGGAATGCTGGTTGGCTTTTGGCTCTTGGCGCCTCGCGGGCGATGTCGAAGGGGCGCGGGAATAATGGGCGTACACACGGGGGCTGGGTAGCCCCCGGGGTCCGCGCGTTGATGTACGCCCGCGCATGCACGCTTGCCTTGGACCGGGGGGCGCGGCGGCGGCTAACGCACAGCTCGCGCGCGCACGCCGCCCCGCCTGCGGTGTCGGCAAGGGTGCGTCTCCTCTTTTTTCTTACATCGCTTTGTTCCGCGACCGCGCTCTACGGCAAGCCGCCGGGCCGCGCTGCGCGCGTCCCCGTCCCTTCGGGTGACGATCGCTGGCGCGGGAGTGTGGTCGGCGCTGGCAGCGCCGGCGTTGTCGGCCGGGCCTTGCGCAAGCGAGGTGGCCGGCGCGCCCTTCTGGGCCCGCGCGGGCTTGGCGCAACCCGGGCTTGGCCCGGGTCCTCCACTCACGTTTCGGCCTGGCGGTGCGCCCCGCCCTTTGCCGCGGGCCCGTCCGGGCTTCCTCGCCGCCCACCCCGCTTTCGCAGGGCCGGGTGTGGGCTTTGGGTCGAGGAGGTTGGGCATGGGAGGAATCAGCAGGCGTCGCGCTGGGGGAGAGGACCGGGGGGCGGGGCGCGCCTCGCTCTATGACGAGGTGACGGCACGGATCGCCGCCGAGCTGGAGGCCGGGCGCTTCCCATGGGTGCAGCCTTGGGACAGCGCCGCCGCCGCGCCCGGCCTGCCGCGCAACGCCGCCTCGAACCGCGCCTATTCGGGGATCAACGTGCTGATCCTGTGGGGCGAGGGGTTCGCGCGCGGCTATGCCTCGCAGGGCTGGCTGACCTTCCGGCAGGCCATCGAGGCCGGCGGCTGCGTCCGCAAGGGCGAGCACGGCGTCGGCGTGGTCTATGCCGACAGGTTCACCCCCGAGGCGGAAAAGGAACGCGCCGCTGCCGAGGGCGACGCGGCCCGCGCGGTGCCGTTCCTCAAGCGCTTCACCGTGTTCAACGTCGCGCAAGTAGCGGGGTTGCCCGAGCGCATGCTGGCAGGCGCCGCGCCGCTTCCCGAGCGCGAGCTTGTGCCCGTCGCCGAGGCGCTGATAGCGGCTTGCCGAGCCGACTTCCGGATAGGCGGGGCCGAGGCCTATTATGCGCCGGGCGAGGACTATGTCCGGGTGCCGCCGCAGCCCGCCTTTCGCCACCAGATCGATTATTACCGCACCGCCCTGCATGAGCTTGGCCACTGGACCGGGCACGCCTCGCGGCTGGCGCGCGACCTCTCCAACCCGTTCGGCAGCGCCGGCTATGCCCGCGAGGAACTGGTCGCCGAGCTGGCCTCGGCGTTTCTCTGCGCCGCGCTCGGAATCCAGCCGAGCGTCCGCCATGCCGATTATCTCGGGTCGTGGCTCGCGGTGCTGCGCGCCGACAATCGCGCGATCTTCCGCGCCGCCAGCCTCGCCAGCAAGGCCGCCGACTATCTGCTCGCCTTGGGGGCCGAATCTCCTGTGCTGGGAGAGGCCGCATGAGCCTGCTCACCCCCGAGCTGCGCGCCGCGCTCCGCGCGCAATATCGCAGCGAGGCGACGGACAGGCGCCCGCTGGTCAAGCTGTTCCATCCCCTCTCCGCCGCGACATGGCTGGCGAGCGAGTTGGCCGAGGACGGCGACGCGCTGTTCGGCCTCGCCGACCTCGGCTTCGGCTGCCCGGAACTCGGCTGGTTCTCGCTGTCCGAGATCGAGGCGCTGCGCCTGCCCTATGGGCTACGCATCGAGCGCGACCTGTATTTCGCGACCGACCTGCCGCTGACCGATTGGGCCGCATGGGCGCGCAAGGCGGGGTCGATCCTCTGGGCCGAGGCGCTGCTGCGGCGCGCGCGCGACACCGCATCCGACCTGTCCGACCGGTTTCCGCCGCCCGAATGACGGCGCGGAAGGCGCGCGGCGCGCCGCTTCCGCCGCACAACCGAAGCCGGTCCCGCTCGCTGTCCAGATGCACGGGACCGGCGCCCACAAGGAGCAAGACCGATGAAACTCGACTTCCTTCCGCTCGACAAGCTCTATGTCGACAAGGCCAATATGCGCTTTGCCAAGCGCCCGCCGGACGTCTCCGACATCCTGCCGAGCGTCCGCAAGCGCGGCATCCTCCAGACGTTGATCGTCCGGCCCGGCGACGAAGACCGGTTCGGCATCCTCGCGGGCGCCCGGCGCTTCCGTGCCGGACAGATCGTCGCGGGCGAGCGCACCGACGCCGACGTCCCGGACCCCGAGCCCTTCCTCTTCCCCTGCGCGATCCTCGAGGCCGGCGACGATGCCGCCGCCATCGAGGCCTCGCTGATCGAAAACATGGCGCGGCTCGCCCCCGACGAAGTGACGCGCTGGGAAAGCTTCGTCCGGCTGGTCAAGGAGGGCCGCTCGCTTGAGGAAATCGCCGACACCTTCGCGCTGCCGGTGCTGGCCGTCCGGCGCACGCTCGCGCTCGGCAATCTGCTGCCGCGCATCCGCGACCTCTACCGCCGCGACAAGATCGATGCCGCGACGGTGCGCCACCTGACGCTTGCCAGCAAGGCGCGGCAGCGCGACTGGCTGGCGCTGTGGGACGATCCGCAAGCGCATTGTCCGACCGGCTGGCAACTGCGCGGCTGGCTGCTCGGCGGGCAAGCGATCAGCGCCGACTATGCGCTGTTCGACGTGGAGGAAAGCGGGCTCGCTTTGGTCGCCGACCTGTTCGCCGAGCAGCGTTATGTCGCGGACCCCGACGCCTTCTGGACCGCGCAGAATGCGGCGATCGAGGCGCGGCGGGCAGCCTATCTCGAGGCCGGCTGGAGCGCGGTCGAGATTATCGGCCCCACGCAGCAGTATCAGGGCTGGGAGCAGGTGAAGACCCCGAAGCGCAAGGGCGGCCGCGTCTATATCGAGGTCCGCGCCAATGGCGAGGTCGTGTTCCACGAAGGCTATCTGACCCGCAAAGAGGTCAAGCGCATTGAACGCGGCGAGACGCCCGAGGCGGCGCAGGCCAGGCAGGTTCGGCCGGAAGTCAGCGGGCCGCTGCAGGTCTATATCGACCTGCATCGCCATGCTGCCGTGCGCGCCGCCTTGCTGTCGCGGCCCAAGGTCGCGTTGCGGCTGATGGCCGCGCACGCCATCGCCGGCTCGCCGCTCTGGCGGGTCGAGGCCGAGCCGCAACTGGCGCGTAGCGACGCCATCGCGGAGTCGGTCGAGACCTGCCGGGGCGAGACGGTCTTCGACGCCAAGCGGCGGCGGATGCTGGCGGTGCTCGGCTTCGATCCCGAGGCCCCGACGATCCGGGGCGGGCATGGCGGACACGGCGTCGTCGGCGTCTTCCTCGCCCTGCTCGACCTGCCCGATGCCAAGCTGATGGACGTGATCGCGGTGCTGATGGGTGAGACGCTCGCCGCGGGGAGCGCGGCGGTCGAGGCAGTCGGGTCGGAGCTCGGTGTCCGCATGGCGGACTGGTGGCAGGCCGATACCGCCTTCCTCGAACTGGTCCGCGACAGGGAAGTGCTGGCGCATATCGTCGCCGACGTGGCCGGTCCCACCGTCGCCGATGCCAATGCCAGTGAGACCGGCAAGACGATGCGCCGGATCGTCGCCGACCATCTGGCCGGTGCCGGAGGACGCGCCAAGGTCGAGCACTGGGTGCCGCGCTGGATGGCCTTCCCGCCTACCGCCTATACCGCGCGCGGCGGCGTCGGCACGGTCGCCATGCGTGCCGAGGTCGAGGCCGCACTCGCGGCGCACGCGCCCGAACCGCAGCCGCAGCCGCTCGCGGCCTGACCTTCGAGGGGCGGCGTCCTGCCGCCCCTTTTTCCTAGCCCCGGCACCAGTCGGGCTTCGCCTTTCCGCGCGGCCACCAGCGCGCGATCCCCTTGTCGACCAGCGTCTCGGCAAGGTCCCGGCCGTCGAGCCGGACCCTCGCGACGGTGCGGTTATAGCTGCGCCCCACCCGCTCGATCTCGACCGTCCGCCCCTTGAGCAGCACGATCGCGGCCCGGGTCGCCTGCTTGCCGCGGGCCAGCTCGGCGCTGCACTTGGCGTTGCCGGGCTGCGTCTCGGGCGCGTCGATCCCGGCGATGCGGATGCGCTCGCCGCTCTCCAGCCGGAAGGTATCGCCATCGGTCACCCAGGCGACCACGCCCGATTGCGGGGCGGGCGCGGCGGCGATCAACAGCAGCGCCGCAATGGCGAGCGCCTCAATGCGCGCCACGCCGGATCACCATCCTGGTCTCCCCGCACAGCGAGCAGACATCCTTGCGACGCTCGAACCCGCCTTGGCCGGCAAGCTCGCGGGTCCTGATATTGGCGTGCTGCCGGACGCTCAAGGCCAGCCGCTCTGCGATGCAGTCGTCGCATACCGGCTCGGGCGACAGCCGCTCGATCAGGGCGCGGACCTGGTCCGATGTCGTCATGTCGCTTCCCTCAGCCCTGCCATATTGTCCTTTGCATCTAGTGGGTTCGGGCCGGTGGCGGCAAGCTGGATGGTTCGTGCGCGGCGTACCCGTTGCGGTGAGGACATCACGCCCGGGATTCCCGAAAGCCGCACGCGGCCTCTTCACGATGGCCGTCTGGCACCGCGCGGCCTCGGCCAGCAACGGCGTCGCCGGCTTTCTTCCCCGGCTTGAGGCTTCGCCCCGGCACCTTCCTCGCGAGGCAAGAAAGCCGGCTTTGGCCGCCCTTCGCTGTCGCTGCGGCCCGGCCCTGCGGGCCGGGTGCATGCCGGCCGCGGGCGGTGCCGCCTCGACGCCATCGAGGCCGCACTGGCGCGGCTTCGGGATCCAAGGAGAATGATCATGGCCACCATCGGCAGCTTTACCCGCGACGATTCCGGCGTATTCACCGGCACCATCCGGACCCTGACGCTCAACGTGAAGGCGAGCATCCGGCCCGCGACCAAGGACAATGACAAGGCACCCGACTACCGGGTGATGAACTCGGGCAATGTCGAGTTCGGCGCCGGCTGGACCAAGACCTCGCGCGAGGACCGGCCCTATGTCTCGGTCAAGCTCGACGATCCGTCGCTGCCCGCGCCGATCTACGCGACCCTGGTC
Organism: Pseudomonadota bacterium; assembly: GCA_023445495.1. Taxonomy (GTDB): domain Bacteria; phylum Pseudomonadota; class Alphaproteobacteria; order Sphingomonadales; family Sphingomonadaceae; genus Sphingomonas. The sequence continues at coordinate 2,510 of JAEXLC010000342.1, read as the reverse complement.
GAGGGCGAGCACGGCACGCACAACCTGATCTGGTCGCGCTGAGCATGCGCACGGGGGGTGTCGAATTCGGCAGATGCCGTTTTCGACACTCCTCGCGGGGTGCCTCGCCCGCCATCCCGGGTGCCGTTCGAGGCATCCGAGGAATTGCGCATGGACGGCGACGATATCGACCGGGCAAGCAGCGCCAAACGCGGCTCGCCCTTCCTCAATACCGAGCAGGCCGCCGCCTGGCTGGGCCTGTCGAGCCGTTCGCTGAAGCGGCTGCGCGTGCGGGGTGACGGGCCGGTGTTTCGCCGGCATTGCCGCTTCGTCCAATATCATATCGACGACCTCGACGCTTGGAGCCGCGCGCACAGCGCGCGCGGAATCCGGCCATGATCCGGCGACGCCCGCCCGGCGACGCACCGCTGCTCGCCTGGGGTGAAGCTCGGTATAGCCATCGCCAGCGCGAGCTCCACCGGCTGCGCCTCGCCATCCTCGGCGGTGCCGCGCTGGTGTTGCTCGCGGTGCCGCCCGTCTATGGTCCGGCCCCGCGACTGGTGTGGAACGCCAGCGCCAGCGCGCCGATTGGGCTCTATTGGGTATGGCCCGGCGACGCGCCCGCCCGCGGCGAGATGGCGATCGCCTGGGCGCCGTCGCGCTGGCGCGCGCTTGCCGCTGAGCGCCATTACCTCCCTGCCAACGTCCCGCTGGTGAAGCGTGTCGCCGCCGCACGCGACGACCTGGTCTGCGCGTCGGGGTCCGAGATTTCGGTCAATGGCGTGCGCGTCGCGACCCGCCTGTCACGCGATCCGAGCGGCCGCGCTTTGCCCTGGTGGCAGGGCTGCCGGCGCCTGCTCGGCCAGGAATATCTGCTGCTGACGGATGCGCCGGGCTCGTTCGACGGACGCTATTTCGGGATCAGTTCGGCGCGCGATCTGGTCGGCCGGGCGAGGCTGATATGGCGGCGCTGAGCCTTGCACTCGCCGGCATGCTGGTCCTGGCCGATCCGGCCAGTGGGGTGTCGCGCTGGTCGGCGGAGATCGATGCCGCCGCGGCACGCTGCGGCGTACCTCAAGACTGGATCGCAAGTGTTATGCGCGCGGAGAGCGCCGGCCGCACCACCCTCGACGGACAGCCAATCCGCAGTCCCAAGGGTGCGATCGGACTGATGCAGCTGATGCCGGCGACCTGGGACGAGCTGCGGCGCGAGTTCGGGCTCGGCGACGACCCCGACCGCCCCGCCGACAATATCGTCGCGGGCGCCTGCTATCTGCGGCGCATGTACGACCGCTTCGGCTATCCCGGGCTGTTCGCTGCGTACAATGCCGGGCCGGCGCGCTACGCCGCCTGGCTTGCCGGGAATGCGCGGCTGCCGGCCGAGACCATCGTCTATCTGCGGCGTGTCACCGGCACTGCGCGGGCACCGACCGAGATGGCGACCAGGTCGCCTGAGACATTGTTCCTGGTTCGTCGGGAGGTGCCCGCTTCGAGCACCACGGTCCCCGCTACGAGCCAGGCGCCGGCGATGTTCGTGCTCCGCCGTGAGGCGCCGTGACATGGCTAGGGTGGAAGGGCTCGTCGTGAAGTCCCAGCATGACGGGCGGCAAAGCGGCCCTCAAGGCCCATGGGTACCCCCCAATTTGCTACGCAAATCGGTTCCCCCCATGTCCGCTTCGCGGCGCCTGCGCGTTCGCTCCGGCGGCCCTGACCGCCGCTTCGCCGTCCGTCTTCGAGACGCTGTCCTCGATGGTGAGGACCGCAAGCGGAGACTGATCATGGCACAGGTTCAAATCATCTCGGACGCTGCCGATCGCGTGATGGCGGCACTGGTTTCGGGGCTCGAGATCGAGTTCGGACGGCAGGCGGGTGCGGCATTGGCGGAACGTTTCCTCGATGCCGAGGAGGCCGATTTTCTCTGGGACGCACGGATCGAGGAGCGCTGGCTCGGCTGCTATTTCGGCGGTGAGGAGAGCGAAATCGAGCTCGACCGGGTGCGGATTCTCGGGCGGATCGACGGGCGCTGGTTCTTTGCGGTGATGCTCGTCGACGGCGATGGTGACGCACATGGAATGCTCGGCAAGCGCTTCTTCGGACGCAGGGAGCAGGCGCGAAGGGCATTCGCAGATGCGTGAAATGAGCCTCGGATCGGGCCGGGATGCGCTGCGGCACAGGCAGCGTGTCCCGGCTCTCTTTTTGCGCCGGGTAGGAGGCAGGCGGGAGAGACAGGGAAAACAAGATAAAGGCAGTGTCTCGCGACCCTGCTCAAGTGACTGTCTGCACATCCTTTTTTCGGGAGACTTGCTCGCGGCGGTGCGAGACAGGCTTCGCAGGAACGGCGGAAATCCGCGCTTTCCTTCGTATTTCCGCGAGACTCCGCGAGACCGGCGGTGAGCGAGGACGAGTTCACGCCCAAGCTCGGCAAGCCCGGCGCCAAGGACGGCAAGCGGCTCGTCAAATATGGCGGCCGCGTGCTTGCCGCCGCCCGGTTGGCGGGCAGCAAGGCTGGGGTGCGCGCGCGACGCTTCGAC
>JAEXLC010000258.1 GCA_023445495.1 Pseudomonadota bacterium | reverse complement strand
GGGCCCGCTTCGGGCCCCCCCCCCCCCCCCACGCCCGCATTTCCTATGTAGAGGATTTGCGGGCAGTTACCAGTGGGGCGCCGCCGGAAAGCACCGGCCGCGCCCCGATTCTTCACGCATGGCTCCCCAGATAATGGGCCTGGGCGGCCTCGGTGGCGTTGATCGCCAGGATCGAGCGGGCATCGGCCGCGGAGCGGACCCGGCCGCTGCGATCCGATGCGGCGTCGAGCACTCGGTCGAGCAGTTCCTGTCCCTCATGCCACCAGCCGATGCCGCTCGCGGCATTGAGGTGGCCCTGGGTGCCGGCATCGACGAAGAAGCTGCCCCAGCCCTTGGCGAGATCGCGGGCGCGCTCGATCGAGATCCAGGGATCGTCTTGGCTGGCGACGGTGATCGAGGGGAAGGGCAGCGGCTTGGTGGGGGCAGGCGCGAAGCCGGCCAGTTCCGATTTCACTTCGGGCCGGTCGACATCCGCCGGCGCCACCAGCAGCGCGCCGGCGACGGGCCAGCCGAACGGCTGGGGCGAAAGCTCGGCCCACCAGGCTACGGCAAGGCAGCCCAGGCTGTGCGCGGCGAGCACGACCGGCGCCTGCGCGCCGCGGATCGCCTGGTCGAGCCTGGTCACCCAGGCGTTGCGATGCGGGGTATTCCACATGCCGAGCTCGACTCGGCTGGTGTCGGGGCGAGACTGCTCCCAGAGCGTCTGCCAGTGCGAGGGCCCCGAGCCACCGAGCCCGGGGACGGTGAGAACGATCGGCGAATGATCGTCAAACGGAGCAAAGATACTCATCTGTTGCACTCCAAGGGAGGGCAGGCCGGAGCTCCAATTTATTCCTACTAGATAGATAGGCAATAGGCGCTGCGCCGGATTGAAGGCCGATTGCGCCGAGTTGTTTGGGGGCGTGCTATGTCGGGATGCAGCGCCTCGCATCTCTTGCGTGAAAGCGCCGAAGCTCTGCCAGCTGCCTTTTCCGTCATCCCCGCGAAGGCGGGGATCCAGGGTAGTCCGGGATGAGCGATGAAATCGGACGCACACCCGCCGGAGAGGGCAGAGCAAGTCCCGCGCTTCCAGCTCTTGGCTCTGGATCCCCGCCTTCGCGGGGATGACGGGAGAGTGTGGAGTGATGGCGCCCAGGGTTTCTCTGCTGGGAGGGGAGCAAGAAGCCGGGAAGGGGGAGTAAAAGCGAGGTTCCCCCTACGCCTCAGGCCTTCTCATACAGCGCCTGCTCCGCCGCCCGCCGCTTCTGCAGGCCGGGAAGCACCTTGCCATCGGCATGGTCCCAGAGCGGAAACTGCGCCGCGGCGCCGGCATAGTCGCCGGCCTTGTGGAGCCGCAGCAGCGTGCTGCTCTCCAGATTGGCGACGCCGATATTATAGGCGAAGTCGACCAGCGCATCGAACTGGTTCTGGTTGGTCGGCGCCGATCCGAGCAGCGCGGAGACCTGCGCGGAGAAGCTGGTGAGGTTCGCTTCCAGCCGGGCATCGCACTGGGCCTGGCTCCACACCGTGTTCTCGACGATGTCGGCGCCGGTCGAGCCCCAGCCGATCGTCCAGGGCAGCTTGCCAGTGCCCGGATCGGGATAGGCCTTGAAGCTGCCGTCCGGCTGCTTCTGCGCGCAGCCTTCGAACTGCTGGACGAGGTCGATGCAATTCTGGCTGGGCGTCACGGCGCTGCTCTCCCCTGTTTCGCGCAATGTGCCCCAGCCGGGGTTTGAAGGCGCGCGGCTTTGCATCCGATGCGGTTGGACCTAAAGGCGCTGCATGCCCAAGCAACGTGCCGACCAGATGCTCGTCGATCGCGGCCTGGCCGAGAGCCGTACCCGCGCGCAGGCGCTGATCATGGCCGGCCTGGTCTTTGCCGGCGACCGCAAGGTCGACAAGCCCGGCCAGCAGCTGCCCGAAGAGACCGTGCTCGACGTGAAGGGGCGCGACCATCCCTGGGTGTCGCGCGGCGGGATCAAGCTCGCGCACGGGCTCGAGCATTTCGGCTGGGACGTGACCGGCGCGGTGGCGATCGATGTCGGCTCCTCGACCGGCGGCTTCACCGATGTGCTGCTCAGCAAGGGCGCCGCGCGCGTCTATGCGGTGGACAGCGGCACCAACCAGCTCGCCTGGAAGCTGCGCCAGGATCCGCGCGTGATCGTCCATGAGCAGACCAGCGCGCGCATCCTCACCGAGGCGCATATCCCCGAGCCGGTGGACATGATCGTCTGCGACGCCAGCTTCATCGGCCTCGCCAAGGTGCTGGAGGTGCCGTTCCGCTTCGCCAGGCCGGGCGCGCAACTGGTCGCGCTGATCAAGCCGCAGTTCGAAGCCGGGCGCGACGAAGTCGGCAAGGGCGGGGTGGTCCGCGATGCCGCAGTGCACGAACGCGTCTGCAACGAAGTGCGCGACTGGGTGGCGGGGCAGGGCTGGGACGTGGCCGGCATCACCACCAGCCCGATCACCGGGCCCGAGGGCAATGTCGAATTCCTGATCGGCGCGATCCGCGGCTGATACACAAGCTGTGGACACCCCATATGGGAACGCTTGCGTTTCGGCGCGCTGCAACATAGCCCTTTCGCCGCACACATAACCGGAGGCCGCATTGAGGGAAATCGCATCGAAAGGTCAGCTGAGGCTCGCCTATCTGCGATGGGCCGTGGTCACGGTGCCGTTCATCCTGCTGCTCGGCATCACTTCGGCGCGGCTGGCGCCGTCGGGCAGCGACAATCCCTGGTTCGCCCGGCTGGTGAAGCCGGCGATCATGCCCCCCGAATGGGCGTTCCCCGTCGCCTGGACGACGCTCTATGTGCTGATGGGGCTGGCGCTGGCGATGATCATCAACGCGCGCGGATCGACGCTGCGCGGGCCGGCGCTCGTCGTCTTCGCGGTGCAGATGGCGGTCAACCTCGCCTGGTCGCCGGTGTTCTTCGGCATGCACCAGGTGGTCGCGGCGCTCGCGATCATCGGCGCGCTGTTCGTGCTGGCGCTGGTCACCTTCATCCTGTTCGCCCGCATCCGCACCTTCGCGGCGGTGCTGCTGGTCCCGTATCTCGCCTGGATCGCGTTCGCGGGCTTTCTTCTCTATCAGATCCACGAGCTCAACCCGAACGCCGGAAGCCTTGTATCCGCGCGTCCGGCTGACGAAATACAGATCAAGTGATCGCGTAAGGAACACGAATATGCAGACCGATAACCGCCTGTTCGACGATTTCGTGAAGTTCGTGAACGGCGCGGCCGGCACGCTGGCCGGCGTCGCCCGTGAAACCGAAGGCGCCGCGCGCGAGCGTGCCCGCGAGTGGATCGGCGGCATGGACTTCGTCAGCCGCGAAGAGTTCGAAGCCGTGAAGGCGATGGCCGTGGCCGCTCGCGACGAGAACGACGCGCTTGCCGCGCGCCTCGCCGCGCTGGAGGCACAGCTGGGCGGCGGCGCCAAGCCGGCAGCCGCTCCCAAGGTCGCGAAATCGCCTAAAAAGACGGAAGGGCAAGCATAAACACCTTGTCCACAGCTTTTGCGCAGGGTTGCGAACCCTGCGCTTGTGCGGGCCCGGTGCGATTGGCAGATTCTGGCCAAGCAATCCGGCCCCAGTGGAGAAACTGATGCTCGACGAAGCGGAATTCGACCGCGACGACGCAGCCCCTATCGACATGCTCGAAAGCTATTTCGCCGCCCATGGCTGGACCCACAGCCGCGAGGACGACGAGATCGTGGCGAAGGTCAAAGGCAGCTGGACGGAGTATGAGCTTCGCGCGATCTGGCGCGAGGACGATGGCGTGCTCCAGTTCCTGGCATTCCCGGACATCCGGGTGCCGGACGAGCGCCGCATGGCGCTGTACGAGACGGTGGGCCTGGTCAACGAGCAGCTGTGGATCGGCCATTTCGAGCTCTGGTCGCAGAGCGGCATCCTGCTGTTCCGCCACGCCGCGATGATCGACGGCGACGAGCCGACGCTCAGCCTGGCCCAGGCCGAGCTGCTGGTCGAAAGCGCGGTCGACGAGTGCGAGCGCTTCTACCCCGTCTTCCAGTTCGTGCTGTGGGGCGGCAAGACCCCGGCCGAGGCGCTGGCTGCCGCGCTGATCGAAACGCAGGGCGAAGCGTGAGCGCCGCTCCGCCGGCCCGGCTGTGGCTGGTCGGCTGCGGCAACATGGCCGGCGCGATGCTGCGCCGCTGGATCGAAGCGGGGACGATCGACTCCGCCAATGTCTTCGTCGTAAACCGCCAGGACCGCGAACTGCCCGAAGGCGTGCGCCAGGGCCGCGCCTTTCCCGAAGGCCCGCTGCCCGACGCGGTGATGCTCGGCATGAAGCCGCAGCAGATCGACGAGATCGCCGAGACGCATGGTGCCCGCATCGCCGGCGTGCCGCTGCTGTTTTCCATCCTTGCCGGGGTCGAACTGGCGTCGCTGGCCGATCGGTTCGAGGCCGGTGCGATCGTTCGCGTCATGCCCAATTTGCCGGTCGCGATCGGCAAGGGCGTGGTCGGCCTGGCCGGCGCGCGCAGCGATGCGGTGGATGCCCTGATGCAGCCGCTCGGCCTGCTCGAATGGGGTGACGAGGCAGGGCTCGACCGGCTCGGCGTGCTCGCCGGCTGCGGACCGGCCTTCGTCTATCGCTTCATCGACGCGCTTGCCGCCGCCGGCACTTCGATCGGGTTTGGCGAGGATCAGGCGCTGCGCCTTGCCATCGCCACCGTCGAGGGGGCCGGTCTGCTCGCCGCCCAGGCCGATGCGCCGCCCTCCGTGCTGGCGGACCGTGTCGCGAGCCCGGGCGGATCGACCCGCAAGGGGCTCGACGTGCTCGATGCGGACGATGCGATCAAGGCGCTGCTCCGCGCCACGCTCGATGCCTCGGCGCGCCGTAGCGCCGAAATGGCTGCAGCCGCCCGCCGCTGAGGCGGAACGCCCGCGCGCCTCCGCCGTTGTTCCGCCGACAGCGAAACAATGGAGGCGTAAGCATGACGACCACCACCGCGACCCGCGACAGCAAGGGCCGTTTCACCGGTTCGAAGCGGACCAGCACGACGCATAATCTCGGCGTGATCGCCGGGGCCGCCGCGGGCGGCATGGCGCTGGGCGTGCTGGCGCTGCTCGGGCGCAAGGCGGTGGTCCAGGCGCCGACCGCGCTCGCCGGCAACTGGGACGAGGCGCTTGCCACCGAGCATGAGGCGGTGCGCAAGGTGTTCGACCAGATCGAAGCGACCGACGAGCATTCGACGACCAAGCGCAACCTGCTGCTCGCCCATCTCAAGCACGCGCTGATGAAGCATGCGGTGGAGGAGGAGAATGTCATCTACCCGGCGCTGCGCGAGGCTGGCCAGAAGCAAGCTGCGGACGAGCTCACCAAGGAACATGGCTATGTGAAGCAGTATCTCTACGAGCTGGAGAACATGCCCACCGCTTCGCCCGACTGGATCGCCAAAATCCACCAGTTCCGCGGCGAGATCGAGGAGCATATGGCCGAGGAGGAAATGCGCCTCTTCCCGATGCTCCGCGCCCAGCTGAGCGACGAGAAGAACAAGGCGCTGACGCTGACGATGAACAAGGAGGGGTTCAAGGTGGCGTAGGGCGGGGCAGCCCGTTGCACTCATATCGGCGCCCCAGACGGTCATTCAGCCGATAACCAGTTGACCGGGGCCCGGTGGCGGCTCACGGCACGGGCCCGCGCAGCCGATGTCGCCTCTTGCAATCCCGTGAGGCGAATTCTGTGCCAACAGATTGAATTTGATGCGACTTTCTCGTTTGTTCTCGAGCGGCTCCTACGATCTTGCGATTGATCTCGGTACGGTAAACACAGTCATCTACCTGCGGGATCGCGGAATTGTCCTCAGCGAACCCTCGGTGGTCGCGATGGAGACGACCGGGGGCATCTCGCGCGTCCGGGCGGTTGGCGCCGAAGCGAAGCTGATGCTGGGCAAGACGCCCGACAACGTCCGCACGATCCGCCCGATGCGCGACGGCGTGATCGCCGATGTCGATGTCGCCGAACAGATGATCAAATATTTCATCGACAAGGTCCGCGGCCGTTCGGTGCGGCTCGGGCGCCGGCCCGAGATCGCGATCAGCATCCCGAGCAGCGCGACCCAGGTGGAACGGCGTGCCATCCAGCAAGCGGCGACCAATGCCGGCGCCGGCAAGGTCTATCTGATCGAGGAATCCATGGCGGCGGCGATCGGTGCCGGCTTGCCGATCACCGAACCGCTCGGCGCCATGGTCGTCGATATCGGCGGCGGCACGACCGAGGTCGCCGTCCTGTCGCTCAAGGGCCTGGCGTACAGCGCGTCGATTCGCGTCGGCGGCGACCGCATGGACGATGCGATCGCCTCCGCGATCCGCCGCAAGCACAACCTCATGGTCGGCGAGGCGACTGCCGAGCGGATCAAGGTCGAGATCGGCACTGCGCGGATTCCCGAGGATGGCATCGGCCTGACCACGAAGGTGAAGGGCCGCGATCTGGTTAAGGGCATGCCTTCCGAGGTCGAGGTGAACCAGGGCGAGATCGCCAACGCCCTTGCCGACCTGACGGCCCAGATCGTCGAGGCGGTGCATTCCGCGCTGGAGAAGACCGAACCCGAACTCGCCGCCGACATCTTCGACCAGGGTATCGTGATGACGGGTGGCGGCAGTCTCCTCTCCCATCTCGACGATGTGCTGTCCGAGGCAACCGGATTGCCCGTCATGGTCGCGGAGAATGCCTTGATGTGCGTTGCTACCGGCGCGGGGCGCGCGCTCGAGGATCCGGTCTACCGGGGCGCGATGTCATCCACCTGAGCTGTCGTCCCGGCCCTGTGCGGCCGGGATGCCCGTCGCCAGCCCCTCCACATAGCCGCACAGCATATCCGCCAGCCCGTCGGACCACGCCGCGATCTCCGCCTCCGTGCGCGGGGTCTGTGAGAAGCGCTCGCCGACGCCGCTCAGCGTCATCTTGATGAGGCCGCCCGCCAGCTTGCGCGCTTCCTCGCCCACGCCGGGCAGCGCCTCGTGCAGGAAGCTGTCGTAGATGCTGGCATTCTCCGCCCGGGCGTGGATCGCCTCGGGCGCGTCGCGATACAAGGGCGCGGCGTCGCTCAGCGCGTTGCGGATCGCCGCTTCCTCGCATTCGGACTGGATGAAGGCGTGGACCAGCCGGCGCAGCCGGTCGCGCGGCGGCGTGCCGGCATCCTCCAGGATATCGCGCAGCATCGCCGAAGTGCGCTGCCACTCGTCGCTCTGCAGGCGGAACAGGATCGCCGCCTTGTTCGGGAAATACTGGTAGAGCGAGCCAACGCTCACCCCCGCCCGCTCGGCGACTCGCGCGGTGGTGAAACGCTGCGCGCCTTCCTTCGTCAAAACCTGAACAGCGGCGTCGAGCACCGCCTCGACCAGCTGGTTCGAGCGCGCCTGTCGGGGCTCTTTCCGCGAGGCGACGCGGGTGCTGCGGCGATCGGTCATGCGGGGCTCTGGCCAATGCGAATAGTCAAACCTGACGAACTAGTCGTATTTTCCGGATCGGCAGGCAAGCCCCTGCCCGCACATGGAGAATCCCAAGATGACGACGCTTTCCAGCGCCCCCGTGGCGCCCCTGCTCGCGCGCCTGTTTGCCGAGGTCGAGGCCAATCCGCCGGCGGCGAGCCCGCTCTTCGCCGGCACGACCAGCGAGGACCACCGCGCGATGATGCGCAGCAAGACCGACTATCGCGATTTCTACGCGAAGCTCGCCGATTTCGCCCTGCCGGTCTCGCCCGAGGTCGGCGGCCTGCTCTACATGCTGGTGCGCGCGACGCGGGCCACCTCGATCGTCGAGTTCGGCACCTCGTTCGGCCTGTCGACCCTCCACCTCGCGGCGGCGCTGCGCGACAATGGCGGGGGCCGGCTGATCACCACCGAGTTCGAACCCGCCAAGCTCGCCCGGGCGAAGGCGCATCTCGCCGAGGCCGGCCTGTCCGACCTGGTCGAGTTTCGCGAAGGCGATGCGCTGGAAACGCTCGCGAGCGCGCTTCCCGAACATATCGACCTGCTGCTGCTCGACGGTGCCAAGGCGCTCTATTCGGATATTCTCGACCGGGTGGAGAGCCGGTTGCGCCGCGGCGCGATCCTGATCGCCGACAATGCCGATTACTGCCCGGAATATCTGGAGCGGGTCGGCGACGTGGCGAACGGCTACATGTCGATGCCGTTCAGCGATGAGGTCGAGCTGTCGATCCGGTTGGGGTGACAGGGGGAGCGGCGGGGTTGGGGCCCC
>JAEXLC010000116.1 GCA_023445495.1 Pseudomonadota bacterium | reverse complement strand
GGTCAAGGGGGTGGTGCGCTGATATTCTCCCCTCCCTGCAAGGGAGGGGTTGGGGGTGGGTTGCGAGCGTAGCGAGCTCAGCTTCTAGGCTCGTGGCAAAAGAAATAGCCGGGCATCGAGCCCGGCTATTTCTAACCCACCCCTAACCCCTCCCTTGCAGGGAGGGGAGAATATCAGCGCACCACCCCCTTGACCCTGACACGATGTCAACCCTTACATAGCCCGGCATCGGAGGACCGTCATGCCAAGCCACACCCACCACGATGCCGCGAAAGCCCCCCAGCCCCACGCCTGCTGCGGCGGCCATCATGCGCAGCCCGCCACAACAAAAGACCCCGTCTGCGGCATGACCGTCGATCCCGAGACCACCCCGCACCACGCGTTCCACCACGACGCGGAGTTCCATTTCTGCAGCGCCGGCTGCCGCTCGAAATTCCTCGCAGACCCCGAGCGCTACCTCTCCCCGCAGCCGCAGCCAGAAGCCCCGGCCGGCGCGATCTACACCTGCCCGATGCACCCCGAGATCCGCCAGGTCGGCCCCGGCTCCTGCCCGATCTGCGGCATGGCGCTCGAGCCCGAGACGATCACGCTCGACAGCGGCCCCAATCCCGAGCTGGCCGACATGACCCGCCGCTTCTGGTTCGGCCTCGCGCTCGCACTCCCCGTCTTCGTCCTCGAAATGGGCGGCCATTTGTTCGGCCTCACCATGGCGATCGGCCAGCAGCTGTCCAACTGGATCCAGTTCGCCCTCGCCACCCCCGTCGTCCTCTGGGCCGGCTGGCCCTTCTTCGAGCGCGGCTGGGCCTCGCTCCGCACCCGCAACCTCAACATGTTCACCCTGATCGCGATGGGGGTGAGCGTCGCCTACGCCTATAGCCTGGTCTCGGTGGTCGCCCCCGGCATCTTCCCCGCCGCCTTTCGCGGGCATGACGGCGCCGTCCCGGTCTATTTCGAGGCCGCCGCGGTCATCACCGTCCTCGTCCTGCTCGGCCAGGTGCTCGAACTGCGCGCCCGCGAGCGCACCTCGGGGGCGATCAAGGCGCTGCTCGATCTCGCCCCGCGCACCGCGCGCCGCCTCCGCGACGATGGCAGCGACGAGGAAGTCACGCTCGATCTGATCCAGGTCGGCGACCGGCTGCGCGTCCGCCCCGGCGAGAAGGTCCCGGTCGATGGCGAACTGCTCGAAGGCCGCGTCGCAATCGATGAATCGCTGGTCACCGGCGAGTCGATGCCCGTCACCAAGGAGCCCGGCGCCAGCGTGATCGCCGGTTCGCTCAACACCACCGGCGCCTTCGTCATGCGCGCCGACAGGGTCGGTGCCGACACGCTCCTCGCCCGCATCGTCCAGATGGTCGCCGAGGCGCAGCGCAGCCGCGCGCCGATCCAGCGCATGGCCGACAAGGTCTCGGCCTGGTTCGTCCCCACCGTCATCGCCGTCGCGCTGGTCGCCGCGCTCGCCTGGGCGCTGGTCGGCCCCGAGCCGCGCTTCGCCTATGCCCTGGTCGCCGCCGTCTCGGTGCTCATCATCGCCTGCCCCTGCGCGCTCGGCCTCGCCACCCCGATGTCGATCATGGTCGGCGTCGGCCGCGGCGCCCAGGCCGGCGTGCTCATCAAGAATGCCGAAGCGCTGGAGCGGTTCGAGAAGATCGACACGCTGATCGTCGACAAGACCGGCACGCTCACCGAGGGCCGCCCGGCAGTCACTTTGGTCCGCCCCGCCCCCGGCCAGGATGAAGCTGAGCTGCTCCGCCTCGCCGCCAGCGTCGAGCGCGCCAGCCAGCACCCGCTCGGCGAAGCGATCGTCCGCGCCGCGAGCGATCGCGGCCTCTCCCTCGCCGAAGTCACCGATTTCGACGCCCCGATCGGCCGCGGCGTCACCGGCAAGGTCGAGGGCCGCGCGCTCCTGCTCGGCGGCCCGCGCCTGATGCGCGAGAACGGCATCGATCTCGCCAGCCTCGCCGATCCCGCCGAGGCGCTGCGCGGTGAAGGCGGCACTGCGATCTTCGTGGTCATCGACGGCACGCTCGCCGGGCTGATCGGCGTCTCCGATCCGATCAAGGCCAGCACCCCCGAAGCGGTCCGCGCCCTGAAGGCCGAGGGCGTCCGGGTCGTCATGTTGACCGGCGACAACCGTACCACCGCGCTCGCGGTGGCGGCCAGGATCGGCATCGACGAGGTCGAAGCCGAAGTCCTGCCCGAGGACAAGGCAGCGGTGGTCAACAAACTGCAGGCGGAAGGCCGAGCCGTAGCAATGGCCGGAGACGGGGTGAACGACGCCCCCGCGCTCGCCGCCGCCGAAGTCGGCGTGGCGATGGGTGCCGGTTCGGACGTCGCGATCGAGAGCGCGGGCGTGACCCTGCTTCAGGGCGACCTGAACGGTCTGGTCCGTGCCCGCCGCCTCTCGCGCGCGGTGATGCGCAACATCCGCCAGAACCTCGTGTTCGCCTTCGCGTACAATGTCGCCGGCGTGCCGATCGCGGCGGGGCTGCTCTATCCGTTCACCGGCATCCTGCTCTCGCCGGCGATCGCCGCGCTGGCGATGGCGCTGTCTTCGGTGAGCGTGATCAGCAACGCGCTCCGTCTTCGGAGCATTTTCTAGTCAGGTGGCAACACCTGACGACTCGGAAAATGCGAAAAACAAAAAAAGATGGAGCCTGATCCAATCGGATCAGGCTCCAGACTGGTCCATTTGTGATGCGAAGGAGTGCACGATGAACATCGGCCAGGCCGCGCAGGCGAGCGGCGTCTCCCAGCGGATGATCCGCCACTATGAGAAGATCGGCCTGATCCCGGCCGCCTCGCGCCGGGAAAGCGGCTATCGGGACTATTCGGACGCCGATGTTCACAGGCTCCGTTTCATCGCCAATGCCCGCGATCTCGGCTTCCCGATCGAAGAGATCGGCACGCTGCTCGACCTGTGGAACGACCGCGCCCGCTCCAGCGCCGAGGTCAAGGCGCTGGCCACTGCGCGAGCGGAAGAGCTACGCCGCAAGGCCGAGGCGCTCGAGGCGATGCGCCGCACCCTGCTCGACCTCGCCGGCCGCTGCCACGGCGATGCGCGGCCCGATTGCCCGATCCTGGAGTCGCTGGCGAAGGGCTGAGTGCAACTATCCGAGGCCGGAAGGATCAAGTGTGCCAAGCCACGCGACGATCAGCAGTATGGAAGCCCCGATCCCGGCCTCGATCGCCAGGCTGGTCCGCAACTGCCCCAATGCCCTCGCGGAATCCCCCTCCGCCATGGCTGTCTCGAACCCCGGCACCAGCCGCCAGCGATGGGCCGCGGCCAACCCCAGCATAAGGCCGAACAGCGCAACCTTGGCCAATATCAGCGTCCCGTAGAGAACACCCGGAAGCACCCCTCCGGTAACCCCGATCAGGTTGACGATCCCGGTCACGATCAGCACCCCGACCACCGCCGTTCCGGTACCCGAAAAGCCCCGCAACACCCTGTGCAGCCGCCATAAATCCGCCGCCTCCCGGGGGCGCCACGCCAGCCAGACCATGGCGATCAGCGCGCCGATCCAGACCCCGGCGGCGAGCAGATGCGCGATATCGGCGCCGAGCTGCAGCCAACTCCCCGCCGCCCCGTGCCCACCCCATGCGAGGCTCGCCAGCGCGACCCCGCCCAAGGGCAAACCTCCCCTTCCAAGCGCCAGCACCAGAGCCAGCGCAGCCACCCGCGCCAGCCAGGCCGTCCCCCCGCTCATCCCGAACAGTACCGCCCCCAGCAGCGAGAGCCCAATCCCCAGCCCCGCAGTCAGCCGGAACAGCATGCGGAACGGCAGCACCGCCCCCGAAACCCGCTCGTCCCGACGCAGGGCGTGGAGGCCGAACGCCCCCAACCCGAACAGCGCCATCAGGTCGAGATAGAGCAGGAAGCGAACCGAGATGGCGAGCGCTTCCAAGGGTTTAGCGAACCTTGAATTCGATCGCGCCTTCCACCTTGTGGGTGTCGGCGGAGACGACCTGATAGCTCAGCCTGTAGCTGCCCGCCGCCAGCGGCCGGGCGAAGGTGACGACCAGGCTCTTGCCGTCCGGCCCGATCGCCACCCGGCCCTGCATCGGCATCGCCGGGTGGTCGGCCATGCCCGGCATGCCGGTCATCACCAGCTGCGCGGTCGAGAGCCGCGCCACCAGCGCCTCGGAGAAGGACAGCTCCACCTTGGCCAGCGGCTTGACCGTGGCATTGGCCGCCGGGGTCGAGGCCAGCAGCTTGGGATGGGCAAGCGCCGGCGCCGCGACGATCAGGGTGGCGGCAGCAAGGGCGGAAATCAGGCTACGCATTCTGGGGGTCTCCAGCCAGCGGCACCAGCGCCGCCACGATCCCTTACGCAGCCCGGCCGCCGCCCCCTCATGTCGCCTCGCTCGCCCCCGGCTTCCCGAAGCGCGCATAGAGCGTCGGCAGCACGAACAGGGTGAGCAACGTCGCCGAAATCAGCCCGCCGATCACCACCGTCGCGACCGGCTTCTGCACTTCGGCTCCGGCCCCGTGCCCCAGTGCCATCGGCACGAAGCCGAGGCTGGCGACCAGCGCGGTCATCACCACCGGCCGCAGCCGCTGCATCGCCCCGGCCCGCGCCGCCTCGACCCGGTCCATGCCCGAGCGGACAAGGTCCTGGATCGAGGACACCATCACCAGCCCGTTGAGCACGGCGATGCCCGACAGCGCGATGAACCCCACCGCCGCCGAGATCGAGAAGTCCATGCCCCTGAACGCCAGCGCCAATGCGCCACCGACCAGCGCCAGCGGCACGCCGGTGAACACGATTCCCGCGTCCCGGATCGACCCCAGCGCCCCGTAGAGCAGCAGCAGGATCAGCGCGAAACAGGCGGGAACGACCAGTGCCAGCCGCTGGCTCGCGGCGGCAAGGTTCTCGAATTGCCCGCCCCATTCCAGATAGTTGCCCGGCGGCAACCGCACCTCGCGCGCCACCGCCGCCTGCGCGTCGGCCACCACGCCGCCCACGTCGCGTCCGCGCACATTGGCCTGCACCACCACCCGGCGCTTGCCATTCTCGCGGCTGATCTGGTTGGGCCCGTCGACCACTGCCAGCTCGGCAACGCTGGACAGCGGCACGAACCCGCCTGCGGCCACCGGCACGGGCACCTGCCGCAGCGCCTCGAAGTCGCCGCGCTGCGCTTCGGACAGGCGCAGCACCACCGGGAAGCGGCGATCGCCCTCGAAGATCATCCCCGCCTCGCGCCCGCCCAGCGTCGCCTCGATCGTGTCCTGCACATCCTGCGCGGTGACGCCGAGCCGCGCCATCGCATCGCGGTTCACCCTTATGTCGAGCATCGGCAGCCCGCCGGTCTGCTCCACTTTCACATCGGTCGCCCCGCGCGTCTTGCGCAGGATCGCCGCGATGCGCTCGGCAGTCGCGTTCATTGCCGGGAAGTCGTCACCGAACACCTTCACCGCGATGTCGCCGCGCACACCGGCGATCAGCTCGTTGAAGCGCATCTGGATCGGCTGGGTGATCTCATAGGCATTGCCCGGGATCTTCGCGAGCTGCCCTTCCAGCCGCTCGACCAGCGCTTCCTTGGACAGGCCCGGATCGGGCCACTCGTCGCGCGGCTTGAGGATCACGAACATGTCGGTGGCGTTGGGCGGCATCGGATCGGAGGCGAGCTCCGCCGTGCCGGTCTTGGAGAAGGCGAACTTCACTTCCGGCTGGCGCGCGACCAGCCGCTCGATCGGCGCCTGCATCGCCTGGCTCTGCTGCACCGACGTCGCCGGGATGCGCAGCGCCTGGATCAGCAGGTCGCCTTCGTCGAGCTGCGGCAGGAACACCTGGCCGAGCGAGAGAAAGGCCAGCGCCGCCACGCCCAGGCTGGCCAGCGCCGCGCCGATGGTGATGCGGGGATGCGTCATCGCCCGGCCCAGCCCCGGCTGGTAGCGCCGCCGCAGCCAGCCCAGGATCCGCCCTTCCTTCTCCTCCACCCGCTTCGACAGCCAGATCGCGATCGCGGCGGGCACGAAGGTCAGCGACAGGATGAAGGCGCAGGCGAGTGCGATCAGCACGGTCAGCGCCATCGGCACGAAGGTCTTGCCCTCCACCCCGCTCAGGGTGAGCAGCGGCACATAGACGAGCATGATGATCGCCTGGCCATAGACCGAAGGCCGGATCATCTCGCGCGCTGCCTCGGACACAGTCTCTAGCCGCTCGCTCTCCAGCAGCGGCCGCCCGGCATCGTGCTGGCGCTCGGCCAGCCGGCGCAGCGCGTTCTCGACGATGATCACCGCGCCATCGACGATCAGGCCAAAGTCGAGCGCGCCCAGGCTCATCAGGTTCGCCGACACGCCGACACGCAGCATGCCGAATCCGGTCAGCATCATCGTAACCGGGATCACCGCCGCTGCGATCAGCGCCGCGCGGAAATTGCCCAGCAGCAGGAACAGCACCGCGATCACCAGCAGCGCGCCCTCGCCCAGATTGCGCCCCACCGTCTGGATCGTCGCGTTGACCAGCGCGGTGCGGTCGAGCACCGGCTGGACGACGACATCGGGCGGCAGCGAGGCGTTGATCGCCTTGAGCTTGTCCGCAACCGCGGTCGCCACGGTGCGGCTGTTCTCGCCGATCCGCATGATCGCAGTGCCGACCACCACTTCGGTGCCGTTCTCGGACGCCGAACCCATCCGCACCGCCTGCCCGGTGCGCACCGTCGCCACCTGGTCGAGCGTGATCGGCACGCCGCCCCGGCTCGCGACCACGATACGGGCAAGCTCCGCCGCGTTGCGGATCCGGGCATCGGCGCGCACCGCCAGCCCTTCGCCGTTCCGGTCGATCGAGCCGCCGCCGCTGGCGGTGTTGTTACGCTCGATCGCGGTGGCGAGGTCGGTCAACGTCAGCCCGAGCGAAGCCAGCTTCGCCACATCCGGCACCACCAGATATTGCCGGGCATAGCCGCCGATCGAGTCGATGCCCGCCAGCCCCGGCACGTTCTTGAGCAGAGGCGCAACGATCCAGTCCTGCGCGGTACGCAGATAGGTCGCCTTCTCGGTCTCACTGGCCAGCCGCTCGCCCTCGGGCGTGATGTAGCTGCCATCGGGCTGCATGCCGGGCTCGCCCGGCTTGTGGGTGTCTTCCTTGCGGTGATCGAGCCGGACCGTCCACATATAGACCTCGCCCAGCCCGGTCGCGATCGGCCCCATCTCGGGCCGCACCCCGGGCGGCAGGGCATCATCGATACCGCCCAGCCGCTCGTTCACCTGCGCGCGGGCGAAATAGATGTCGGTCGCGTCGGAGAACACCGCGGTGACCTGGGCAAAGCCGTTGCGATTGAGCGAGCGGGTATATTCAAGGCCAGGAATCCCGGCCAATGCGGTCTCGATCGGGAACGCGACCTGCTTCTCGACCAGCTCGGTGGAGAGCGCGGGTGCGCGGACGTTGATCTGGACCTGGTTGTTGGTGATGTCCGGCACCGCGTCGATCGGCAGCCGGTACAAAGCGGAAGCGCCGATAATCGCGGCGATGGCGGTGAGCAGCAGGACAAGCCAGCGCTTGTCCACCGCCCAGCTGGTGATGCGGGCGATCATGCTCAGTCCTCGTGGCTCGCTTCGCCCTTGCCGAGTTCGGCCTTGAGCGTGAAGGTATTGGTCGTCGCGACCTGATCGTCGCCGGAGATTCCCGAAAGGATCGCGACCTTCGCCCCGTCGCGGGCACCCAGCGTGACCGGCACCACCCGGAATCCCTGCGCGGTCCGAACGAACAGCACCGACCGGTTCTCCAGCGTCTGCACCGCCGTCGCGGGCACCATCAGCGGCGCATTGCCCGCACCGCCGATCGCGATCCGCGCCTGCACCGGCTCGCCGACACGCCATTCGCTGCGCCGGTTGCCCAGATCGGCGACCACGCGCACCAGCCGGGTCTGCGGATCGAGCGCCGGCGAGACCAGGCGCACCTTCGCGATGGAGTTCCGCCCGGGGGCCGTCACTTCCATCATGTCGCCCGGGCGCACGCGCGCGGCGTCGGCGGCGGCGATCGACAGCACGATATTCAGCCGGTCGAGCGCCGCGATGCGGAACAGCTCGGTCTCGGCTGCGTCGGCGGCGAAGACCTGCCCCAGCGACGCGGTGCGCGCGACCACCCGTCCCGAGATCGGCGCGGTGATGACGATGCGGTTGAGCGAACCGCCGCGCACGCCCGAGGCGGCAACGCGCTGGCGGGCAAGCCGCAGGTCGGTCGATGCCTGCTCATGCGCGGCCTTCGATATCTCGACTTCGCGCAGCGGCCGGAAGCCGCGTGCATAGAGCGCCTCGTCGCGCGACAGCGTGGCACTGGCCAGGGTCAGCCGGCTGCGCGCCTTCTCCACCTCGGCCTGCAGGTTCGCCGCCTCGCGGCTCTCGATCACGGCGAGCACATCGCCGCGGCGCACCGGATCGCCGATGTTGCGGGTGAGCGAGACAACGCGCCCCTCGAGCGGCGCCGCCACCACCCGCGTGGCATCGGGATCGCTCTCGATCAGCGCGGGCGCTTCGATCGCCGCGCCGGCACCGGCCCGATCGGGCCGGGCAAGGGTGATATTGGCCGCCGCGATCTGTTCGGCGGTGAGGACGATGGTGCCGTCGGCATGGGCCTCGGCCGCTTCCTTCTCGGGCGCGGGCGCGGGCTTGCCGCAGCCGGCAACGAGTGTCGCGACGCAAAGCGCCGCTGCAATTCGGTTCATTCGTGAAAACTCCTGACAGGGACAGACGCGCCGCAGGGGGCGCGGGCAGTCGCTGTCAGGCGATGGGTGGCCGTAGCGGCGTATCGCTCATCCGCGCGGCCAGCGGCGCGGTGGCGGCGGGGCGCAGCGTCCCCAGCGGCCGATAGGCAACCGGCGTCGCGGGCATCTTCGCGGAGGCCGCAAGGTCATGGCCGTGGCAGATCGAATGATGGTGCGGCGTGTCCTTGTCGGGATCGCCCTGCACTTCGTCGGCATCGCCCGGCGCATGCCAGGCCGCCATTTCCGCCGTCGACACGCCACCGTCCGGCGCTTCGGTCGCATGCGCGATCGAGGTCAGGCTGGTGAGCACCAGCATCAGGCAGGCAAGGAAGGGCAGCAACGCGCGCATCGCGGCCCCCTTACCACATCACGGCGCCGGCGTAAGGCCCGATCAGGGCTCGCGCGGCTCGACCGCGACGGCGCCGGGATTGGCCACCAGATCGCGGATCGCCGCGGTATCGCCCTGGTTGACCACGCCATAGACGCGGATCGATCCCGCCCGGGGATCGGTCAGCACCAGCCGGTCGCGCGAATAGCGGTTCACTTCCTCGATCACTTCGCTGAGCGGCTCGCCCTGGAAGACCAGCCGGCCCCGCGTCCAGGCGACGGCGCTGTCCGCGTCGATATCGGCCGCCTGGCGGATGAAGCCGGTGTCCCCGCTCGATCCCTTGGCAATGCCGAAGGACAGCCGCTCGCCCTTGTGCGCGAGCTTTTCGATCGGTTCGGCGACGCCCGGCCGGCCGGGTTCGGACAGCGCGACGCGCACCACGCCCTCGACCACCGTCACTTCGGCTTCGCGCCTGCCGACGCTGACGTCGAACATCGTGCCGACCGCGATCACTTCGCCGTGCCGGGTCTCGACGACGAAGGGCCGCCGCTTGTCATGCGCGACCTTGAACAGCGCCTCGCCGGCGACCAGCTTCAGGCGGCGTTCCTTGGCGACATAGGCGACGTCGACCCGGCTGTCGGCCGCCAGCGTCACCACCGATCCGTCGCTGAACGCGATGCGGCGGCGTTCGGCATGGCCGGTCTCGATGCTCTGCACCGTCTCCTGCGCGGGCTGCGGATGGGTCATCCAGAGCGTGCCGCCGAACGCAAGCAGCACCGCGACGCTCGCCGCGATCGCCCGGCCGATCCACACCGGCCGCTGCCGCACCGGCACGGGCACCGGGCCGGGCCGCTCGAACTCGCCGAGCCAGTTCCAGAATTCGGTGGCTTCGGCGCGGTCGGCCGGATGCAGATGGGCATCGCGTCCGTCCAGGAAGGACTCGAACACCGCGGAGGCGCGCTTGCCGAGATCGCGCTCGCTCATGCCCCGCGCTCCATCAGATGCGCGAGCCGATCGTAGAGATGGGCGACGGCGTGGGTCAGGTGCTTCTGCACCATGCGCGGCGAGATGCCGAGCTCTCGCGCGATCTCGCCCGTGCCACGCTCGTCGAAGCGGCGCATCACGAACACCTCGCGGCAGCGCGGCGACAATTCGGCCAGCGCCGCCTCCAGCGCGGACTGGAGATCGGCCACCCGGCGACGATCCTCCTGCGCCGGGCGCACCGGCGGATGCATGTCCGGCCCCAGCGGCACCACCGGCGGCGCGCGGCGATGGCGATCGGCGATCAGGTTGGCGGCGATGCGGAACAGATAGGCTTGCGGCTCGTCGACCGTCCGCTCGCGCGCACTGGCGACCAGTCGGGCGCAGGCTTCCTGCACCAGGTCATCGACTTCGGAAGGATTGTCGATCCGCCGCGCCACGAACGCGCGCAGCGCCGCGCGATAGGCGTCGAACGCGCCCTCCTCGCTTTGCGGCTCTGCCTGCATTTCCGGTCGCCCAGCGGACAATCCAGCACCCTCCCCGTTCATTTTCCTCCTGCCATGACGCGCCATTATCGCAAAGGCGAACCGTGCAACCGCGCAACACTCGAAAAAAATTGATCCGTTCTGGTTCGCGTGTGTGTCGCACCAGCGTCATAAACCGTGATTGCCGCGTCCCGGCATCGATTCAGGGGGATCGATCACCATGAACACACGCCAGTTGCTTCTCGCCACCGTCGCCGTATTCGCCGCGGTTCCCGCCGGCGCGCAGGCCCGCGAGACGCTGCGCCACGAGATCCATTTCGCCGGCGGCCGCCTCGATACCGCGCTGATGCAGGTCGCGCAGCAGACCGGCGTGCAGCTGGTCTTCACCGATCCGGCGATCGCCCGCATGAAGGCGCCGCGCCTCGATGGCCGCTACACGATCGGCGATGCGCTCGAGCTGCTGCTCGCCAACAGCCGCTACACCTATCGCTTCACCGGCCCGAACAGCGTGCGGGTGATGCCGCGCAGCGATGTGCCGGCCACCACCCGCCCGGTCGCGCTCTACCAGGACGCCCCCACCCCCACGCCGAGCGGAGACCAGCAGGCCTCGTCCGAGACCAGCGCCGTCGAACAGGCGGTCAACGGCGATGGCCCCGCCCCCGCCGAGATCGTCGTGGTCGGCTCGCAGATCCGCGGCAGCAAGGTGACCGCCGCGCTCCCCGTCACCGTGGTCGACGAAGCCCAGATCGGCGCGACCGGCGCCACTTCAGGCGACGAGCTGTTCCGCTCGATCCCGCAGCTCGGCGACGTCAGCTTCAACAGCTCGTACCTGCCGAACAGCTCGAACTCGGCGCGCGGCGATGTCGGCTCGATCAACCTGCGCAACCTCGGTGTCGGCAACACGCTGGTGCTGCTCAACGGCCGCCGCGTCGTGAACCACCCGACCAGCCGCGCTGACGACAATCTCGTGCCGGTGCTGACCGTCAACACCAACGCGATCCCCGTCTTCGGCCTGGAGCGGATGGAAGTGCTGCGCGACGGCGCCGCCGCCATCTACGGCTCGGACGCGGTGGCCGGCGTGGTCAACACCGTGCTCAAGAACGATTACAATGGCGTCGAGCTCGAAGGCCAGGTCGGCTGGGGCGAAGGCTCGCAGCTGTTCGAGACCAACACCCATCTGCTCGCCGGGCGCAACCTGGGCGATCGCGGCAACATCACGCTGTTCGCCAGCTACGACAAGCGCCAGGGCGTGATGGCGAACGACTTCGACTATACTCGCACCAACGATCTGCGCGCGCTGTTCGCCGACACCCGCTTCGCCGGCTCGACCTCGCTCGACGGCCGCTCGACGATCACGCCCTGGGGCTCGTTCCAGACCGTCGGCAATGTCGTCGTCCGCCAGGGCACGACCGCGCTCACCAACACCTCGGGCCAGTTCCACATCCAGCCGACCAGCTTCACCGGTTGCCCGGCGGGCAATGCCGGCATCATCAATACCAGCAACTGCGTCGCCACCGGCACCAGCTCGACGGCCGGCATTCGCGAGCTGCGCTTCGACGCCCCGCTCGCCTTCAACACCAACGTCACGCCGAACATCCGCCGCATCAACCTGTTCATGAACGGGCATTACGAGCTGGGCGGCGTCGTCGAGCTGTTCGGCGAGGCCGGCTATTACAACGGCAAGAGCAACAGCATCCAGGCGTCGAGCGGCACGCTGTCCTCCGGCCCGCTGACCATCGCCGCCAACGCCTATTACAACCCGTTCGGCCCGACCGGCAGCGCGAACCGCCTGCCCGGCATCAATGCCGCCGCGGCGGGCCAGGCGATCACCCTGTCGAGCTACAATTTCGCCGATGTCGGCCCCAACCATGTCGACGTGCTCAACACCCAGTACCGCCTGCTCGGCGGCCTGCGCTTCGACCTGCTCGGGCTGCAGTGGGAAAGCGCCGCGCTCTATTCGGAAGCGCGGGTGCGCGACACGTCGGACGGCATCAGCCAGACCCTGCTCCAGCGCCAGATCAACCTGACCACGCCGGATGCATACAACCCGTTCAACGGCAGCGGCCTCACCCCGCCGAGCGGTTCGGACAATGCGCCGAGCAGCCTGGCGTCGATCAACGCGATCAAGATCAAGACCACCCGCATCAGCAAGTCGACGCTGGCGATGTGGGACATCAAGGGCTCGACCACGCACCTGCTCGCCCTGCCCGGCGGCGATGTCGGCCTGGCGATCGGCGGCGAAGTGCGCCGCGAGACCCAGAATGACGACCGCGATGCGCGCGTCGACGGCACGATCCAGTTCACCGACTTGATCACCGGCGCGGTCAATGGCTCCGATCTCGTCGGCACCAGCCCCTCGCCCGATACCAGCGGCCGCCGCACCGTCGCCGCCGCCTATGTCGAGCTGGCCGTGCCGGTGATCTCGCCCGAGATGCGCATCCCGCTGGTCCGCAACATCGAGCTCCAGCTCGCCGGCCGCTTCGAGCATTATTCGGACGTCGGCTCGGTCGCCAAGCCGAAGATCGCCGCGGCCTGGGACGTCGTGCGCGGCATCCGCGTCCGCGGTTCCTATGCCGAAGGTTTCAAGGCGCCGAACCTCGAGCAGATCAACGCCACCCTGGTCACCCGCTCGAACACCCGCACCGACTATGTCCGCTGCGAGGCGCAGCTGCGCACCGGCGCGATCTCCAGCTTCGCCAATTGCTCGCAGGGTTTCGCCACCACCGCGCGGCGCTCGGGCAATCCGGACCTGAAGCCCGAACAGTCCAAGACCTGGACGGCGGGCATCGTGCTGGAGCCGCACTTCCTCGATTCCGCGGTCGGCCGCATCACCCTCACCGCTGATTACTGGCATGTCGATCAGAAGGGCATTGTCGGCCTGTTCGGCGAGGGCAATGCGCTGATCAACGACTATCTGCTGCGCGTGCAGGGATCGAGCGATCCCAACGTCATCCGCGCCGCGCCCACCGCCGAGGACAACGCGCTGTTCGCCGGCTCGGGCCTGACCCCGGTGGGCCGCGTGCTCTACGTCAACGACAAGTACGTCAACCTGCTGCCACAGGAAGCCGCGGGCGTCGACCTCAGCATGAACTGGCGCCTGCCCGATTTCGGCGCGGGCAAGATCACGCTCAACGCCAACGCCGCCTATCTCGACAAGTTCTTCCTCGAGCCTTCCCCGCCGATCCAGAACCTGATCGCCGCGCGCACCGCGGGGACGATCAACGCCGGCACCAACATCGCCGATGCCGGCGATCTCGTCCGACAGAACGGCAAGCCGCGCTGGAAGGTCACCGGCTCGATCACCTGGGAAAAGGGCCCGTTCCAGATCGGCGGCTTCACCCAATATACCAGCGACGTCGATGACACCGGCCTGCTCGATTCCGCCGGCGCCGCCTGGCTGATCGAGGACCGGATGACCTTCAACCTCTATGGCCAGGTCACCGTGGGCAAGCGCGACAATGGCGGCCGCTACCGGCTGCGCATCGGCGTGCGCAACCTCACCAACGAGGCGCCGCCGCTCAGCTCGGGCGGCTTCCTCGGCTCGCTCTACAGCCCCTATGGCCGCTACTGGTACGCCAACATGCGGGCGAGCTTCTGATGCGGATCGCCCTGATCCTCGCGCTGGCGTCGCTCGCGACGCCGGCCTTCGCCCAGGAAGCCCCGGAGGCGCCCGCCACGCAGCGCGTCTCCGGCGGCGACATCGTCGCCTATGACCAGATCCACAAGCCCGTGATCGGGCGCGGCGGCATGGTCGTCGGCCAGAACCGCATCGCAGCGAATGTCGGCGCGGCGATCCTGCGCAAGGGCGGCAACGCGGTCGACGCGGCGGTCGCCACGGCCTTCGCGCTCGCCGTCACCCTGCCCCGCGCCGGCAATGTCGGCGGCGGCGGCTATATGCTGATCCACATGGCGCCGAAGGACGGCAAGCCCGCCCAGACGATCGCGATCGACTATTATGGCCAGGCGTCGCGCAACACGACGCCCGACCTGCTGCTCGGCGCCAACGGCAAGTTCGATGCCGCCAAGGGCTATTCGATGAAGGGCGTCGCGATCCCCGGCACGGTCGCCGGCCTGTGGGAAGCGCACAAGCGCTTCGGCGCGCTGCCCTGGGGCACGCTGATCGCCCCGGCCATCGCCATGGCCCGCGACGGCGTGATCCTGTCGGACGACGAAGCCCAGGCCAATGCCGACCAGAAGAAGGCGATGCACGACGATCCCGCCGCCCTCGCCGTCTTCTTCAAGCCCGACGGCAGCGCCTATGCGCCCGGCGAGCGCTGGAAGCAGCCCGAGCTCGCCGCAACGCTGCAACTGATCGCCGCCAAGGGGCGCGACGGCTTCTATACCGGTGCCATCGCCCGGAAGATCGCGGCGGGCATGAAGGCCGGCGGCGGCGTGATCGACGAGAAGGATCTTGCCGATTACCAGCCGGTGATCTCCGAGCCGATCTGGTCGAGCTATCGCGGCATGCCGATCGCCTACATGCCACCCACCGCATCGGGTGTGAGCGTCGCCGAAGCGATGAACATCCTCGAGCGCTTCCCGGTGCGCGAGCAGCGTTGGGGCAGCGTCGCCAACCTCCATCTCCTCGCCGAGACGCTCAAGATCGTCTGGTCGGATCGCAAGCTGATCGGCGGCGGGCCGGACTGGCGGACGCCCGCCAAGGGCCTGGCGAGCAAGGAATACGCCGCCGAGCGGGCGAAGCTGATCCAGCCCGCCTCGTCGCTCGACGCGAAGACCCTGCCCGACGGCAATCCCTATCCATGGGAAAGCAAGGACACGACGCACTTCTCCGTGGTCGATGCCGCCGGCAATGCGGTGAGCAACACCTACACCCTCTCCGCTTCCTACGGCGCGCATGTCGTCGCGCCGGGCACCGGCATCCTGCTCAACAACTCGCTCGGCAACCTCGCCTGGGGGCGCAGCGGCCCGGACAGCAAGGCGACCCAGCCGGTGCCGGGCAAGCGCGTCGGCTCGACGATCACCCCGATGATCGTGTTCCGCGACGACAAGCCCTGGCTGGTCACCGGCACGCCCGGCGGCGGCTACATCATCGCGACCATGGTGCAGATGCTGTCCAACGTCATCGACCACCGCCTCAACGTCGCCGAAGCCGCCGAGCGCCCGCGCATCAACCAGTCGGGCGGCGACGGCCCGATCGAGCTGGAGGAAGGCTTCTCGCCGGACATCATTCCCCTGCTCGAGGCAAAGGGGCACAAGGTGCGCAGCTCGAACACCATGGGATCGGTCCAGTCGATCATGGTGGAAGGCGACAAGTTCCTGGGATCGGCCGATACGCGCCGTCCCGATGCCGCGGCTGTCGGCGCGAAATAAGGGGAGAATGCAGGACATGAAGATCAGGACCGCGCTGCTGCTCGCAAGCATGTTCGCGCCCTTGGCCGCCCACGCACAAGCCGTGCCCGAGGCGCAGCGCAGCGCGATCCTGTCGGGCATCGACAAGCGCGCACCCGATCTGGAAAGCACCGCAAAGGCGATCTGGGGCTGGTCCGAAGTCGGCTATCAGGAGACCAAATCCTCCGCGCTGCTCCAGGCGCGGCTGAAAAAGGCGGGCTTCGCGGTCACCCCCGGCGTCGCCGGCATGCCGACGGCCTTTGTCGCCAGCTTCAAGCAGGGCAGCGGCCCGGTGATCGGCATCCTCGCCGAATATGACGCCCTGCCCGGCCTCGCCCAGACCAATGCCCCCACCAAGACCGCGATCGCCGGCAAGGCCGCCGGCCATGGCTGCGGCCATAATTTGTTCGGCGCGGCCAGCGTCGAGGCGGCGATCGCGATCAAGGAGTGGATGATCGCCAACAAGGTTCAGGGCGAGCTGCGTGTCTATGGTTCGCCCGCCGAGGAAGGCGGCTCGGGCAAGGTCTATCTCGTCCGCGCCGGCCTGTTCGACGATGTCTCGGCCGTTCTCCACTGGCATCCCGGCGACGCCAATGGTGTGTCGACCGGCAAGAGCATGGCCAATATCTCGGGCAAGTTCCGCTTCCACGGGGTCAGCGCCCACGCCGCCGCCTCGCCCGACAAGGGCCGCTCGGCGCTCGACGGCGTCGAAGTGATGGACGTCGCGGTGAACTTCATGCGCGAGCACATCCCGTCCTCGACGCGCATCCACAACATCATCACCGCCGGCGGCGAAGCCCCGAACGTCGTGCCCGACTTCGCGGAGAGCTATTATTATGTCCGCAACGTCGATCCCGTGATCGTCCGCGACGTATGGGGCCGCGTGGTCAAGGCCGCCGAAGGCTCGGCGATGGCGACCGGCACCACGGTCGACTACGAGATCACCGGCGGCGTCTATTCGATGCTCGCCAGCGAAACGCTCGCCAAGGTCATGAGCAGCAACCTCAACGCGGTCGGCGGCGAGAGCTGGACGCCCGAGGAGATCGCCTGGGCGACCGAGCTGCAGAAGAGCCTGCCGACGCAGAAGCCGCTCGACAGCGTCAAGCAGACCAGCTCGCGCGAACGCGGCCCAGACGGCGGCGGCTCGACCGACGTGTCGGACATCAGCTGGACCGTGCCGACCATCGGCCTCAGCACCGCGACCTGGGTGCCCGGCACCCCGGCGCACAGCTGGCAGGCAGTCGCCGCCTCGGGCTCGTCGATCGGCATCAAGGGCGCCTCGGTCGCCGCCAAGACGATCGCGCTCACCGGCGCCGACCTGTTCCTGTCGCCCGAGATACTGAAGGAAGCCCGCGCCGAGCTCGACAAGGCACGCGGCCCGGACTTCAAGTACAACGCGCTGCTCGGCACCCGCACGCCCGCGCTCGACTATCGCAAGCCGACTCCGGCCTGGGAGGGCTCGCCCAAGTCGAAATAACGCGCGAGATCCACGAAGCCGTTGCCGCCCGCATCTTGCACGCTAGACTGGCGGCAACGGATTTGGCCCTGGGGGTGCCTTGCATGAAACGGGGTCTTGCGTTCCTTGCCGTTCTCATCGCCCTGTGGGTGGGCGGAACCGCCTATGCCATGAGCTTCTATCACTGGCGGCCGGTCATGCCGGCCTTCGCCATCAAGGCGAACCTTCCGGTGGCCGCGCCGCGGAAGGAGCCAACCCTGATGCTGATCTATGGCGAGGAAGGCACCGACCCGATGCGCAGCGGTACGCTCGCACGCGATCAGCGGATCTCGAACTGCATTCTGGACACGGGGCTCTGCGCCTCGTCCCCCGCGCGGCACGAGCTGCACGCCGATGGCCCGCACGCGCAGAGCCTCCAGATCCGCCTGCTCGGCCCGGCCGGCAACCCGATCATCGGCGCCGTGACGTGGAACGGGCCGGCCCATCCCAGCCGCGTCCGGCTCGCCTGCGATTTCCGCGTGACCGATCCGCGCAAGGCCTGCACAGTCCTCTCGCAGGAGCTCTGAGCCGGCCTCAGGCCAGTTTGCAGACATCCACCCAGCGCTGCGAGACCAGCCCGGCCAACCGCCCGGGCTCGACTTCCACCGATGCCGTACGCGATCCGGCCGCCGGGAACACCGTATCGAACCCGCGGATCGACACATCGCAATAGACCGGCAGCGGCGGCGGCCCCCCCCACCGGGCCG
>JAEXLC010000231.1 GCA_023445495.1 Pseudomonadota bacterium | reverse complement strand
CGCGAAGCCGTGGTTCATGCTGGTGATTTCTACCACGCCGTCGGCGAACTCGCCGCCGACGCGCTGAACCGGATGGTTCGCGCCGCGGTGGCCCTGATGCATCTTCACGGTTTTCGCGCCCGCCGCCAGCCCAAGCATCTGGTGGCCGAGGCAGATGCCGAAGATCGGAACATTGCGTTCGAGCAGTCCCTGGATCACCGGCACCGCATAATCGCCCGTCGCCGCGGGGTCGCCAGGGCCGTTCGACAGGAACACGCCCGCGGGATTATGCCCCAGCACTTCGTCGAGGCTCGCGGTCGCGGGGACCACGGTGAC
Source organism: Pseudomonadota bacterium (assembly GCA_023445495.1). GTDB lineage: Bacteria > Pseudomonadota > Alphaproteobacteria > Sphingomonadales > Sphingomonadaceae > Sphingomonas. The sequence continues at coordinate 36,040 of JAEXLC010000231.1, read as the reverse complement.
GCGCGCACCAGCCTTCACGAGGTTGCGGAAGATATTGTCCTTCGCGCCATAATCGATCGCGACGACATGCGGCCGCTCGCCGCCCTCTTCGGTCGCATAGCCATGGCCTAGCGTCCACGCGCCGCCGGTCCAGTCGCCCGTGTCGGTACGGCTGACCGCTTTCGCAAGGTCCATGCCCTCGAGCCCCGCCCAGCCGCGCGCCATCGCGAGCAACTCGTCGATGTCGAACTTGCCCTCGGGGCTGTGCGCGATGACGCCGTTCGGCGCGCCCGCGTCGCGGATACGGCGCGTCAGCGCGCGCGTGTCGATGCCCGCGAGCCCGATCACGCCCTGTTCGGTCATCCATTCGGGCAGCGCCTGGACGCTGCGGAAGTTGCTGGGCTGCGTCGGCAGCTCGCGCGTGATCGCACCGAGCGCGCCGTGCACGCCGCGCTGCATATCCTCGGGGTTCGCGCCGACATTGCCGATGTGCGGGAAGGTGAAGGTGACGACCTGCCCCGCATAGCTCGGGTCGGTCAGGATTTCCTGATAGCCCGTCATCGACGTGTTGAAACAAATCTCGCCCACCGCGGCGCCGCTCGCGCCATAGCCGAAGCCCCACAGGATCGTGCCATCGGCAAGGACAAGAACACCCGTCGCCCCGGAAGGCTGGGTTTTAGGCGCGGCAGAGGGGTTGGCTGGTGCCATTCAACATGCTCCGGACGGGGGGCTAAACGGCCGACCAAGTAGGAGCCAAAAAAGTGATTCACAAGCTATCGGATTCGGAATCTTGCCGCTAGAGAGGGCCTTTCCGAAATTTGCAGCGCATGGGGACACGCATGATTCGTGACGACATCAAGGCTGCGCAGGTTGCCGCCATGAAGAGCGGCGACAAGGCGCGTCTGGGCACCATCCGGCTGATGCTGGCCAAGATCAAGGACAAGGACATCGAGCTCCGCACCGGCACCGCGCCTGCCGACGACGATGTGCTCGTCACCGACGTGCTGCAGAAGATGGTGAAGCAGCGCCGCGAGTCGATCACCATGTACGAACAGGGCGGCCGTCAGGAACTCGCCGACATCGAGGCGGCCGAGGTCGTCGTGATCGAGGACTTCCTGCCCGCGCAGCTTTCGGACGACGACGCGATGGCCGCGATCAAGGCGATCGTGGTCGAGCTGGGCGCCGGAAGCCTGAAGGATATGGGCAAGGTGATGGCCGCGGTGAAGGACCGTCTTGGTTCGCAGCTCGATATGAGCAAGGCGAGCGGCTGGGTTAAGGCGGCGTTGTCGTAATAAGGACAGGCCCTCCCCTAACCCCTCCCGCAAGCGGGAGGGGAACTAGGCGCGCTTCTTCGCTGGCGCTTTGGCGGCCGGCTTGGCCTTCGTCGCCCGGGTCTTCGCCTCGGGCTTCTCCAGCGATTTCTTGAGCGCCGCCATCAGGTCGACCACGTTCGAGCCGCGGCTCTCCTTGCCGTCACCTGCATCCTCGATGATCTTCCTGCCCTTGGCCTTCTGCTTGCGCGCGATCAGGTCGCGGAGCGCATCGATATAGCGATCGTGGAATTTCTTCGGATCGAACGCCGCGACCTTCTTCTCGATCAGGCTTTCCGCCAGCCCGAGCAGCTCGGGATCGGGCGCGTCGTCGGGGATGTCGCGGAAATAGCCCTGCGCCTTGTTGACCTCATCGGCATAGCGCAGCGTCTCCAGCACCATGCCGCGCCCGCACGGCTTGAGGCTGACGACATATTCGCGCCCGCGCATCGCCAGCTGGCCGAGCCCGACCTTGCGGGTGCGGCGCAGCGCCTCGCGCAGCACGATGAAGGCTTCCTCGGCGAGATCGTCCGCCGGCACGACGAAATAGGGGCGCTCGTAATAAAGCACGTCGATCTCGTCGGCGTCGACAAACTGGGTGAGCTCGAGCGTCTTCTTCGATTCGAGCTTCACCGCATCGATCTCGTCCTGCTCGAGCAGGACATATTCGCCCTTCTCGACCTCATAGCCCTTCACGATCTCCTCGGGCTCGACCGCGCCGACGCCGGGCGCGACCTTCTCGTACTTGATGCGCTTGCCGCTTGGCTCGTGGATCTGGTGGAAGCTGATCTGCGCGCCCGATCTGGTCGCGGTGTAGATCTCGACCGGGATCGACACGAGCGCCAGCCGTATCTGTCCCTGCCAATAGGCGCGCGCCGCCATGTCGCTCTCCCTCGTTGCGAAGCCGATTCAATGTGCCAGCAAAGGAGTCGTTCCTCGACAGCTATTCGGCGGAGGCGTAGAGCCCCCGCCATGAGCACCGATCCGTTCGCACTGTTCGACAGCTGGTACCGGGAAGCACGCGAAAGCGAGCCCAATGATTCCAACGCGATGACGCTGGCGACGGTGAGCGCGGATGGCCAGCCCTCCGCCCGCATCGTGCTGTTGAAGGGCCATGGGCCGGACGGCTTCGTCTTCTACACCAACCGCGAAAGCCGCAAGGCGCAGGAGCTGCACGACGGCGCGAAGGTCGCCCTGCTCTTCCACTGGAAGTCGCTGCGCCGCCAGGTCCGCATCGAAGGCAGCGTCAGCTTCGCCACCGACGCCGAGAGCGACGCCTATTTCGCCAGCCGCGCGCGCGACTCCCAGCTCGGCGCCTGGGCCTCGGACCAGTCGCACCCGCTCGACAGCCGCGAGACGTTCGAAGCCCGTTTCGAGGAAGCAAAGGCGCGGTTCGAGGGGCAGGACGTGCCGCGCCCGCCGCATTGGGGCGGCTACCGCGTCACGCCGACCGCGATCGAGTTCTGGCAGGACCGCGCGCACCGCCTGCACGAACGCCGGCTGTTCACCCGCACCGCCACCGGCTGGTCCGAGGGCCTGCTCTACCCGTGAGATTCCGACCGTGACCAATCTCGCCCGCCGCGCCGCGCTCGCCAGCGTCTGCTCCGCGATCCTGCTGGGCCTGCTCAAGGCATGGGCGGCGTGGACGACCGGATCGGTCGCCGTGCTGGCCAGCCTCGCGGATTCGGTGCTCGACCTGTTCGCCTCGCTGGTCACCCTCGGCGGCGTCCATTGGGCCTCGCAGCCGGCCGACGAGAATCACCGCTTCGGGCATGGCAAGGCGGAGGCGCTGGCCGCGCTGTTCCAGGTCGTGGTCATCGCCATCTCGGCGCTCGCCATCCTGATCCGCGCGATCGAGCGGCTGCAGACCGGCGATGTCTCGGCCTCGCCCGAATCGGGCATCATCGTCAGCATGATCGCGATCGTCGTCACGCTCGCGCTCACCCGCTACCAGCAGCATGTGATCGACCAGACCGGCTCGGTCGCGATCGGCGCCGACCGGATCCACTATACGTCGGACCTGATGCTCAACGCCGCGGTGATCGGCGCGCTTGCGCTCGATGCCTGGGGCCTGCGCGGCGCGGACCCGGTGTTCGGCATCGCCATCGCCTTCTGGCTGCTGTTCGGCGCCTGGCGCGCGTCCGAAGCGGCGATCGACCAGCTGATGGACAAGGAATGGCCAGAGGAGCGCCGCCGCGCCTTTATCGAGGTCGCCGCGCGCAATCCGGCGCTCCGGAGCCTGCACGACCTGCGCACCCGCTCCAGCGGCAATCGCGACTTCGTCCAGTTCCACATCTCGATGAACCCGGCGATGACGATCCTCCAGGCGCATGACGTGGTCGAGGCGCTGGAGACGGAGCTGGGCGCGGCATTCCCGGGCACCGAGATCCTGATCCATGTCGATCCCGACGGACATGTCGACGAGCCCGAGAACCCGATGACCGAAGCCAATCTGTTGAAGGACGCCGAGTGATCCTGCCTTTCGCCCAGATCGATGCCTTTGCCGACCGCCCCTTCACCGGCAACCAGGCCGCGGTGATGCCGCTGGAGGCGTGGCTGCCCGACGAGACGCTCCAGGCGATCGCGGCGGAGAACAACCTGGCCGAGACGGCGTTCATCATTCCCGATGCGAGCGGCGAGGCCGATTTCGAGCTGCGCTGGTTCACGCCCGCCGTCGAAGTCGCGCTGTGCGGCCATGCCACGCTGGCGAGCGGCCATTTCGTGCTGTCGGCCGAGCCGGCGCGCGAGCGCGTCACCTTCCGCACCCGCAAGGCCGGCGTGCTCGAAGTGCGCTGCGACGGAGATAGTTATGCGATGGCGCTGCCCGCCTATCCGCCCGAGCCCGCCGAGGTGCCCGGCCTGCTCGAGGCACTGGGCGTCGGCATCGGCGAGACGCTGCGCCATCCCAATGGCTATGATCTGACCGTGCTGGAGAGCGCCGAGGCGGTGCTCGCGCTCAAGCCCGATTTCCGCAAGCTCGCCGCGATCGGCGATACGCTCAACATCGTGACCGCGCCGGGCACCGACACCGATGTCGTCAGCCGCGTCTTCGCTCCCGCCGTGGGGGTTGACGAGGACCCGGTCACCGGCTCCGCCCATTCGGTGCTGACGCCCTATTGGGCGAAGCGGCTGGGCCGCGACACGTTCAGCGCCTTCCAGGCATCGAAGCGCGGCGGCCATGTCGCCTGCGGGCTGGCCGGCGACCGGGTGATCCTGGGCGGCCAGTGCGTGACGGTGATCGTCGGCGAATTCGCGCTCTAGAATAGCGGCTCCAGCCCGAGGTGCGTTAATGATCCGGGGCGCGGCAGTTGCTCCGGCAGTTTCCCCACGAAGCAGAAATCGCGCCGCCCAACGAACCATATAGGCACTTTTCTCTTGACATCGTCACGCTGATATGGCACAAAACAGGAACGCTGAAGAATTGCGAGTCGGGCCGGGGCGGCAACGCCATCCGGCCCTTTTCTTTTCGGGAGAGGTGCCGTGGAGAAGAAGCAACGGTGCCGGGTGCGCTGGACCGGGACGAAGCGCGAGGCATTCCTCGATCATCTGGCGGCCACCGCCAATGTGTGCGCTTCGGCCGAGGTCGCCGGGGTGACGCCGCTGAGCGTCCATCATTTGCGGCGCAAGGACGAGGACTTCGCCGAGGAATGGCGCAAGGCGCTGGCGCTTGGCTATGACATGCTGGAGACCGAGTTGCTCTGCCATATCCTGGCCGGCGGCGGCAGGACGCGCCGCAACGCGGACGGGCGCGAGATCGATGTGCAGGAAGCGCTTCGCCTGCTTGGCCTGCACCGCAACAGCCCGCAGGGCAAATCGAAGGGCGCCGTGCCGCTCAAGCGGGCGCGGCCCGAGGATACCGATGCGGCGATCATGCGAAAGCTCGACGCGATCGATCGCGCCCGGGCCCGCGAAGCCGCGGAGCGCGCGGAGAAGCGGGATGGCCAATGAGGCGTTCGAGCGGCTGCTCGGCTATCCGCCCGAGCAGCGCGCGGAAGCGATCCGTGCGCTGAGCCGGCCGCAGAAGCGCGAATATGTCGAACGCTGGTGGCAATGGGCGCATCGCGGGCAGGCCGAGCCCGAGGGCGACTGGCGGATCTGGCTGATCCGCGCCGGACGCGGCTTCGGCAAGACGCGCGCGGGCGCCGAATGGGTGCTCGCCCGGGCACGCGCGCATCCCGAGGCGCGGATCGCGCTGGTCGGCGCCAATGAAGCCGATGTGCAGCGGGTGATGGTGGAAGGCGAAGGCGGGCTGCTCGCCAGCGCGCGCACGGACGAGGAACTGGTGTGGCACCGGACCTGCGGCACGCTGCGCTTCCCGAACGGGGCGCAGGCGCAGATCTATTCGGCGGCGGCACCCGAAGGGCTGCGCGGCCCCGAGCATCATTTCGCCTGGTGCGACGAACTCGCCAAATGGGGGCGTGGCGGACAGGCAGCCTGGGACAATCTGGCGATGGGACTGCGGCTGGGCGAGGCCCCGCAGACGGTGGTGACCACCACCCCGCGGCCGGGCAGGTTGATGCGGATGGTGATGGCGCTGCCGGGCGTCCACGAGACTTTGGGCAGGACGCGCGACAATCCCTGGCTGCCGGCGAGCTTCGTCGAGGCGATGACCGCGCAATATGCCGGGAGCAAGCTCGGCCGGCAGGAACTGGACGGCGAGATGCTCGACCAGGTGGAAGGCGCGCTGTGGACGCGCGCGCTGCTCGATGCCTGCCGGGCAGGCGAGCTGCCCGAGCTGGTGCGGCGGATCATCGGGGTCGACCCGCCGGCGGGGATCGGCGGCGACAGCTGCGGGATCGTGGCGGCGGCGCTGGGGCGCGACGGCAAGGCCTATGTGCTCGAGGATGCCAGTGTGCACGGCGCCTCGCCCGAGCGCTGGGCGCATGCGGTGGCGGCCTGCGCCGCGCGGCACGATGCCGACCGGGTGGTGGCGGAGAAGAACCAGGGCGGCGCGATGGTGAAGACCGTGCTGCTCGGCGCCGACAGCAATCTGCCGGTGACCCTGGTGCATGCCAGCCAGGGCAAGGCGGCGAGGGCCGAGCCGGTGAGCCTGCTCTACGAGGCGGGCAAGGTGCGGCATGCCGGCGCCTTCCCGGCGCTGGAGGACGAATTGTGCGGTCTGGTGATGGGCGGCGGCTATGAAGGGCCGGGCCGATCGCCGGACCGGGCGGATGCGCTGGTCTGGGCACTGCACGAGCTGATGCTCGGGCCGCGAGGGAAAGCGGCGATCCGGGTTTTGTGAGGGTGGGTCTTGCGGCGGGATGGGATGGGCGCGGACGACGAACGCCGGCCATCGATGCCCCTTCGTCACCCTGAACCTGTTTCAGGGTCCAATGTGCCACCAGCGGCATCGCCCGTGGTGGGTTGGATGCTGAAACAAGTTCAGCATGACGGAGTGGGTTGAAGCCCGCGGGCCGTGCCCCTGCAAGGTTATCCAGTACGGGAGAAATCAGAATGACGGGACCGATCCGGGCCTGGCGGGCGGGTGCGCTTGCCGGGATGCTGATGCTATGCGGGTGCGCGATCGGGCGGACCGCGCTGGACATGGGGAGCGCGGCGCTGGTGGCGCGCTTTGACGCCGACCGCGATGGCGGGCTGGACCGGGCGGAGATTGCCGCGATGGTCTCCGCCGCGCTGCCGGGGCGCGGGCCGGCGATCGATGCGGCACGCGCCGGGCTGGCGGCGGGATATTGGACGCGGGATTGCGACCGCGACGGGAAGCTGACTGCCGGCGAGCTGGGCGCGGCCGGCGGGTGTGGAGCTAGCGCTTAGCCACCAGTCCTTCCTTCCCGGAGAGGGAGGATTTTGAAGGTCGGTCTTCGCCGCTCCCGTTTCAAACCACCCTCGATTTTCAGGAGCAACGCATGAAATGGTTCGGGCGGAAGTCCGTGCGCGAAGGCGCGCGGCCGGCTTTGTCGCGCGCCGGCAGCTTTGCGGGCAGCGTGGGCGAATGGCCGCGCAGCTATGAGGCGCAGGTGCGCGATGCCTATTGCCACAATCCGGTGGCGCAGCGCGCAGTGAAGCTGGTGGCCGAGGGCGCGGGCAGCGCCGCGCTCAAGGCCAGCGATCCCGCGCTGCTCGCGCTGGTGCAGGCGCGCAGCGGCGGGCAGGCGCTGATCGAGACGCTGGCGGCGCAGCTGCTGCTGCACGGCAATGGCTATGTCCAGGTGCTGAGCGACGACAGCGGCGCGGTGCGCGAGCTTTATGCGCTGCGCCCCGAACGGGTGAGCGTGGAGCCCGATGCGCGGGGCTGGCCGGTCGCGTACCGCTACAAGGTGGGCGAGCGGGTCGCGCGGCTGGCGGCCGAGGATGGCGGCGGGCGGCCGGCAGTGATCCATCTGCGCAATTTCTCGCCGATCGACGATCATTACGGGCTGGGCTGCCTGGGCGCGGCTTCGGGCGCGGTGGCGATCCACAATGCGGCGGCGCGCTGGAACAAGGCCTTGCTCGACAATGCGGCCAGGCCCTCGGGCGCGCTGGTCCATGATCCGGGCGATGGCAGCCCGATGCCGGCCGACCAGTTCGCCCGGCTCAAGCGCGAGATGGAGGAAGGGTTTGCCGGCGCGGTCAATGCCGGGCGGCCGATGCTGCTCGAGGGCGGGCTGAAATGGCAGGCGATGAGCCTGACCCCGGCGGACATGGATTTCGTCGGGCTGAAGGCCGCGGCGGCGCGCGAGATCGCGCTGGCCTTCGGTGTGCCGCCGATGCTGCTCGGGCTGCCGGGGGATGCTGCCTATGCCAATTACCGCGAGGCCAATCGCGCGCTGTGGCGGATCGCGATCCTGCCGCTGGCCGACAAGATCCTGCGCGGGATCGCCGAGGGGCTGGCGGGCTGGTTCCCCGGCGCATCGCTGGCGGTGGACCTGGAAGCGGTGACCGCACTGGCCGAGGATCGCGAGCGGCTCTGGGCGCAGGTGGGTGCGGCACCCTTCCTCACCGATGACGAGAAGCGTGAAATGGTAGGTGTGAAATGAACGTGGACATGCTGGGGCAGCTGATCGGCCAGGCCGAGAGCGAGGGCGCCGAGCTGGTGACCCTGCGCGCGATTGCCGAGGAAGCGGGCGAACTGGGCGCGCAGCGGGCACTGACCCGGCTGGGGCTGGCCGATGCCGGCGCCGCCAAGGACATGGCCGAGCTGCGCGAGCTGCTGGGGGCGTGGCGCGATGCCAAGCGCTCGGCGCTCAAGGCGGCGTTCCAATGGGCCGGGCGGATGGCGGCGGCTTTGCTGCTGGTCGGGCTGGCGGTGAAGCTGGGCTTTCCGGGGTGGCTGAAGTGACGGTTCGCTTCGCGGGCTATGCGGCGGTGTTCGACGCGGTGGATCGCGGGGGCGATGTGGTGCGGCGCGGGGCCTTTGCGGGCGCGCGGGCCGTGCCGTTGCTCTGGCAGCATGCCGGCGCGCCGGTGGGCGAGATCGAGGCGATCGGCGAGGACAGGCGCGGGCTGCGGGTGATCGGACGGGTGGCCGAGGGGGCGCTGGCCGAGCGGCTGCGCGCCGGGGCGGTGACCGGGCTTTCGTTCGGCTACCGCGTGAAGGAAGCGCGGCGCGGGAGCGTGCGCGAGATTACGGCGCTCGACCTGGTCGAGGTGAGCCTGGTGGCGAGCCCGATGCAGCCGCTGGCGCGAGTGCACGCGCTGGACTGAGCGGCTCTCTTTTTTGGGGTTTTGGATCCGGCGGGATGTGTCCCGGCCGGGCTTTTTGGCGTGGACGGGAGACGGGCATGATCGAAGTGAAGGCGGATGCGCTCGAGGCGAGCTTCGAAGCGGTGGAACGCAGCGGGCTGCCGCCGGAGCGGCCGATGCTGGAAGGCGCGCGGCCGATGGGCGGCTCGGCGTTCGAGAGCTTCCTGCGCTCGGGCGGCGGGCTCGAGGCCAAGGCGATGAGCGGGGCGAGCGATGCCGCCGGCGGCTATGCGGTGCCCGACGAGCTCGATGCGCGGATCGATGCAACGCTGAAGAGCGTGTCGCCGATCAGGAGCATCGCCAGCGTGGTGCGGGTGGGGTCGAGCGGCTATCGCAAGCTGGTGGCGAGCGGCGGCTTCGAGAGCGGCTGGGCGGCGGAGACCGCGGCGCGCGACGAGACCGACACGCCGGTGTTCAACGAAGTCGCGCCGCCGATGGGCGACCTCTACGCCAATCCGGCGGCGAGCCAGGCGATGCTCGACGATGCGGGGTTCGATGTCGAGACCTGGCTGAGCGACGAGATCGCGCGCGAGTTTGCCGCCGCCGAGGGCGCGGCGTTCGTCGGCGGCAACGGCGTCAACAAGCCGCGCGGCTTCCTGTCGGCGCCCAATGCGGCGACCGGCGACGGGGTGCGGGCGTTCGGGACGCTGCAATATCTGGTGAGCGGCGCGGCGGGCGGCTTTTCGGCCAATCCCGAGGAGAAGCTGATCGACCTGGTCCAGGCGCTGCGCGCGCCCTACCGCCAGGGGGCGAGCTGGGTGATGAACTCGGCCACGCTCGCCCGGGTGCGCAAGTTCCGCACCAGCGACGGCGCGCTGATGTGGCAGCCGGGGCTGGCGGCAGGACAGCCGGCGACCTTGCTGGGCTATCCGGTGGTCGAGGCCGAGGACATGCCCGACATCGCGGCGAACAGCCTGTCGATCGCCTTCGGCAATTTCCAGGCCGGCTATCTGATCGCCGAGCGCGGCGAGACGCAGATCCTGCGCGATCCGTACAGCAACAAGCCGTTCGTCCATTTCTACGCGACCAAGCGCGTCGGCGGGATGGTGAGCAATTCGGAGGCGATCAAGCTGCTGAAATTCTCGGCCTGATCCTTCCCGGGGCCGCACCGGGGACGGCGGCCCCACCCTTCTCACATGCGGAGAGCGAGATGGAGTTTCCGCCTTTTCCGGGCGCGGCGATCACGGCCGCGCGCGACGCCGCCCGCGCACATCTGCGGATCGCGGGCGACAGCGAGGATGCGTTGATCGAGACGCTTGCGGGCACCGCGCTGGCGCTGGCCGAGCGCTTCACCGGCACCGCGCTGATCGCGCGCGACTTCAGCGAGGCCGTGGACACCAAGAGCCGCTGGCAGGCGCTGACCGCGCTGCCGGTGACCGCGATCGATGCCGGGATCGACGTGGCGATCGATATCGACACCCAGGGCGTGGGCTGGGTGCGCACGCGCGGGCGGCAGAGCGTCGCCTATCGTGCGGGGATGGCGGCAGGTTGGGGCGACCTGCCGCCGCCCATCGCCACCGGTGTGGTGCTGCTGATCGCGCATCTGTTCGACCATAGGGAACGCGACATGGCGCCCCCGGCGGCGGTGAGCGCGCTGTGGCGGCCCTATCGCCGCGTGCGGCTGGCGGCGTGAGCGCGGCCGTGCGGCGGGCGATCGCGCGGGTCGCCCAGGCAGTGCAGTCCGCCGTGCCCGATGCCAGCGTCGAGACCCGCGACGAAGGCGTGGCGATCAGCGGACGCAATCTGCGCGCGCGGCTGCGCTGGATCGGAGGGCTGCTCAAATGAGCGTGCAGCAAATATTGCAGGCGGCTTTGGTCGAGGCGCTGGCCGGGCTGGAAGTGACGGCGGTGTTCGATGCGCCGCCGGTGCGCGCGGCACGGCCCTATGCGCTGGTCGAGGAAGCCTGGCTGACCGACTGGGGCACCAAGGACATGGCGGGACGCGAAGGACGGTTCGCGATCGCCCTGTTCGACGCGGGCGAGCGCCCCGCACGGCTGCGCATGCTGGCCGGCGAGGTCGAGGACCGGATCGCCGCGCTGCCCCGCACCATCGGCCAGGGCTGGGCGATCGCCAGCCTGGTGCTGCTGCGCGCGCGAATCTCCCGCGAGGGGGACTCGCGCTGGCAATCGGTGAGCGAATTTCGCGTGCGGATGCTCCGCAGCGAACTCTGACAGGAGAGAGACATGGCGGCAGAAAAGGGCAGCGCGTTCCTGCTCAAGGTGGGAAATGGCGCGACGCCGGTGGTCTATGCCACCGTGGCGGGGCTGCGGACGACGCAGCTGAGCGTGAACGGCGAGATGGTGGCGATCACCAGCAAGGACAGCGGCGGATGGCGCGAGCTGCTTTCCGGCGCTGGCGTGCGATCGGTGAGCGTTTCGGGCGCGGGCGTGTTCACCGGATCGATCGCCGAGGCACGGGTGAAGGCCAATGCGCTTTACGGCACGATCGACGATTACCGGCTGAGCTTCGAGAGCGGCGAGACGATGACCGGGCGCTTCCTGGTGACCCGCCTCGACTATGCCGGGGATTTCAACGGCGAGCGCAGCTACACGCTGAGCCTGGAAAGCTCCGGCCCGGTGGTGTCGGCATGAGCGCCGCTGCCAACCCCGAGCGGGGCGAGGCGGCGCTGATGCTGGACGGGGTGACGCATGTGCTGCGCCCAAGCTTCCAGGCGCTGGTCGCGGCGGAGGCCGAGATCGGGCCGCTGTTCGAGCTGGTCGAGCGCGCGGCATCGGGCAGGCTGGGCATTGCCGAGATCGCCGGGCTGTTCTGGCATTGCCTGCACGAGCCGCCGGCGATCGACCGGGCGGCGTTCGGCGAGGCGCTGGTCGCGGCGGGCCTCAAGACACTCACCCCGGCACTGCGCGTGCTGATCGGGCAGATCCTGGCAGGGCGATGACCTTTGCCGGCAACGCACGCCGGCTGGCCGGCGCGGCGGGGGCGATGTTCGGCTGGAAGCCGGGCGATTTCTGGGCAGCGACCCCGGCCGAGCTGGGCGCGCTGCTCGACGCGTTTCGCGGCGAGGCCGAGCTGCCGCCCGACACCGCCATGATGACGCGGCTGAAGGAGCAATTTCCCGATGGATGAGGAAGTGATCGAGCGCCTGCTGGTGGAGGTTCGCGCCGATACGCGCGCCTTTGCCCGCGACGTGCAGGAGATGCGCAACGGACTGGAGGGGCCACTGGAAGCCGGGGCCGAGCGCGCCGGGCGTGCGATCGAGAATGCGCTGCTGCGCGCGGTGCGCACCGGCAAGTTCGGTTTCGAGGATCTGAAGCGGGTCGCGCTGAGCGTGATGGACGAGATCGCACGCGCGGCGCTGCGCGACGGCATCGCCTCGATCGGCGGCGGCGGTGGCGGCGGATCGGGCGATGGCGGGCTTTCCGCGCTGACCAGCCTGGTGATGTCGCTGTTCGGATCGCCGGGCCGGGCGACCGGTGGTCCGGTAAGCCCGGGGCGGCCCTATTGGGTCGGCGAGCGCGAGCCGGAACTGTTCGTGCCGACGAGCGCGGGAAGCGTCGCGGTGCCGGCGGTCGGCGGAAGCCGGGAAGTGCGGGTGGCGATCACGGTGAATGCCGCGGCGGATGCGGCGCCGCGGGCGCTGGCGCAATCGAGCCGGCAGGTGGCGCGGGCGGTGCGCGCGGCGCTGGTGGGAGTGGAGTAGGTTGCCTCGATTTCCGATCCGCCCCCTCAGGGGGAGGAATCCGGATGCGCATCCGCAGCGGAATGGGCGGTCCCTACGGCGCGGCGTCCTTGTCGCGCACCATGTTCCGGACGATCGCCTGCTTCTTCATCATCGAAAAGCTGTTGCCGCTCCCGGAATAGAGGCCGTCGAGAAAGCCGCGATCATTGGCGGTCAGCTCGACCGGGGCGGCCTGGTCGCCACCGGGAGTGAAGGCGGTGAGGATCGAGTTCTGGCCCGATGCGTCGCGCAGGCGGGCACCGCTCAACGCGCGCATCGCGGCATAATCGGCGGCCTGGCGGAGATCGCGGCCCGCCATCGCATCGCGGTCGATCACCACGGTCGCGCTCAGGATATCGCGGCGCGTGACCGAAGAAAGGCGGCTCGAGGTGGAAAGGCGCAGGTCGGGTGCGGAACCCGGCGTGTAGCGGGGACGGTCTCCGTCGCGGCTGCGCGTCTCGACCTCGACCCAGGCGCGGGCGGCGCCGGGCTCCGCGACGATCCGGCGCAGATCGGCAAGCGTCTGGCTGTTGGCTCCCTGCACATTGGCATGTTTGAGCTTGCCGACCGCGGCCTTGCCATCCGGCACGAAGAGCACGAACAGGTTTGGCGTGCAGCCCTGATCCGCGACGCGAAGCCGCACCGAGCGCGCGATCTCGCCGACGCGATCGGCCACCACCCGGTTCGCCTCGGCGGGCAGGCCGGCGACGCCGACGCAGACGGGATCGTAGAAACGCGCGAGCGGGGTGTCGAAGGAGACAGGCGGCAGCACATTCTCGACATAGCGGCGCGCGGCATGTTCGGCCGATCGGCCCGAAACCACGATGTCTTCCGAAGGAACGACCTGCGACAGGGCAAGAAGCAGTTCGGCAAGCATTCGGCACCTCATGGTTCGCTACGGGCAGTTACACGCCCGCCGTCGATTGTGACGCAGCGAAGGGGGGCCGGGCAAGACAGGCGCTCCGAAAAATGCACCATTATGCTGCGGTTGCGCGCTATTGCTGGCACGCGGCGACATCGAACAACGCATCGCCCGTCAGCTCGATGGGCCAATCGAGCTTCAGGCCGGGTGATAGACGTCCCAGCACCGCTCGGGCGCCCCGAACGCCAGGGGAACCAGCGCGGAAAGCAAAGTTGCCGGTGTCGAGAACACGCAGCCATCCGCTTGCAGGACAGCCCCGTTCCGCCGGGCCGCGCGAAACGCATCCTCCGGCAGTTTCTCGGGCGAAAACAGGGCGAAGCCAGGTTCCCACCGCTGGAGCCGCAGGGCGCCGTAAAAGGCAGTGCCCATGCCGTCGGATTGCTGGAAGACATAGCCATCGGCACGACCGGCTACCGGGATAAGCGCCACGGTTTCCGGCCATGCGCCGCCCGATAGCTTGTAGCGGTCGCCCTCGATACGAAAGCCTAGCGTGCTGTCTCCGGCGGCATTCCGATAGCTGCCACCGATCAACGGGAACTGCCCCGCGCCGAACGCGAAAAGCGGCGACGACGCCAGATAGATCGCGCGCGCCGGAGGCGAACGGAAAAGGGCGCGGAAATCCATCGGCGCGAACCTATCAGCGGACCAGCGCCAATCCAAGTTGGCGCAGACGCGCGATTTCGCTCGGGCATCGGCGGACGCCGGCCGCCCTGGTGAAGAAGCACAACTCGAGATCGGGAGGAACAAGATGGGCTGGTGGCTCGCCGATGCGCGCCGCGGGCAAGCCGAGGGCGTGCTCTCGCGCTTCGATCCCGCATATTGGACGGTCAATTTCCCACGACCGATGATGGCGTCGGTGACGACCATCGCGCCCGACGCGCTGCGGGTGGATGCGGTATTCTATCGGCAGGACGACCTGGCCGGGCTGATCTGGGAAGCCGAGGACCGGCACGACCACCCGCTGCTGCGCTACGAGACGGCGCGCGACTTTCGCGACTGCCGGTTGCGGTTCCGCTGGCGCTCCCAGGGCGTCCGGTCGCTCGAGGGCGTGCATGGGCCGGTGCTGACGATCGAGGGGCGCGATGCCGCCGGCAATCCGCGGAGCTGGTATGTGCGGCTGTGGAACTATGCCGAGGGGTCGCCCGAGGACGCTTTGGTCTCGATCGACTTTGCCAGCGTGCAGGGCGGCTATCTGTTGCCCGACGAGGCTGATCCGGTCTGGGCGGGGGATGTCGACCGGATGTTCGTCTCGCTGGTGGCGCCCGAGTTCAGCGGCGCGGATGCCGATCTGGCGGCGCCAGCCGAAGGCTGGGTCGAGCTTAGCGGCATCGCCTGCGAGGGGCCGGGTTCGGTGCTGGCGGTGGGCGACGCGATCATGCCCGAGCATCGCCTGTCCATCGCCAATGGCTATGACGACAATTACCACCTGACGCCCGAGCGGCTGCTGCGCAACATCGTCCAGCTCGGCTGGCGGGGGACGATCCTCCACTATGTCGGGATGAGCCATTATTTCCGGCTCGAGGCGCATTCGGGCGGCCATTATGTGAGCCTGGGCGCGACGGCGCTGAACGTCGCCTGCCGGGCCTGGCATGCCGATTTCGCGGCGCGGGCCAAGGCTCTGGGCTACGAACTGATCCTGTCGCTTTCCTATGAACTGCTCGACCAGCACGCCTGGGGCGACTGGAAGCAGCGCGCCGCGGACGGTGCCCCAGCGCTGACGGGATGGGAGCCGCCCTCGACGCTACTTTCGCCGGCGCATGGCAGCGCGATGGCCTATCTGCAGGCGGTCGCGCGCGAGTTCGCCGGGATCGCGCAGGCGGCGGGGCTGCGGGTGCGCTTCCAGATCGGCGAGCCCTGGTGGTGGACACTGCCCGATGGCAGCCTGTGCATCCATGATGCGGCGGCGCGGACCGCGCTGGCGGGTGCGGCCGATGTCGAGGAAGCGGCCGGCGCGCTGCTCGCCGCATCGACGCTGGCGCTGCGCGATGCGGTGCGCGGCGTGGCGGCGGACGCGGAGACGCTGCTGCTGGTCTATGCGCCGACCGCGCTGGCGCAGCCCGAGGCCAATGTGCCGACCGGCTGGTCGCAACCTGCCTTCGATGTGCTGCAGCTCGAGGATTATGACTGGGCGGCGGCCGGCAATGTGGTGGCGAGCGCGCGCGGGATCGCGGCGATCGAGGCGCGGCTCGGCTATCCGGCAGCGGATCAGCATTATCTCGCCGGCTTCGTGCTGCGGCGCGAGGATCGCTGGCAATGGCGCCATGTTGTGTCGGCAGCCGGGCGGGCACGGCGGCGCGGGGTGGCGCAGACCTATGTCTGGGCGCTGCCCCAGATCCTGCGCGACGGCTTCGTGCATTTCGAAACGGAGGAAGCGATGGACGCGTTCGACGACGTGCTGTTTCCGCTCGCGCTGGGCCGCGAGGCGGAAGTGGCGCCCGAGGTCTCGACTTCGATCGTGACCAGCGCGGGCGGGCGCGAGAAGCGCAACGCCGAATGGGCGGAGGCGCGGACCCGCTATGATATCGGGCCCGGACTGCGTTCCGAGGCGGACATCATCGAGCTGCTCGCCTTTTTCCGGGCGCGGATGGGACCGGCGCGCGGCTTCCGCCTGCGCGACCCGTTCGATTGCGTCGCGGTGGACGAGCCGATCGGCGCGGGCGACGGCACCAATATGCGCTTCCCGCTGGTGCGGACCTATGGCGGGGTGGTGCGGCGGATCACCCGGCCGGTGGCGGCGACGCTGCAGGTGACGATCGACGGCGTGGAGACCGAGGACTTCGTGCTGGAGGAAGGCGGGGTGGTGACGCTCGGGCTGGCGCCGGCTGCCGGTGCCGTGGTGCGCGCGAGCTTCGTCTTCGACGTGCCGGTGCGCTTTGCCGAGGACCAGCTGCGCGTGAGCCGGGCGACCTTCCAGGCGGGGGCACTCGCTTCGGTGCCGCTGGTGGAGATCCGCGAATGAGCTGGCTGGCGGGGGAGCTCACGACGCTGGCGCTGTGCTGGCGGATCGAGCGGCGCGACGGGGTGGCCATCGGTCTGACCGCGCATGACCGGGACATAGAATGGGACGGGCTGGTCCACCGGGCGGCGCCGGGCATGGTGCCGAGCGCGATCACGCGCGGGGCCGGGCTCGATCCGGCGAGCATGGATGTCAGTGGGGCGCTGACCAGCGAGGCGATTTCCGAGGCGGACCTGCTCGCCGGGCGCTGGGACGGAGCGCGGGTGGCGATCTTCGCCTGCGACTGGACCGACCCGGCAAACCAGGTGCCGCTGGGCGAGGGGACGATCGGCGGGCTCGAGACGCGCGACGGCATGCTGACCGCCGAGCTGCGCGGCGCGATGGCCGCGCTGGAGCGCGCGGTGGTGGAGGAGACCTCGCCCGAATGCCGCGCCGAGCTGGGCGACAAGCGCTGCCGGGTGGCGATGGCGGGGCGACGACGCTTCGCCCTGGTGACGGGGATCGCGGACAATGTGCTGACGCTCGATGCGGTAGAACCGGCGGCCAATAGCTATGCCCGGGGCCGGTTGCGGTGGATTACCGGCGCGAATTCGGGGCTGGAGGAAGCGATCCTCGACTCGTCCGGCGCGACCCTGACGCTGCGCCGGCCGCCGCGCTTCGATGCGCCCGGGCGGGTGCTGCTGACCGAGGGGTGCGACCGGACCCTGGCGACCTGCGCGGGACGCTTCGGCAATGCGATCAACTTTCGCGGCGAGCCCTGGCTGCCGGGCATCGACCTGCTGACGCGCTACCCGGGCGGATGAGCGCGGTGCTGGCAAGGGCCCGCATGATGATCGGCGCGCGCTTCCGGGCGCGGGGCCGGACGCGCGAGGGGATCGACTGTGTCGGGCTGGCGGGCTGGGCGTACGCGGTCGGCGTGCCGGACAGCTATGCGATGCGGAGCGGGGACCGGGCGCGGGTAACCGAAGTCGTAGCTGCGCTCGGGCTGTGCCCGGCAGGGGACCGGCGTGCCGGCGACCTGCTGCTGCTCGCCAGCGGGCCGGGGCAGCTGCACCTCGGCATCGATAGCGGAACCGGGCTGGTCCATGCCGACGCGATGCTGCGCCGGGTGGTCGAGCGGCCCGATCCCCTGCCCTGGCCGGTGCTCGGCCGCTGGCGAAAATCGGAGGACTGACAATGGCGACCCTGGTGCTCACCGTGGCCGGCGGGATTATCGGCGGCCCGGCGGGCGCGGCGATCGGATCGATGATCGGCAACGTCATCGACCATGAGATCCTATTCAAGCCCAAGGGCCGCGAAGGCCCGCGGCTGAGCGACCTCAAGGTGCAGACCTCCTCCTATGGCACCCAGATCCCGAAGATCTTCGGGAGGATGCGGGTGGCCGGATCGGTGATCTGGGCGACCGACCTGATCGAGCATCGCGACCGGCAATCGGGCGGCAAGGGGCAGCCGAGCACCACCACCTATAGCTATACCGCCAGCCTGGCGGTGGCGCTGTCGGCGCGGCCGATCCTGGACGTCGGGCGGATCTGGGCGGACGGCCAGCTGCTGCGTGGCGCCGGTGGCGACTTCAAGGCGCGCACCGGCTTCCGGCTGCATCTGGGCGGCGAGGACCAGGCGGCCGATCCGCTGATCGTCGCCGCGGAAGGCGCGGGGTTCGCACCGGCGCATCGCGGCATCGCCTATGCGGTGTTCGAAGATCTCGAGCTCGGTCCCTGGGGTAATCGCATCCCGTCGCTGACCTTCGAGGTCGAGGCCGATGCGCAGCCGGTGCCCGCAGGCGACATCGCCGTGGCGCTGGGCGCGCTGACCGGCGCCGATCCGAGCATGGCGCTGGCCGGCTTCGTGGCGCAGGGCGCCAACCTTGCCGGCGCGGTCGAAGCGCTGGCCCAGGCAGCGGGCGGCTGGTTCGGCGAGGGGCCGGCACTGCGCTGCGGCCCCGGCGACGCGATCACGATCGAGGACAGCGGCGTTGGCGGACACGGCCGGGGCAACCGCAGCGTCGCATCGGCGGCCCGGATACCGCGCACGCTGAGCCTCAGTCACTATGATCCCGCGCGCGACTGGCAGATCGGCGTGCAGCGCGCGGGCGGCGCCGGACCGATGAGCCGGGACCTGCGGATCGAGCTGCCGGCGGCGATCGACGCCGGCACAGCGCGGACGCTGGCGGAAGCCGCGCTGCTCCGCGCGGATATCGAACGGACCCGACGGACCGTGCACCTCGGCTGGGAAGCCCTTGGCATCCCGCCCGGCAGCCGGGTGCGCATCGCGGGCACGCCAGGCCTCTGGCGGGTTGATGGCTGGAAGTTCGAAACCATGTCGGTTTCGCTCGATTGCGTGGCACTGGCGCCCGAAGTGATGCCCCTCGCGGCGAGTGGCGGCCGCGTCCTCGGCGCCGAGGATGTCGCGATCGGGCGGACGATCCTGCATGCCTTTGAGATTCCCCCGATCGATGACACGCTGGTCACGGCGCCGCGACTCGCGGTGGCTGCCGCCGGCAGCGCCACCGGATGGCGCCGGGCGGCGCTGCTGCTGAGCCTCGATGGCGGCGCGGCCTGGCGGGAGATCGGCGGCACCCGCGGCGTCGCCGTACTCGGCACTATCGTGACCCCGCCCGGCCCCGCAGCCCCGCAGATCGAGGATCGCCGGAACCATGTCATCGTCGACCTCGCCCATTCCGCGATGCTGCTCGACCGGGCCGACACCGCCGCGCTCGACGCGGGCGCGAACCTGGCGATGCTGGGCGACGAGCTGATCCAGTTCGGCCAGGCCGATCGAATCGAGGGCAGGCGATGGCGCCTCTCCGGCCTGTGGCGCGGCCGGCGCGGTACCGAGCGGGCGATCGGCAGCCAGCGTGCGGGCGATCGCTTCGTGCTGCTCGACGCCGAGAGGATCGCAACGCTCGACCTGCCGCCCACCGCGATCGGCACCGACGTGCGGCTGCTGGCCGAGGGCGCCGCGGACATGGGCGACCCCGCACAGGCATCCGCGACGGTAAGCGGCATCTCGCTGCTGCCCCTCCCGCCCGTGCATCTGGCGGCCAGGATGCTGGAGAGCGGCGGCGCGCGCATGACCTGGGTGCGCCGCAGCCGATCGGACTGGCAATGGCAGGACGGCCGCGCGCTCGCTCTCGAGCCGGGCGGCGAGCGCTACCGCGTCACCCTGATACCCAGCCATGGCACCGAATGGACGGTGGATACGCTCGCACCGGAAATGACCCTTGGCGCCGCGGCGATTGCCGGAGGCGCGCAAATCGAGGTGCGCCAGCTCGGCACTGCTGGCGCCTCTCCGCCGGCAACGCTCACCCTCTCAGATCCAGGAGACGCTGCATGACCAACACCACCGGGCGACTCGCCCTGCCCCTGCTCGATGCCGGGCAGGCGCAGAAGGAAATGTACCACAATGAAGCGCTGGTCCGCCTCGACCTGCTCGTCCAGCCGGCGGCGGAAGCCATCGCCCAGGACATTGCGCCGGCGGCCCCGACCCCCGGCCAATGCTGGATCCTGGGCGCCGCGCCCGAGGGAGCCTGGTCAGGCCATGCGAACGAGATCGCCGGCTGGACGGAGAATGGCTGGCGCTTCGTCCTGCCGCGCGAGGGCATGCGGCTGTGGCTCAACCATGATGCCGGATACGCCCTTTTCCGGGACGGCCAATGGCGCAGTGGCGAGGCGCACGGTCGGCTTGTCGTCGAAGGGCAACAGGTCGTCGGTACGCAAATGCCGGAAATTGCGGAACCAGAAGGCGGCATGGTGGTTGATGCGCCAGCGCGGGCCGCAATTTCTGCGGTGATCGTTGCATTGCGTGCGCATGGCCTGATCCATTCCGGCTGACTGTGACGTTCCTGCAACAGTCCCCGGATTTGTGCGCTTGCGTAGAAACTTTCGTTTCGGTACTGAGTTTTTCGCTGTCCGTAGTGACAATCATGAAAGGGGATTAAGATGCGGAAGCTTGCCGTAATTCTGGCACTTGCGACCACCGCGCTGAGCACGCCCGCCCTCGCCCGCGACGATGCGTGGTATGTGGGTGTCGAAGGCGGCGCTATGCTCGTCGAAGACATCAAGTTCGACATCGGCGCTGCCAAGGATGTCGTGACTGCACACCACAAGGCCGGCTGGGATGCCGACGCCACCGTTGGTTACGACTTCGGTCCGTTCCGTGCGGAAGCCGAGGTTGGCTATCGCGAGGCTTCGGTCAACCGTCTCACCAGCACCGTGACCATGCCGATCCGCAACGCCGCTGGCGCCGCGGTCAACGCTCCTCCGGGCGACTACAGCTACGCTGGTGGCCGTAGCTCGGCGCTGAGCTTCATGATCAACGGTCTGCTCGACTTCGGTGACGATGACGGCGTTCAGGGCTTCGTCGGCCCGGGTGTCGGTATCGCGCGCGTCAAGAGCAAGCTTGCTCTGAACACCTACCAGGACTCGCTGAACGACTCGGACACCGTGTTCGCTTGGCAGGTCATCGCGGGCGTTCGTGCACCGCTGTCGGACTCGATCGACGTGTCGCTCAAGTATCGCTTCTTCAACAGCTCGCTCACCGAGCTGGTGGACGCGTCGGGCCGCACCCTCAACGGTCGCTTCCGCTCGCACTCGATCCTCGGCGGTCTGACGTTCAACTTCGGCGCGCCGAAGGCTGAGCCGACCCCGGTCCCGACGCCGGAGCCCACTCCGACGCCGACCTGGACCCCGACTCCGGAACCGACCCCGACGCCGACCGTCGTCTGCACCCCGGGACCGTACATCGTGTTCTTCGACTGGGATAAGTCGGACATCACGCCGGAAGCCGCGAGCATCCTCGACAACGCCATCAGCAACTACCAGAACTGCGGTAACGCGCAGGTCATGCTGGCCGGCCACGCCGACCGCTCGGGCTCGGCCAGCTACAATGTTGGCCTGTCGCAGCGTCGCGCTGACTCGGTGAAGGCGTACCTGACCGCCCGTGGCATCGGTGCCGGTGCGATCTCGACCGAAGCCTTCGGTGAGAGCAAGCCGCGCGTCGAAACCGCCGACGGCGTCCGCGAGCTGCAGAACCGCCGCGTGGAAGTCACCTACGGTCCGGGTTCGGGCAACTAAGCCTGACCGGTCCCAAGGGACTGACAGAATTGGGGAGGCCGGGAAACCGGCCTCCCTTTTTCTTTGTACGGTTGCTACCGGACAGGCCATCGCCCTAGCGTGGTTCGGATGCGCGACCCGACAATGTCCCTGACGCTGGAGCGCGACGGCGCCGAACGCCTGCCGGGCGCCGCGCTGGCGGTGCTGGCACCGCTTGAGACGGCGCTTGCCGTCCTTCCCGGCGACCAGCCGGGACTAAGGCTCCACCAGGTGACCGGCCTGCCCGCGCTGCTCGAAATGCAGGGCGCTATCGGCCGAATTCCGGCCCGGCATCTCGGCACCGGCACCCGCCCCGTCCGCGCTATCCTGTTCGACAAGAGCGAGACCGCCAACTGGGCCCTGGGCTGGCATCAGGATCGCACCATTGTCGTCACCCGGCGCCATCCGGTCGCCGGCTTCGGGCCGTGGACCATCAAGCAGGGCATGCAGCATGTGGCACCGCCCTTCGCATTGCTCGCCGGCATGCTGACGCTGCGCATCCATCTCGATCCGGTGCCGGCGGAGAATGCGCCCCTGCTAATCGCACCCGGATCGCATCGCGCACTGGTCGCCGAACGCGCGATCGATCAGGCGGTCGCGACCCATGGCGTATATGCCTGCCTTGCCGATGCGGGTGATATCTGGGTCTATTCGACGCCGATCCTCCACGCCTCCGATGCCGCCACCCGGCCGGCCCGCCGCCGGGTGCTGCAGGTCGACTATGCCGCAGCACCGCTGCCGGGTGGACTGGAGTGGCTTGGCCTCTAGCCCGCGTCGGCCTGAAGCGCGGCCGCGAGCCATTCGGGCACCAGCGCGTCGCCAAGCGCCTCGGCGCGGCGCAGCTCGACCATCAGCCCGAGATCCGGATAGGTCATGCGCGTCCTGTCGCCGGGCTCGCCCAGCGGCGCGACCACCAGCCGGCGATTGACCTTGGCGCGATAATGCATGCGCGCGGTATTCTCCTGGCCGACATAGCAGCCCTTGGTGAAGCTGACGCCGCCCAGCTCGCCGGCGTTGCATTCGAGCCACAGCGTCTTGTCCTGGCCCAGTTCCTCGACGCCTTCGGTCACGCCGAGGCGCAGGCGGTGTTCCCGCCAGCCGGTGGCTTCCACTCCCTCCCCGGCGTCGAGCCAGCGATAGCCCAGCGCGGCAAGCCGCGGATCTGAGACGCCCTGGCCAGGCTCGGGCGACCAGTGCACCCCGCCCTCCACTGCCTCGATCGTGATCGCACGGCGCAGCCGGTAGATGCTCAACCGGCGCACCAGCGCCTCGCGCTGCGTGGCTTCGCAGTCGACCATTATCGACTCGCCGTCCGCCCAGAGGATGAAATCGAACAGCGCCTTGCCCTGCGGGGTGAGCAGCGCCGCCCATCGCGGCGCCTCCGGCGTGACGCTGGCCATGTCCTGCGTCACCAGCCCCTGGAGGAATCCACGGACATCCTCGCCCGAAATGCGGATCAGGGCGCGGTCGGCTAGCCAAGTGCTGGTATCGGTCATGCCGAACAGGTAGGGGGTGGCCGGGGGCGACGGAAGAGGCGCGGAATATGATTGTCGATCTGAAGCTCAAGGGCGGCCGTGTGCACCTGCCCTCTGGTCCTGCCGAAACCGATGTGGGCGTGAAGGACGGCCGCATCGTCGCGATCGGCGGCACGCTGGAAGCCGACGAGACGATCGACTGCACCGGGCTCGACGTGCTGCCCGGCGTGATCGACAGCCAGGTCCACTTCCGCGAGCCTGGCCTCGAGGCCAAGGAAGACCTGGAGAGCGGCGCGCGCGCGGCCGTGCTCGGCGGCGTCACTGCGGTGTTCGAGATGCCGAACACCAAGCCCAATACCGATTCGGCCGAAGCGGTGCAGGACAAGCTCGCCCGGGCGAAGGACCGGATGTGGTGCGACCACGCCTTTTACGTCGGCGCGACCAACAACAATGCCGAGCATCTGGCCGAGCTGGAGCGGCTGCCGGGCACGGCCGGCGTGAAGATCTTCATGGGCGCCTCGACCGGCGACCTGCTCGTCTCCGACGACGCCAATCTCGCGCGCGTGCTGGCCTCGGGCCATCGCCGCGTCGCGATCCATGCCGAGGACGAGTTCCGCATGCAGGACCGGCTGGGCGAGCGCATCCCCGGCGATCCCTCGAGCCATCCGGTATGGCGCGACGACGAGAGCGCGATGCTCGCCACCCGCCGCATCCTCGGCCTCGCGCGCGCTGCACGCCGCCGCATCCATGTCCTCCACGTCACCACGCCGGCGGAGCTGGAGCTGCTGGGCCAGCACAAGGACATCGCCACCTGCGAAGTCACGCCGCAGCACCTGACGCTGGCCGCCGAGGAAGCCTATCCGACGATCGGCACCTTCGCGCAGATGAACCCGCCGATCCGCTCGGGGGCACACCGCGACGGGCTGTGGCACTGGCTCAACCAGGGCGTGCCCGATGTGCTCGGCTCGGATCACGCGCCGCACACCCGCGAGGAGAAGGCGAAGCCCTATCCCGACAGCCCCAGCGGCATGCCCGGCGTGCAGACGCTGCTGCCGCTGATGCTCAACCATGTTGCCGAGGGCCGCACCACGCTGCAGCGCGTGATCGACCTGACCAGCGCGGGCCCGCAGCGCATCTTCGGCATCGCCGGCAAGGGCCGCATCGCGGTCGGCTATGACGCCGATTTCACCGTGGTCGACCTCAAGGCGCGCTGGACGATCGAGGAGAGCTGGCTCGCCTCGCGCTGCGGCTGGTCGCCCTTCACCGGCAAGCAGCTGACCGGCAAGCCGATCGGCACGATCGTGCGCGGCAACCGGGTGATGTGGGAAGCCGAGCTCGCCAACCAGGCGATCGGCCGCCCGGTGCGCTTCGAGGCGGTGGAGTTCGGGTGAGGACGGTCTCGCGCACCGATCGCGCTTCCCGGCTGGTCAAGGCGCCGGCCAGCCAGATCTGGCGCGCCTTTATCGATCCGGCCGCACTGGTCCGCTGGCTCCCGCCCGAAGGGATGACCGGCGAGATGCTGGCATTCGATGCGCGGCCGGGCGGCGGCTACAAGATGGCGCTGGCGTACGACGAACCCGAGCATGAAGTGGCGGGCAAGACCTCCGAGCATGCCGACGTCGTCGAGGTGCGCTTCACCGCGCTGAACCCGGGCCGGAGCATCGTCCAGGCGGCGGTGTTCGACTCCGAGGATCCGGCCTTTGCCGGGACGATGCGCATGACCTGGACGCTGGAGCCGGCCGAAGGCGGTACCCGCGTCGCGATCACCTGCGAGGATGTGCCGCAGGGGATCGGCAAGCAGGATCACGTCCAGGGACTGAAATCCTCGCTCGCCAACCTCGCGGCGTTCGTCGAGGGCTAGGCCGGGATCGCCGCGGCCCAGGCAGCGGCTTCGTCCTCGCGCCGGGCATGGACCAGCGGCGTCTCCGCCCTATCCGCCATCGGATCGACGTCGATCGTCGCGTCGTAGAGGAAGGTCGCGTTGCCGCGGATGGTGACCATGCCGTCCGCATCGGACGATCCCATCACCAGCCCGCCCTTGTTGAACACCTTCATCACGGTGCCGAACGGCACCCGCCCGGTGCGTCCCGCCGCATAGACCGAGGAGGCCATGGCGCTGCCGCAGCTATCGGTCAGCCCGACGCCGCGCTCATAGGTGCGCACGAACAGGTCCTGCCCGCGCACTTCGACGAAGGAGACATTCGCGCGGGCCGGGATCAGTTCGGGACCCGCCTCGCACCAGTCGCCGAGCGCGACCAGCTCGGCTTCATCAACCGATTCAACAAATGTGACGAGATGCGGGTTGGGCATCGCGATCGCGGTGAAGGCGCGCGCGCTCGGCAGGCCGGGGATCGGGGCATCGATGATCTCCGCCGCTTCGACGCGCAGCCCGACATCGGCGGTGCGCGTCGAAGCCGGGCCGGCGGTCTCGCGGATCGTCACCACGCCCGGCGCCAGCGCTTCGGCGCGCGCGACCTCGGCACTGCTGGTCTTCAGCCGCACCCGGGCGTGGTCGAGCCCGAACAGCTCGAAGCCCAGCCGCGCGGTGCAGCGCAGGCCGTTGAGGCAGGTCTCGGCTTCCGACCCGTCCGAATTGAACATGCGCATGCCGAAATCATGCCCGGCATCGTCGCCCGCGGTGAGCAGCAGCAGCCCGTCACCGCCAACCGGTCCGGCGCGATCGGCGAGCGCACGCGCCACGCCCGCCCAGTCCGAATCGGAAAGGTCGAGCGCGCGTGCGTCGATCAGGGGGAAATCATTCCCCGAGCCATGGCATTTGATGAAGGCGAACCGCATGGCGCCCAGATAGGCGGGCCACGCGGCCCTGGCTAGGTCCAACCCTAGCCGGCGACCGCCTCACGTGGCACAGGCCCGCCCATCGCATCGACCATTGCGCGATCGCGCGTGATGATCGCCGCGAAGCTCGGCCGGGCATGCATCGAGGCGACCCAGGCGGCGAGCCGCGGATAGGTCGCCGAATCGACGGTCACGCCGATGCAGCCGAGCGTCGCCAGCGGGCTCGCCACTGCGATATCCGCCAGCGTCAGCCGGTCGTCGACCAGGAAGCCGCTCTCGGGGATCGCGCCTTCCAGATAGGCGAGGATCGGCGGCATCAGATCGCGCTCGGCGGCATCGGCCGCATCATGGTCGCACTCCATCTTGAGCACGCGCGGGCGCACGAAGCGCTGGCCGAAGATCGCGCTGCCGGCCGCCATCATGATCGTGTCGGCAAGCTCGTCGAACCAGATGGTGCGGGCGCGGGCCTGCGGCTCGGCGGGGATCAGATTGGGCTCGGGATATTTGGCATCGAGATAGGCGACGATCGCCGAGCTGTCCGAGATCAGGAAATCGCCATCCTTGAACCCCGGCATCTTGCCGAACGGGCTGGCGGCCATGAATTCCGGCCCGCCCCGCCCCATGCCGGCGGGTTGCAACTCGAGTTCCAGGCCCTTCTCGGCACCGAACACCATGACCTTGCGCACATAGGGCGAAAGCGTCGAACCAAACACGATCATGCCAACCTCTCCCAGGCTTTTGGCAAAAGGCCTATCCGATCGGTTGCACGGAGCAACCGGGTTGTGCGCGACAGGTGCGCTCCACTGTGCAAGGATCGGGTGAGTGATTGGTCTCACCCTTCTCCTCGCGCTGGGCGCGGCTGCGGCCTTTTATATCGTGCTGCGGCGCACGGCCTTTCTGGAACAAGAACTGCGCCGTGTCGAATCGCGGATCGCTTCGCTCGAAGCGAGCAGGCACGAAGCCCCCGTCCGCCCGATCCCGCAGGCGGCGGCACCAGAACCGAAAGCGGAAGCGCCGGCCGTCGTCCCCGAGCCGATGCCGGCGCGCATGGCAAAGGCCGAACCCCAACCGCAGCAGCCCGCTTCCGGATCCCGCCAGCTTCCGCAGTTCAGCCTGGAAACGCTGATCGGCGGCAAGCTGCCGATCTGGATCGGCGGCGCGGCGCTGGTGCTCGCCGGCTTCTTCCTGGTCCGCTATTCGATCGAAAGCGGCCTGCTCGGCCCTTCGACGCGGACATTGCTCGCCGCGCTGTTCGGCGGCGCGCTGATCGCCGGGAGCGAGGCCGCCCGGCGCCTGCCCGCCACCGCCGAGGATCCACGCGTCGCCCAGGCACTGGCCGGCGCCGGCATCGCCAGCCTCTATGGCACGCTCTACATGGCCGCGGCGCTCTACCACCTGATCGCGCCGCTCCCTGCCTTTCTGCTCGTTCTGGCCGTCACCGGCGGCGCGCTCGCCCTGGCGTTGCGCCATGGCCCGCCGACCGCGGCGATGGCGCTGATCGGCGGTTTCGCGGCCCCGATGGTTGCCGGCTTCGATGCCGCCGGGATCGGGCCACTGCTCGTCTATCTCGGGCTGTTCACCGCCGCGCTGTTCGGCCTCGCCATCCATCGCGGCTGGGCATGGCTGGCGCTTGCCGCCTGCATTGCCGGCTTTGCCTGGATCAACTTCCTGATCGCGATGCTCGTCACCCGCAGCGGTGATCTCTCCGCGGTCGGCGGCTTCGCCATGCTGCTCGCCATCGGCGCGAGCGCCGCGCTGCCCGCCACCGGTGCCGGCAATCGCTGGCTGCGCCTCGCCCCGCTCGTGGCAGGCTGCCTGCAGCTCGCGATCCTGGCCCCGGCGCTCGATTTCGGCTGGCTGGCCTGGAGCTTCTATCTGGTACTGGCCGGCGCGGCGCTGTTCCTTGCCTGGCGGGACGCCGTCTATCTCCCCGGCGCGCTCGCCGCGCTTGTCCTGCTGCTCGTTCTCGAGATGCTGGCAATCGGCCTGCCCGAGCGCGGCTTCACACCGATCGCCGCGATCCTGGCCACCGCGCTCTTTGCGATCCCCGGCCATATCCTCGCCCGCCGGCATCCGATCTGGTCCGCGATCGCGCTGCTCGGCACCGCCGGGCCGCTTCTTCTCGCCCATCTGCGCGCGCCGGCACTGCTGCCCGCCGAGACCTGGGGCGGTATCAAACTGCTTGCCGCAATCGCGACGTTCAGCCTCGCCTGGCGCCTCCGGCCGGAACCCGGCAATCGCACGCTCACCGCGGCCACCGCGCTGGCGGCGTTCCTTGCCGGGCTCGGGCTCGGCCAGTTCGTCCCCGGCGACTGGCTGTCGCTGCCGCTGACCCTGGTCGCGGCGGCGCTGGCCTGGTGGGCGCGCATCATCCGCACGCCGCGCCTCTACGAGCTGCCCGCCTATCCGCTTGCCGCTGCGCTCGTTGCCGCCGCACTGCCGCTCGGCGCACTCAGCGAGCTGGTCCTCGCCTCGCTTTCCGGCGAACGCCTGACGTATCCGCTGCTGCCCTCGCTGGCCGAGCTTCTGCGCGAGCTCGCCTTGCCGGTCGTGCTGGCCATCGCCCTGTGCTTCGATCCTGCCCTGTTCGGCCGCCTCCGCCGCACCGTGTCGATCGCGGCGATCACGCTGGGCGTGCTGCTGCTCTATGCGGTCGCCAAGCAACCGCTCGCCATCGCGACGCTGCCGCGCTTCCTCACCTGGGGCTTTATCGAGCGCGCACTGCTTACCCAGGCGAGCCTTGCCGCCGGCTGGTGGGTGCTTCGCCAGGGCAAGGCGACCGCGATCGGCCATGCGTTGCTGGCGCTCGGCCTGTTCCGCATCGCCTGGTTCGACCTTTTCCTGTTGAGCCCGCTGCTCGAGCCGCAATCCGTTGGCCCGCTGCCGCTCCTCAACGCGGCCGTGCTGCATCTCGGGCTGGCGAGCGCCTGGCTATGGACCCTGCCGCCCCGCTGGCGCCCCGGCGCGGCACTGCTAACGCTCTTCGCCCTGCTCGCAGCGGTTCGCCAGGCTGCGCATGGCGCCCTGCTCACCGGCGCGATCGGCACCGCCGAGAATGGCGGATACAGCGCGGCGATGCTGGCGCTCGCCCTGTTCTGGCTGTGGCGCGGCATCGCCGGCGGCCGCCGTGACCTGCGGGTCTTCGGCCTCGCCTTGCTCACCGGCACCACCTTCAAGGTCTTCCTGATCGACGCCGCCGCGCTCGACGGAGTGCTGCGCATCCTGTCCTTCCTCGGCCTGGGCCTGGCGCTGATCGGGATCGGCTGGGCCTATGGCCGGTTCGTCGGCAAGGGCGCGGCGGAGCCCGCTATCTGAGCCCGTAGAAATCGGCGACGCGATCGAGCGCGAAGCACAGCACCAGCTTGCCCGCCCGGCTCGGCCAGCCCAGCGCCTTCTCCGCAGGGCCGATCCCCTCGCCGGCGCAGACGACCCGCCACAGGATATCGGCGAGGCCCGATCCCGCCGCCTCGACCGCGCCGTCGAAACGGCGTCGCGCCGAGATCTGCGCCAGCGTCGGGTCGAGCCGTTCGGCGACGCCGCCCGGGTTGCGCGCCACCGGCGACGGATCCCAGCGCATCGTGATGCTGGGGCCCAGCGCCGCCATCTCATAGTCGCTGCGCAGCCGCTCCCCCGCCTCGAGCTGCCGGGTGCTGACATGGCCGCGCGATGCCAGCCAGGCGAGCGGCGACTCCGCCAGGTTGACCGTGACCCGACGCTTCAGCCCGGTGCTATCCTCGATCACGCGCTCGACCAGTTCCCGCATGACGATCTCCTTTTGTTCCGATTCGCATCTCTTGCCATGAAGGATCGATTGTAGGAAAGCAGGAAACCGATTTGGTTACAGGAGG
Source organism: Pseudomonadota bacterium (assembly GCA_023445495.1). Lineage (GTDB taxonomy): Bacteria > Pseudomonadota > Alphaproteobacteria > Sphingomonadales > Sphingomonadaceae > Sphingomonas. The sequence continues at coordinate 6,305 of JAEXLC010000231.1, read as the reverse complement.
CCGCGATGATCACCGCTATCCGCGAAGTGCGCCGGGCAAAGGGGCTCACGCTGGAGGAAGTCGCGGCGCGCTGCGTGCCGCCGACCACGGCGCAGACCGTCGGCCGGCTGGAGATGGGCACGCGCACCGTCTCGGTCGGCTGGCTCAATCGCATCGCCGCCGCGCTCGGCGTTGACGCCGCCGATCTGGTCAAGCTGCCCGAACGGCCCGAGATCCCCGTGGCCGCGTTGCTCGAAGCCGGTGGCGCCCAGGCGCCGCGCAAGACCGCCACGATCGTCCCTCCGCATGCCGAGCCCGGCATGGTCGCGGTGGTGGTGACCGGTGGGGTCGGCGACTATCGCGCGGGGGACGAGATCTGGTGCCGCACGCTCGCACCGGAAGGCTTTGGCGGCGCGCTCAACCGCGACGTGCTGGTGCCCCGGCCGGCCGGCCGCTTCCTGTTCGCGCGGCTGATCGGGCGCGAGGGCGAGCGGCTGCATCTCCTCCCGCTCGGCGCCGGCGCGCGCCAGCAGGTGGTGGCCGATCCGCCCTGGATCGCCGAGGCGATCCGCCTGGTCCGCGCCCTCTGAAATCTCCTTGCGGAGCGCCACGGACAGGCGCATTTTGCCGCAAAAGCAGGAGGGGCATGTCATGCTGAAACTGAGTCTTGCGGCAATCGCCGCGCTCTCGATCGCCGCGCCGGCAATGGCGGACGACTGGGATTTCGTGCTGATCAACAACGCCGGCAAGGCGATCAAGACGGTCGAGATCGCGCCGACCGGCACCACCACCTGGCAGCCCAACAAGGTCGATCCCGATTTCAAGAAGGAAGACGCCACGGTGAAGCCGGGCGCGCGGATGACCGTGCATTTCGACAAGGGCGCCGGCTGCAAATATGACGTGAAGCTCAACTTCGCCGATGGCAGCAACGGCGTGTGGACCGGCATCAACGTGTGCGACAACAGCTATGTCACGGTGAAGTACAACGCGGCCGGCGCGACGGCTTTTACCGCCAACTGAGCCCTCACCCCCAGGAAACCCGCATGGCGGGGAGCCCTTCCGGCTCTCCGCCATGCGCTTTTCGGCAATATCCCGGCAGAGATTGATCCAAATCAGGTCCGGATCGGTGGCGTCCAGCCGAGTCGAACGGCTTCGACTCGCCAATTCCCGCACAGTCTAAAAGTAGACGAAACGTCCACCATTAAATGGAGTCGACTGTCTGGTCTGTTAAAGTTATCCACAGCCCCGTCGAGTCGCCTCAGATATCAGTGCCGCCATTCGGTCGCGGCCGCCTCACAAGTACATGACCATTTCCGAAAAGGCGCCTCGCGCGCCTTGCATGTTCACGTGACGCAACTGCTCCGGTCTTCCGGAGCGGGCGCGGGATGCTGTCGGGTGAGCGGGTGGACGATCTCGAGACCAGGCTATTGGGGGACAGCGACGCGATGGTGCGCCTGCGCAGCATCGTGCCCAAGATCGCGCGCAGCGATGCGCCGACGCTGATCACCGGCTCGACCGGCACCGGAAAGGAACATTGCGCCCGCACCATCCATGCGCTCAGCGAACGCCACGACGCCCCCTTCGTCGCGATCAACTGCGGCGCGGTGCCCGACAGCCTGTTCGAGGCCGAGCTGTTCGGTTTCGAGCGCGGCAGCTTCACCGGCGCGGTGCGCAGCCAGACCGGCAAGGCCGTGATCGCAGGCGCCGGCGGCACGCTGTTCCTCGACGAGGTCGGCGAGCTTTCCCCGTTCAGCCAGGTCAAGCTGCTGCGCCTGCTCGAGGAGAAGGAAGTCCAGCCGATCGGCCGCGAGAAGCCGGTAAAGGTCGACCTGCGCGTGATCGCCGCGACCAATCGCGATGTCGAGCAGCAGGTCGAACAGGGCAGCTTCCGCCCCGACCTCTATTACCGGCTCAACGTCGCCCGCCTCACCCTGCCCGACCTGTCCGAGCGCGCCGAGGACATCGCGCTCTACATCCGCCACTTCGTCGAGCGCTTCAATCGCCGCTGCGGCTGCCAGGTCACCGCGCCCGACGACGAGCTGCTCGACGTGCTGCTCCACTATGACTGGCCGGGCAACATTCGCGAAGTGCGCAACTTCGTCGAGGCGATCTTCATCGATCCCCCGCACGGCGCGATCCGGCTCGACCATATCCCCGACGCGTTCGTCCGGCTGCAGCGCAGCTTCGACGGTTCGGGCAAGGACGAGCGCGCCCGCATCCGCGCGGCACTTGATCGTACCGACTGGAACCGCGCCGAGGCCGCCCGCTCGCTCAGCTGGTCGCGCATGACGCTCTACCGCAAGATGACCAAGTACGAGATGACCCGCGGCGGTCCCGAGGGCCCGGAGGACGGCCCGGGCCTGTAACAGGCGCGCGTAACAGCGATACGCCGCCTCCGCCGCAATGTTACGTGGTTCTACGTACCCCATTTCCCCAAGGCACTGATTCGAAACGCTTTCACCGGCTGGCACAGCGCTTGCTCCTCTGTCCGGCAGGAGGCATGCCGGATGAGTCAGGGCAGCTTGGCAGATATGGATACGGAGATGGCGACGCGCGATGCCACCCGCGCGCCTGCCAGCTACGTCAACTATTTCGAACTCGGCCAGAACCCCTTCGAATTCCTGATCGACCTCGGCCAATATTATCCTAGCGGACATGAGGGCGTCGGCGCGATCGGCATCCACACCCGCCTGGTCCTCACCCCGCCCTATGCCAAGATGCTCTCCGAGCTGCTTGCCCGCTCGGTGCACGAGCATGAGCGCGAGAACGGCCCGATCATGCAGATCGGCCAGGACAGCTCGCCCTTCGACATCGTCCTCTCCTCGCTCGGCGATTTCGAGGAGCGCGCCCGCGCGCTGCGCGCCGCCCGTACTCCATCCGATTCCGCCCCCGGCAGCGACGATGCCGGCCGCAACTCCCCTTCCAGCAACGACAGGTGATCCATGACTGCTCAGATCCGTCCCAACCGCATGGAAGTCAGCGATCGGTTCCCGATGCTGGGATTCGCCGTGCGCGTCGACCAGCCCAATGTCGAGGCACAGGTGGTGCTGGCGACCGACGTCACCCTGTTCGATGCCGCGAACAAGCCGCGCCGCACCGCCGCCAATTTCTATTGCAGTGACGAGCAGGGCCGGCTGAGCGTGCCGCGCGGCGACGGCGTGTTCGTCGTGCCGCCCGAAGTGCTGGCGCGCTTCATCGGCGGGCAGAAGCTCTATTTCGGGCTGGCCACCGGCACCGGCGGGCTGAGCGTGGACGCGCTGCCGCGCGAAGGCAGCCCCTATGTCGCGCTCAGCAACTTCACCGGCCGCAGCCTGCGCCGCAGCTATACCGCGTCGCGCACCGCCCCCGTGCTCGAATGGGCGGGCGACGTGCCGACCCCGGGGAGCCGTCCGGTCGCGCCCTCTTCCTCCGCCCCGGTCGGCATCGCGCCGGCGCCGGGCGGCGGCGGCAGCTATGACGACGGCTTCGGCCCGATGCCCGATATCCCCGCCAAGGCAGCCGGCCTGGCCCGCTCGGCACCGATGGCGGCAGGCTCGCGCGGCGTCGCGCTCAGCATGAGCTCGGGGCTGAGCGCGAGCAGCGCGCTCAACTGGATCATGGAGAAGGTCCGCAGCGGCGCGGCCACGCTCGGCAGCGAAGTCAGCCCGCCGCATGTCTATCGCCTGGGCGGGGCCAGCGGCACCTTCACCACGGCCTGGCAGGCCTATTTCGGCGTCACCGGGATCATCAACCCGGCCAATGCCTTCCTCGCCGCGCTGCCTACCCTGGCCGCGCATAGCGGCGTGACGCTGTCGATCGGGCCGGCGCTCGACACGCCGCTGTTCGGCGGCGGCGTGGGCGTGGTCTTCGCGCCGGGTGGCGATGTCGCGCTGTTCGGCACCGGCGAGATCAACGTGGATGCCAGCGGCATCCAGCAGTTCCTCGAGCATCTGAAGCTGGTGCTCCAGGCGAAGATCAAGCTCGGCTACAATGCCGGCGGGATCGACGGCTTCGCCAGCCTGCGCAAGGTCGCCGGGATCAATGTCGGCGAGGAGATCGTCGGCGGCGCCGAGCTGTGGCTCAACGGTGCCGACCAGGGCATCGGCGGCGCCGTCTCGATCGGCGTCGGCTTCGCCCTCCAGCTCGGGGCGGACGATCCCTATCGCCAGCGCACCGCGCCGGGCCGCGGCGTGGCGCTGAACATGAGCTCGGGCCTCAGTGCCAATGACGCGCTCAACTGGATCATGGAGAAGGTGCGCAGCGCCGCCGCCACGGCCGGCAGCGACGTCAGCCCGCCGCATGTCTATCGCCTCGGCGGCGCCAGCAGCACCTTCGTCACCGGATGGCAGGTCGCGTTCGGCGTCACCGCGCTGCTGAACCCGGCCAACGCCTTCCTCGCCGCGCTGCCCACCCTGGCATCGCGGACCGGCGTTACCCTGTCGATCGGCCCGGCGCTCGATACGCCGCTGTTCGGCGGCGGCATCGGCGTGGTCTTCGCGCCGAGCGGCGAAGTCGCGCTGTTCGGTGCCGGCGAGATCAGCGCCGATGCCAGCGGCATCCGCGAGTTCCTCGAGCATCTGAAGCTCGCGCTCCAGGCCAAGGTGAAGCTCGGCTATAATGCGGGCGGCATCGATGGCTTCGCCAGCCTGCGCAAGGTCGCGGCGGTCAATGCCGGCGAGGAGATCGTCGTCGGCGCCGAGCTGTGGCTCAACGGCGCGGACCAGGGCATCGGCGGCGCCGTCTCGATCGGCGCGGGCTTCGCGCTCCAGCTCGCCGCCGAGGATCGCCCGCGCGCCGTGCCGGGTCGCGGCCTGGCGCTGAGCATGAGCTCGGGGTTGAGCGCCAGCAGCGCGCTCAACTGGATCATGGAGAAGGTCCGCAGCGGCGCGGCCGCGCTCGGCAGCGAGGTCAGCCCGCCGCATGTCTATCGCCTGGGCGGCGCCAGCGGCGCCTTTACCACGGCATGGCAGGCCTATTTCGGCGTCACCGGGCTGGTCAATCCGGCCAATGCATTCCTCGCCGCGATCCCGACGCTGGCCGCGCATAGCGGCGTCACGCTGTCGATCGGACCGGCGCTCGATACGCCGGTGTTCGGCGGCGGCGTGGGCGTGGTCTTCGCGCCGGGTGGCGATGTCGCGGTGTTCGGCACGGCCGAGATCAACATCGACGCCAGCGGCATCCAGCAGTTCCTCGAGCATCTGAAGCTCGCGCTGCAGGCCAAGGTGAAGCTCGGCTATAATTCCGGCGGGATCGACGGCTTCGCCAGCCTGCGCAAGGTCGCCGGGATCAATGTCGGCGAGGAAATCGTCGTCGGTGCGGAGCTGTGGCTCAACGGCGCCGACCAGGGCATCGGCGGCGCCGTGTCGATCGGTGTCGGCTTCGCGCTCCAGCTCGCCGCCGACGATCCGGCCTATGTGCCGCCCGCCCTGCCCGGCGGCGCACGCGAGCGGGCCAATCGCATCGGCGGCGCGTTCGCCACCCGGATCGGCGAAGCGCTCGACCTCGGCCTGGCCGAGACTGCGGTGACGCCGCTGCTCGACAAGCTGGAAGCACCCACCACGCCGAAGCCGCTCCATGCCGCGGCGAGCGGCCTTGCCTATGGCGATGGCCTGCCACCGCCCCCGCCGGCCCAGACCCGCGCGCTCGATATCGGCGCGGCGGCGACGATCGCCGGCACGGTGATCCAGATCATCGCCACCAACACCGGCGACATCCACACCAACCTGTCCAACTGGTCCGGCGTGAAGCATCCGAACGACGTGGCGCCATCCCCCTCCGCGACCTTCCAGCAGGGCGAGATCGCGCTGCGCGACTGGCCGGTGCTGGGCGCGACCTTCGGCATCGACGACATCTATTGCTGGCTGAAGATCCGCTGGCAGTACAACGGCACCTCGCTCGGCCGGATCTACATCAGCGACGACGGCCATGACGATGCGCTCGACTGGGGCCTGACCGTCAACGCGACGATCGAGGACGACTCGCGCCTCTATCCGCGCAGTGCGCGGGCGACCGTGCCCGGCGCGGCCGAGGTGCCGGCCCTGCACATCGACATCACCTACACGTTCGACAACACCCTGGCCGACGATCAGATCGCCAATACCCGCATCACGCTCTACGCCGACGGCACGCACGACATTGCGAGCCGCTGGATCCAGCACTCGCGGCCCGGCGGCGGGACGCCGACCACCCGCGCACGCCCGCTTGCCCTGGCGTGACCGATGTCGGGTGATCGCTATCTCCCGCCGCCCCCGGCGGCCACGTCCCGGCAGGCGAGCCCGTCCGTGCCCGCGCAAGCGATGGCGGGCTCGTTCTGGGGCGGCGGCGGCGGGCAGCAGCCTGCCCAGCAG
>JAEXLC010000226.1 GCA_023445495.1 Pseudomonadota bacterium | reverse complement strand
CGGCCCCCCCCGCGCGGATCAGCTCTTGCCGCCGAGGAAACCCGAGGCGAGCCCGCCGAGCTGGCCGAGCACGCCTTCGCCGTCGGTCTTCAGCAGGTTGGCGAAATGGCCGAGCGAGCCTTCGCCGCCGATATGGCCGATGATTTCCTGCAGCTTCTCGACCGGCAGGCCGGTGGCGCCGGCGGCGCCCTCGGCGGTGTCGGTGTCCATCGGGTGGAACTTGGCGAGCGCCTGCACCGCCTGCTCGACATGCTCGGGCGAGAGCCCGACCTTTGCCGCGAGATTGGCGATGTCCACATTCTGCGTGACCTGGCCAAGGATGCCGTCGAGGATGCTCATGCTGTTACCTCCCAATGGGGTGATTGGAACGGCATCGTATCTAGCACGCCTGTTCGTCCAGACCCAACGGCAATGGTGCCCGGTCAGGCGGAACGAAACCGCGGCGCGCCGGGACGGAGAAGAGCAGCTCGCGGCTGTAGAAGCCGAGCGGCCAGTCGCGCCGCCCGACCCGCGAGCGCAGCAGCCCGTTGACCCGCTCGGCCAGCCCGGTCTCCGCGGTCTGCGACAGGAACAGCCGCACGCCGGCGACATAGGCGCGAGTGATCGTGTCGTGATAGCCGCCCTTGTCGTCATTCACCCCGCCGACGCTTTCGTTGAAGCGCGAGATCAGCCCGGCGATTTCGGCATCGACATCGATGTCCGGGCGCTCGGCGACCAGGTACAGGCAGGCGGCGAGGTGCGCCTCGTGGGTCCACTCCTCCTTCGCAAGCGAACAGGCGAGCAGGCCTTCGCCGAGATGGATGATCTCGGCGTCGGTGGCGAACAGTCTTGGCGAGAACTCGGTCATCGATCGGTCCTATCGCCCGATCGATGACCGGGCCAGTCAGGCGTTTGCAGTTACTTTCGGTGCGGCTTCGCGGACGCCTTGGTCGACGTGATCCGCGAATTGGGCGAAGTTCTCGACGAACTGGTCGACCAGGCGGCCGGCCGTGGCGTCGTAATCCGCCTTGTTGTTCCAGGTCGCGCGCGGATCGAGGATCGCGCTGTCGACGCCGTTGACCGCGACCGGGACCATGAATCCGAAATTCGGATCCTTGCGGAACTCGGCCTGGGCCAGGCTGCCGTCGAGCGCGGCATTGAGCAGCGCGCGCGTCACCCGGATCGGCATGCGCTTGATCCCCGGATCGGTGGCGCGGCCGCCACTCCAGCCGGTATTGACCAGCCAGCAATCGACCCCGCCCTTGGCGATCCGCTCCTTGAGGAGGTTGCCATAGACCGCCGGATGGCGCGGCATGAAGGCGGCGCCGAAGCAGGTGGAAAAGGTCGCTTCGGGCTCGGTCACCCCGATCTCGGTGCCCGCCACCTTGGCGGTGTAGCCCGAGAGGAAATGGTACATCGCCTGGTCCGGCGTCAGCTTCGCGATCGGCGGCATCACCCCGAAGGCGTCCGCGGTCAGGAAGATGATGTTGCGCGGCACCGGGCCGAGATTGCGCTCGGACGTGTTGGGGATGAAGTCGATCGGATAGGCGCCGCGGCTGTTCTCGGCCAGGCTGTTGTCGGCCAGGTCGAGCGTCCGGCTCGCCTCGTCCATCACCACATTCTCGAGCACCGTGCCGAAGCGCTTGGTGGTCGCGAAGATCTCCGGTTCGGCCTCGGCCGAGAGGTTGATCATCTTGGCATAGCAGCCGCCCTCGAAGTTGAAGACGGCGGTGTCCGACCAGCCATGCTCGTCATCGCCGATCAGCGTGCGGCTCGCATCGGCCGAAAGCGTGGTCTTGCCGGTGCCCGACAGGCCGAAGAACACCGCGGTGTCGCCATCCGAGCCGATATTGGCCGAGCAGTGCATCGGCATGATGCCATCGACCGGCAGCAGATAGTTGAGCAGCCCGAAGACGCTCTTCTTCATCTCGCCGGCATAGGCGGTGCCGCCGATCAGGATCAGCTTCTCGGTGAAGCTGACCGCGATCACCGTCTCGCTGCGCGTGCCGTGGCGCGCGGGATCGGCGCGGAAGCTCGGCAGGTCGATGATCGTATATTCGGGCACGAACCCCGCCAGCTCGGCGCCCTCGGGGCGGACCAGCATCGTGCGGATGAACAAATTGTGCCAGGCCAGCTCGTTGATGACGCGGACATTGACCCGGTGCTCGGGCTGCGAGCCGCCGTACAGGTCCTGCACGAACAGCGTGTCGCGCGCGGCGACCTCGGCAAGGAAATTAACCTTGAGCGCCGCGAAATGCGCCGGGCTCATCTCCTTGTTGACCTTGCCCCACCAGACGCTGTCCTCGGTGGTGGCGTCGCGGACGATGAACTTGTCCTTCGCCGAGCGGCCGGTGTGCTTGCCGGTGGTGACGACCAGCGGGCCGTCCTTGGCCAGCTTGCCCTCTCCGCGGGACACGGCCTGCTCGACGAGCTGGGCGGTTTCGAGATTCCACAAAATATCGGCGCCGGTCCCGATGCCCATCGCATCGAGACCGTGGCGCGGGGTGCGCTCGGTCAAATTGGCCTCCGTCTCCAATGGCTTGCCCGGATTGTTGTCCTCCGGTGCAAGATTATTGCGTGGGCATTGGACCCGCCCCAAAGCGCGGTCAACCCGAGTAAACGTTGTCAGCCGATTGAGCGGCAAAGAAGTTTCGGTTACGCCATGCAATCAATGGTTCCGAGTGTCGCAAACGCATGACCGCTACGATCGCGCTGGTCGATGATGACCGCAACATCCTCACCTCCGTCTCGATCGCCCTGCAGACCGAGGGTTTCCTGACCCGCGTCTATTCCGATGGCGAAAGCGCGCTGAAGGCGCTGATCGACAATCCGCCCGACCTGGCGGTGCTCGATATCAAGATGCCGAAGATGGACGGGCTCGAGCTGCTGCGGAAGCTGCGCGAGAAAAGCTCGATCCCGGTGATCTTCCTGACCAGCAAGGACGATGAGCTCGACGAGGCGCTCGGCCTGGCGATGGGCGCGGACGATTATATCGCCAAGCCCTTCTCCCAGCGCCTGCTGATCGCCCGGATCCGCGCGATCCTGCGCCGCACCGAGGCCGCGCAGCCGAGTGCCGAGGGTGGCGAGGAAGTCACCGCCGAGGCGCTGGAGCGCGGCCGGCTGACGATGGACCCGGCGCGCCACCGCGTGACGTGGAACGGCACCAACGTGACGCTGACCGTCACCGAGTTCCTTATCCTCGAGACGCTGGCGCAGCGCCCGGGGATCGTGAAGACCCGCAACCAGCTGATGGATGCCGCCTATCAGGACGACATCTATGTCGATGACCGCACCATCGACAGCCACATCAAGCGCGTGCGCCGCAAGTTCCGGCAGGTCGACTCCGAGTTCGACGCCATTGAGACATTGTATGGCGCGGGCTACCGGTTCTCGGACGAGTAGGGACGAGCGCGACCTCGCGCTCAAATGGTCCAACCGCGTCAGCCTGACGCCGCGAATCCTCGCGGTGAACATCTTCGCGCTCGCGTTGCTGGGCGGCGGCTTCTCGTACCTCGATTCGTACCGCAGCCGGATCATTGACAGCCGGGTCGAGCAGGCCGGGCGCGAGGCGCGACTGATCGCGCAGGCGCTCGCCTCCGCCAAGGACGAGAAGCGCCGCGACCTGCTGGTGCTCAGCCTGGCGCGCGACACCGGCACGCGCATCCGCCTGTTCGACGAGAAGGGCAAGCTGCTCGCCGACAGCAAGGCGCTGGGCCTGCGCAACGTCGTGCTGCGCGACCCGGACAAGGATCCCTGGGGTCTTGAGGCGGCGCGCATCCTCGACGCGGTGATCGACACGGTGGCCGGCGCCGATCGTGCCCCGCTCTATCGCGAGCGCCCGACCGACCAGGGACTCGAATGGCCGGACGTGCGCACCGCGATGTCCGCGCATGGCACGCCGGCGACGGTGTGGCGCGCCCCCGACCGCACCCCGGTGATCACCGCCGCCGCGCCGATCACCGAGCTGGGCGTGGTGATGACCACGGTCAACGCCCGCGACATCACCCAGACCGTCCGCGCCGAGCGCTTCCGGCTCGGCATGGTGCTGCTGTTCGTCTCGGTCTTCTCGATCCTGCTCTCGCTGTTCCTGGCGCGGACGATCGTGCGGCCGCTGCGCCTGCTCGCGCGCGCCGCAATCCGGGTTCGGCTGGGCCGCGCCCGCGAAGTGGTGGTCCCCCGCCTGCCGGACCGCAGCGACGAGATCGGCCTGCTTGCCCGCGCACTTTCGGACATGACCGGCGCCCTGCGCGCCCGGATCGACGCGACCGAAGCCTTCGCGGCCGATGTGACGCACGAGCTGAAGAACCCCCTCGCCTCGCTCCGCTCCGCCGTCGACAGCCTGGCGGCGGTGAAGAAGCAGGAGCATCGCGACCAGCTGCTCGAGATCGTCCGCGACGACGTGCTGCGGCTCGACCGGCTGATCACCGATATTTCCGAAGCCTCGCGCCTCGACGCGCAGCTCAGCCGCGCGACCTTCGAGCCGGTCGATATCGGCGCGATGATCCGGGCGCTGCTCGACCAGCGCGAGGCACGCGGCATCCCCAACGGCATCCGCATCGCCTTCGACTGCGCCGCCGGCGCGGAACTCACCATCCTGGGCGAAGGCGCGCGGCTGGAGCGGGTGTTCGAGAATTTGATCGAGAACGCGATCTCCTTCTCGCCGACGGGCGGGCTGATCGCGATCTCCGCGTCGAGCGACGAGGAGGATCTGACCATCCGGGTCGAGGACGAAGGCCCTGGCGTGCCCGAGGAAGCACGCGAGAATATCTTCCGCCGCTTCCACTCGGTGCGGCCGCAGCAGGAGGCCTTTGGCCAGCATTCCGGACTGGGGCTTGCCATCGCTCGTACGATCGTCGAGGGCCACCAGGGGAGCATTTCAGTCGAATCGCGGGAGGATCGATTGAGCGGGGCGCGTTTCGTGGTGCGACTGCCTTTGGCTGGACGCAATTAATGGCAGAGCTGTCTTCGGAATCGATCCTGGCCGCCTGCGTGGCGATCGACGGGCGCGGTGTGCTGATCGAGGCGCGCGAGGATGCGCAGCGGCTCGACCTGCTGCTCCGCCTGCTCGATCGTGGCGCCACGCTCGTGGTCGATCCGCGCACCGTCTGCGTGCGCCGGGGCAAGGCGCTCTACGCCACCGTGCCGGCGGGTCTGGGCGGCAAGGTCGAGATCCGCGGCATCGGCCCGGTGGCGATGGAGAACCTTGCGGAAGCGCCGGTCGCGCTCGTCGCGGTGGTGCTCGACGCCTCCCCGCGCCTGCCCGAGGATCGCCGCACCCGCCGCATCGCCGGGGTGGACGTGCCGGTGATCGCGCTGGGCCCCAGCGAGCCCGCCGCGCCGATCAAGGTCGAATATGCGCTGAAGGCCCTGCCCAAATGAGCAAGGCGCGGCCGAAACAGATATTGCTCGTCACCGGCATGTCCGGCGCCGGCAAGTCGACGGTGCTGCGCACGCTCGAGGATCTTGGCTGGGAGACGGTCGACAATCTCCCGCTGCTGCTGCTCAACCGCCTGCTCGATACAGCACCGGCCGAAGCCGATGACGATCGTCCGCTGGCGATCGGCATCGGCAGCACGACGCGCGGCTTCGATCCCGAAAGCATCGTCCGCCGCATCAAGAAGCTGCGCGAGGAGCATGGCCATGATGTCGGCACGCTGTTCCTCGAATGCGCAGGTGCGGAGCTCGAGCGGCGCTATTCGGAGACGCGGCGGCGCCACCCGCTGGCGCAGGACCGCCCGGCGCAGGATGGCATCGCCCATGAGCGCGAGCTGCTTACCCCGCTGCGCCGCTGGGCGAACCGGCTGATCGACACCACCGATCTCAGTGCCAACGAGCTCGCCCAGCAGATCCGCACCACCTTTTCGGGACAGGGCCTGGGCGAGACGGTGATCTCCGTCCTGTCCTTCGGCTTCGCCCGCGGCCTGCCGCGCGACGCCGACCTGGTGTTCGACATGCGCTTCCTGCGCAACCCGCACTGGGTGCCCGAGCTGCGCCCCGGCACCGGCATGGACGCGGACGTATCGGCCTATATCGCCGCCGATCCGGCCTATCCGGCGGCGATGGAGCAGATCGAGTCGCTGCTGCTTTTGTTGCTCCCGCGTTACCAGGCCGAGGGAAAGGCATATGTTACGATAGCGTTCGGATGCACGGGAGGCCGTCACCGCTCGGTGCATGTCGCCGAACGGATGGCCACGCGGTTGCGCGACGCGGGTTTTTCGCCCACGGTGACGCATCGTGATACCAAGACCGCGCCGCAGGACTCGCTGGAGGGGCTACCGGTGACCGTGGCAGGGGGCGGAGTTTGAGATGATCGGTTTGGTGCTCGTGACGCACGGACGACTCGCGGAGGAGTTCGTAGTCGCGATGGAGCATGTAGTCGGGAAACAGGAGCAGATCGCTTCGATCTGCATCGGTCCCGAGGATGACATGGAAGGTCGCCGCGCGGACATCGCCGCGGCGATCAAGAGCGTGGATTCGGGCCGCGGCGTAATCGTGCTGAGCGATCTGTTCGGTGGCACGCCTTCGAATCTCGCCATCTCGCTGATGGAAGCGGGCAAGGTCGAGGTGATCGCCGGCATCAACCTGCCGATGCTGATTCGCCTGGGCAGCGCGCGCAAGACGATGAAGGTCACCGAAGCCGTGGCCGCCGCGCGCGATGCGGGCCGCAAGTACATCACCGTCGCATCCGAAGTCCTGGGAGAGGCTGCCGCTTGAATCGCACGATCCGAACCGTCACGATCGAGAACAAGCGCGGCCTGCACGCGCGCGCCAGCATGGCCTTCGTGACGCTTGCCACCGCCCAATCCGTGGAACTCACCGTCGAGAAGGACGGCAACACCGCCTCGGGCACTTCGATCCTCGACCTGATGATGCTCGGCGCCGCCAAGGGCGACACGATCTCGATCAGCGCGGAAGGCGATGGCGCGGACGGCGCGGTGCAGGCGCTGGTCGAGCTCGTCGAAGCGCGCTTCAACGAGGAATAGCGTCCGCGAATTCCCTATTCTTCGTCACCCCGGACCTGTTTCAGGGTCCAATTCTCCATAAACGGCATCGCCTGAGGTGCGTTGGATGCTGAAACAAGTTCAGCATGACGGAAATTGGCGTTAGGGCTCGCGGATGCCTCGCGAAATTACCGCCTTTTCCAATCCGCTCATCAAGCGCGTCCGCAACCTGCGCGACAAGAAGCATCGCCGCGAGGAGGGCCTGTTCCTCGCCGAGGGGCTGCGCATCCTCACCGAAGCGCATGAGGCCGGGCGCGTGCCGGAATATCTGTTCTTCTCGAAGGACATGGCCGGCCATGCGCTGGTCCGTACGCTGATCGCCGCCACCGAGGACGCGGGCGGCTGGGCGGTGGAGACCAACAACGACATCCTCTCCAAGCTCTCGGGCAAGGACAATCCCGGCGCGGTGGTCGGCGTCTATCCCGATTTCGCCGTTACCCTGGCCGATCTCGATCGCAGCACGTCCGGCATCTGGCTGGTCGCCGAGCGGCTGCGCGATCCGGGCAACATGGGCACGATCCTGCGCACCGCCGATGCGGTGGGCGCCGGCGGACTGATCCTGATCGACGATTGCGTCGACCCCTTCTCGGTGGAAGCGGTGCGGGCCAGCATGGGCGCGCTGTTCACCGTCCCGGTGGCGCGGTCGAGCTGGGGCGATTTCCTCGTCTGGCTGCGCAAGGGGCCGGGCCAGCTGGTCGGGCTCAGCCTCGATACCGAGCATGACTATCGGGCGCCGCACTATCAGGCGCCGACCTTCCTGCTCACCGGCAACGAGGCGCAGGGCATGCCCGGATTTATGGCCGAGGCCTGCGACCTGCTGGTCAAGATCCCGATGCTCGGCAAGGCGGACAGCCTCAACGCCGCGATCGCCACCGCCGTCATGGCCTATGAGGTGCTCGGCCAGCAGCGAAGCTGAACGCCGGCTAATTGTTACGGCCATGCGCCGTTCAGACCGTCCAATGCATTGTGTTCCACATAGAGGGAGTGAACCGATGCGACTTTCGACGATCGCCACCGCCAGCCTGATCGCACTGACTGCCCTGCCCGCCGCCGCCCAGGCCCAGGCACAGCCCGACTATCGCGCCAGCGGCACCGAGCCGTTCTGGAGCCTGACCATCGGCGCGCGGACGATGCGCTTCGAAGCGCCGGGCCGCCAGCCGGTGAGCGTGGCGACGCCGAAGGTGATCCACGGCTTTGCCGGCGAGATCTGGCAGACCCGCCGGATCAACGTGAACACCAATCATATCAAGTGCAGCGACGGGATGAGCGACCGCTCTTATCCCGACACGGTGACCGTCACGGTTGACGGCCGCAGCTACAAGGGCTGTGGCGGCGAGCCGACAGCCTCGGCCAGCTCCAGCCTGATCGACGGCAGCTGGCGGATCGAAGCGCTGAACGGCCGCCCGGTGGCGCGCGGCACCAGCCCGACCATCGCGTTCGACAATGGCCGCGTCTCGGGCAATGCGAGCTGCAATCGCTTCAACGGCAGCTTCACCTTCGCCCGTGGCCGCCTGAGCACCGGCGGCGTGGCCAGCACCCGGATGGCCTGTGTCGATCGCGCGCGAAATCAGCAGGAACAAGCGATCCTCGGCCTGCTCGGCGACCGGCTGGTCGTCTCGCAGAACCGTGCCGGCAAGCTGGTGCTGACCGGTGGCCGCGGCCGCAGCATGACGCTGGTCCGCGCCCGCCCCTGATCCCGAACCGCCGCCGATCGCCTTTCCCGGCGGTCGGCGGCCTCAGCTCGCCTTCTTCTTCGCGCGCTGCTCGATGACATATTGCAGCTCGTCCTTCACCTGCTTGTCGTCGGGCGTCAGCTCCAGGCATTTGCGGTACACCGCCTCCGCCTCGTCGAGCCGGCCCAGCTCGACCAGGTCATAGGCCATGCCGAACCAGGCGCGGCGCAGCGACTTCTTCTGCCGCTCGCCGCCCTCGCGCTTCGCCGCATCGGCGGCACGCGCATAGAGGTCATAGGACTTCTGCCACTGTTTCTGCGCCTGATAGGCATAGCCCAGTTCCGACAGATAATGCGGATGGAGCGGCGCCATCGTCACCGCGCGCTCGAGGAACAACACTGAACCGTCGAGCTGCTTCAGATCGATCATCGCGAACCCCTTGGCCCAGAGCGCGATGCACCAGCCTCCCTCAACCAGTACCGCGTTCTTGCCACCGGGCAGCGTCGCATAGGCAGCGGTCTCATAATCCTCGACCTTGCACAGCTTCTGCTTATCGCCCGGGTAGAGCGCCTGATATTCGACGATTAGGGGATTGAGTTTGTCGATCGCCATTTGCGGCTGGCCATTCTGGACGAGCGCGATAATCGCGCCCAGCCGCTCGTTGCGAGCGATCTCAGCCGGGCTCTCCTGGGCGATTGCGGTGCCGAAGGGTGCCATGGCAAGCATGGCAGCAAGAACAAGCTTCATCGAACCCCCTCTTTCGATACTATCGAAAAACTATACTCTGTAAGCTGAGCCGTCACCAAAATCTGTCGGTGCCGTCTTCCATCTGCCCTTCCAGCTGATCGCGCACCACGCCGTGCGGATCGAGCGCGAACTGGCGCTGGAGGCGAAAATGCAGCGTATCCTCGAGCTCGACCGGATCGAGGCCATAGCGGTTCATCGCCAGCAAGCGCGCGCCGGGCAGCGCCATCAGCAGCGGCGAATGCGTCGCCATGATCACCTGCGCCTTGCCCTCCTGCTGGATGCGATGGAGCAGGCGGAGGAAATCGAACTGGCGATTGGGCGACAGTGCCGATTCCGGCTCGTCGAACAGGAAGATGCCAGGGCGGGCGCAACGCTCCTCGAAGAAGCGGACAAAGCCCTCGCCGTGCGAGTGCGACAGAAAGTCCGGCGGTGCGGCACCGCCTTCGCGCGCGGCCACATCGAGATAGCGGGCGACCGAGAAGAAGCTCTCGGCGCGGAAGAACCAGCCCTGCCCGATCTTCGGCAGCCAACTCGCCTTGAGCGTGCCCGCCAGCGCGCCGCCGCTGCTCTCCAGCGCGCGGCTGTTGTCCACGGCCAGATAGCCGGGGCCACCCCCGCTCTCGTCGAACCCGGCGACCACCCCGATCGCCTCGAGCAGGGTCGATTTGCCGACCCCGTTCTCGCCCGCGATGATCGTCACCGGCGCATCGAAGCTGAGCTCGAAATTCCGGTCACGG
Organism: Pseudomonadota bacterium; assembly: GCA_023445495.1. Taxonomy (GTDB): domain Bacteria; phylum Pseudomonadota; class Alphaproteobacteria; order Sphingomonadales; family Sphingomonadaceae; genus Sphingomonas. Next base: position 3,585 of record JAEXLC010000226.1, on the reverse strand, counting down.
AACAGCGGCAGGCACCAGGGATAGGCCTTCCAGTCAGCCTCCGCCTCGGGATCGAGCCAGATCCGCTTGAGATAGGGCGGCGGCAGGCTGGTGTGCCGGTAGCGCGGCATGGCGCCTCTACTCCGCCGCTTCCGCCTCGGGCTCCCCGGCATGGCTGGCAAGCAGCTCGACCGCCGGCACGGCCTCGATCTCGCGCGCGCCAGTCTCGATGTTGAGGTCCTTGAGCTTGCGCGCCGAGACCAGCGCCCGCGTCTCCAGGCTGGTCGCGAAGGTGTTGAAGTTCTTCACCGCGGTGTTGAGGCCGGAGCCGACGACACGCAGGTCGCCCAACGCCTTGGCGAGGCGATCGTACAGTTCCTTGCCCAGCTCGCCGATCTGCCGCGCTTCCTTGGCCAGCTTCTCCTGGCGCCACACCGCCGCAACCGTCCGCGCGATCGCGATCAGGTTGGTCGGGGTGGCGAGCAGCACGCGCTTCTCGAAGGCGAAGTCCCACAGCGTCGGATCATATTCGAGCGCGGCGGAGAGGAAATGCTCGCCCGGCACGAACATGATGACATAGTCGGGCGCCTCCTCGAACTGGGTCCAATACGCCTTGTTGCCGAGTCCGTTGATATGCGCTTTCATCGCGGCGGCATGGGCGGCGAGGCCTGCGCGGCGCTCCTCCTCATCGACCGCGCCGAACGCATCCTGATAGGCGTTGAGCGAGACCTTGGCGTCGATCACCAGCGCGCGCCCGCCCGGCACGCGGACAATCGCGTCGGGACGCAGCCGTCCGCCCTCTTCCTGCGCGACGCTCACCTCGGTCTCGAAATCGGTATGCTCGGACAGGCCGCAGGTCTCGAGCACGTTGCGCAGCTGCTGCTCGCCCCAGCGGCCGCGCGACTTGGGCGCGTTGCGCAGCGAATTGACCAGCTTGGCCGCCTCGGCGCTCACCCGCTCCTGGCCGATCCGCATCTGCTCGATCTGGCCCTTCAGCTCGCCGAACGCGTCGCGCCGCTCGGCCTCGACCTTGGCGACGCCTTCCTCATAGCGCTGCAGCCGCTCGTTGACCGGCTGGAGCAGCGCCTTGAGGTTCTGGCCCGAAGTCTGCTCGGATTCCTTGAACCGCTCCTCGGCGCGCTTGAGGAAGGCCTCCTGCGTCTCGGTGAGCATCGTCTGGGAGAGTTCGCGGAACTGGCCCGCCATCGCCTCGCGCGCGCCCTTGAACTCGGCGAGCCGCTCCTCGAACGCCTCCGCCTTGGTCCGCAGCTCGGTGAGCTGGAGCCGGGCATCGTCGCGCTCGTCGCGCAGCATCTCGGCCTGGGTGCGCAGCGCCTCGACATGGCTGGCGCGCTCCTCGGCCGCGGCGAGATCGGCGATCGCCGCCTTGAACTGCGCCTCGCGCGCATCGCGTTCGCTGCGCATCTGCGCCGCCGGGCGCCCGCCCAGGAACATGCCGAGCCCAAGCCCGATCACCAGCGCGCCAACCGCGATCACAACCGCCAGCAGATCCAAACCCAGCCTCCCGAAAAATCACGATAACCGCGGCATGTCCGCCCGGAAAAGCCCGCGCGAACGCCATCGATCCGGAACATAACTCGAACGACGCGGACAGGACAGGGTTAATTTAGGGTCCGGTTTCGACCTATCTTCACTTGTTTGCAGATAGGCAATCCCGGACCATGAAGCACCGCCCGAAATCGGGGGAATCGAGGGTCGCGCGTTCGCATTCGTCCCATCGCAACCAGCGAAAAAGGAACACGCACATGGCTCTCGTCTACCATATGTCCCGCGGATGCCTCGACAATGTCGACGACGCCGCCGGCCGCTTCCAGATCGAAGGCGGCAAGCTCAGCGACGCGAAGAAGCAGCCCGTCGGCACCTATTCGATCGTGCGGCGGATCAGCTGCGGCACCGAAGCTTTCAACACCGCCCAGGTCTGGATCACGCTCTTCTTCGGCAAGCTGCCCGACACGAAGATCCCGCCCGAGAACATCACCCTGCACGGCTCGCACGATTTCAACAGCGGCGAAGGCGTGGGCAGCGTCAGCGCGGCTTCGAGCAGCTTCGCCGCGCATATCGGCAAGCAGTACAAATCCTCGTCCGCGTCCGGCACGATCACGATCGCCTGACGCGCGGCACCCGGAGGGCCGCGCGCCGGAGATCAGGCGGCGGCCTTGCGGGCCTTGTTGAGCTTCTTGATGATGATGTCGCGCTTCAGGCGCGAGAGGTGATCGATGAACACGATGCCCTGCAGGTGATCCATCTCGTGCTGGATGCAGGTGGCGAGCAGGCCCTCGAACACCTCGTCATGCGCGGCGCCCTTCTCGTCGAGCCACTTCACGCGGCAGCGCGCGGGACGCTCGACATCGGCGAACTGCTCGGGGATCGACAGGCAGCCTTCGGTGTAGATCGACTGCTCCTCGGCCGGATCGAGGATCTCGGGATTGATGAAGACGCGCGGCTCGCGGATCGGCTTGCCTTCCTCGTCCTCGCGCTCCTGCAGGTCCATCACGATCAGGCGCTTGGGAACGCCGACCTGGATCGCCGCAAGGCCGATGCCGGGCGCGTCATACATGGTGTCGAACATGTCCGCGATCAGGTCGCGCAGCTCGTCATTCACCTCCTCCACGGGTTCGGAAATGAGGCGCAGGCGCGGATCGGGTATCTCGACGATGGGTAGAATTGCCATGCGGGTAATTTAGTCCCGTACGGCTTTTCGGGCAAGAGAGGGGAAAAGCCCTAGACTGGGGTAGCCAATCCCTTCGTCACCCCGGCCTTGAGCCGGGGTCCCGCTGTCTCTGGCGTGGAAGAAGAAGCGGGATCCCGGCGCAAGGCCGGGATGACTGTGATGTATCAATGGCTTCCGGACTCACGCCACCGGCCGCCGCGCCCGGAGCGCCTGCGCCAGCGTGCCCTCGTCCAGGTAATCGAGCTCGCCACCCACCGGCAGGCCGTGGGCGAGCTGGGTGACGCGTACCGGATAGGTCTCGATCCGCTCGGCGATGTAGTGCGCGGTGGTCTGGCCCTCGAGCGTGGCGTTCATTGCCAGCACGACCTCGTCGATCCCGCCGGCGGCTATGCGCGCGACCAGCCTGTCGATGCCCAGGTCCTCGGGCCGCACGCCCTCCAGCGCCGAGAGCCGGCCGCCCAGCACATGGAAGCGCCCCGGGAACAGCCGCGAGCGATCGAGCGCCCACAGGTCCGCCACTTCCTCGACCACGCAGAGCGAGCGCACGTCGCGGCGCGGATCGGCGCAGATCTGGCAGGGATCGCAGGTATCGACATTGCCGCAGGTGCCGCAGGTGGCGAGGTTGCGGCTCACCGCTCCCAGCGCCGAGAGCAAGGGATCGAGCGCGGTCTCGCGCTTCTTGAGCAGATGGAGCACCGCCCGCCGGGCCGAACGCGGCCCAAGGCCGGGCAGTCGCGACAGGGCCTGGGTGAGCGCTTCGATCTCGGGAGATGCCATGCACGGGGATGTAAGCGAGGCGGAACGGAAAGCAAACACCTTGGAAATCCTCCCCGAGCTCGTCTCGGGGAGGGGGACCGCCAGCGAAGCCGGTGGTGGAGGGGCGCGCCGGGCACCCGCGCGTTGCGCCGGCCCCA
>JAEXLC010000017.1 GCA_023445495.1 Pseudomonadota bacterium | reverse complement strand
GCGTCCACCTTCTCTTCTCCGTCATGCTGAACTTGTTTCAGCATCCAAGGCGCCGCGAAGGATATCGCTGGAGGCGCGTTGGACCCTGAAACAAGTTCAGGGTGACGGTTGGGAATGGGGCGAGGTGGGTACCCTTACCGCCGGCGTTGCGGAAGCTACCGCCCCAGCGCCGCCACCACCGCGCGCTCCTCGTCGGGCACCAGCCCCTCGAGCACCGCCCAGAAACCGCCCACCGCGCCCGGCCCGGCGCTCGAATAGGCCGCCGCCATCTTCCCCCGCAGCGCGTCGAACAGCTCGGCTTCGAGCTTGGCCCCCGCCGGGGTCAGCCGCAACAGCCGCTGGCGCCGGTCCTTCTCGCCGGTGCGCGTCTCGACAAAGCCGCGGTCGCCCAGCTCGGTCAGCACCCGGCCAAGCGACTGCTTGGTGATCGAGAGGATCGCCAGCAGCTCGCTCACCGTCAGGTCCGGCTTGCGGGCGATGAAATAGAGCGCCCGGTGATGCGCGCGGCCCAGTCCCTGTTCGGCGAGGCCGGCATCGATCGAGCGGGTCAGATGGGCGTACCCGAAATAGAGCAGTTCCACGCCGCGCCGGATCTCGGGCTCGCGCAGGAACAGCGGGGAGGCAGGAATTGGGGCAGCCATGTTGACGCTTTCTGCCACCGCGCCTAACCCGCTGCAAGCCGCTCAAGGCAGAGTCGGGAAGAGTAACATGAACACCACCACCAATCTGGATTTCGAGTTCGAAGCGCACACCAACCCGGTCAGCGATGCGGACCGCGCGGTGCTCCTCGCCAATCCGGGCTTCGGCAAGGTGTTCACCGATCACATGGTGGTGATCAAATATTCGGTGGAGAAGGGCTGGCACGACGCCAAGGTCCAGCCGCGCGGGCCGATCCAGGTCGACCCGGCGATGGCCGTGCTCCATTATGCGCAGGAGATCTTCGAGGGCCTCAAGGCCTATCGCACGCCCGATGGCGCGGTGACCCTGTTCCGCGCCGACGAGAATGCCCGCCGCTTCCGCGAGTCCGCCGAGCGCATGGCGATGGCGCCGCTGCCGGAGGAGCTGTTCCTCCAGTCGATCCGCGAGCTGGTGAAGATCGACGAGAAGTGGATTCCGGAGATCGAGGGCGGCTCGCTCTATCTGCGCCCGTTCATGTTCGCGAGCGAAGTGTTCCTCGGCGTGAAGCCGGCCAGCGAATATCTCTACATGGTGATCGCCTCCCCGGCGGGCGCCTATTTCAAGGGCGGCGCGCCGTCGGTCACGCTGTGGGTCTCGGAGCATTACACCCGCGCCGCGCCGGGCGGCACCGGTGCGGCCAAGTGTGGCGGCAACTATGCCGCGAGCCTGGTCGCGCAGAAGGAAGCGATCGGCCGTGGCTGCGACCAGGTCGTGTTCCTCGATGCGGTGGAGAATCGCTATGTCGAGGAACTGGGCGGCATGAACGTGATGTTCGTGATGGACGACGGCTCGATCATCACGCCCCCGCTGGGCGGCACGATCCTGCCGGGCATCACCCGCGCCTCGCTGCTCACTCTGGCGCGCGAGCAGGGGATCGAAGTGCGCGAGGAGCGCTATTCGATCGACCAGTGGAAGGCCGATGCCCAGAGCGGCAAGCTGCGCGAAGCGTTCGCCTGCGGCACCGCGGCGGTGCTCACGCCGATCGGCCAGGTGCGCGGCAATGGCTATGAATTCATGATCGGCAATGGCGGCCCGGGCATCGTCACGGAGAAGCTCCGCGCCGAGCTCGGCGGCATCCAGCGCGGCACCGTGGCGGATACGCATGGCTGGGTTGAACGGCTGGCTTAAGGCCCTATAAGCCGCCGCTCTGCTGGGGCGTCGCCAAGTGGTAAGGCAACGGTTTTTGGTACCGTCATTCGGAGGTTCGAATCCTCCCGCCCCAGCCAAATTTACCCGCCGGTCCGAAATTCCGGGTCCTGCCTGAGGCGGGGCCTGGCAGACTTCCTGTGTGAATACCCGCTATCGCTGCGGCACGGCCGCGCCGGGAGCCGGCACGCCTGACTGTACCGCTCCCAGGATACCGTTCGCGATTGCCGGCGCGCCGAACAGGATGAAGCATCCCGCGATCACGGTCACCCCGCGCCGGATCGGCAGGCGTCCGTTCAGCATCAGGAAGCCGATGCTTGTCACGGCGATCAGCGCGAGGCCGGTCGCGATCGTGCCCAGCGCCACGCCCTCGATCCATTGCACGGCGGCGACCAGCACGCTGGATCCCGACGGATCGGCAAGCGAGGGGGAGATCATGCGAGCAGCACCTCGGCAACGCGCCGCTGTCCGCCGGTGCGGGCAAGCTGGACATAGACGTCGACGGTGCTGCGCACATAGTGCCGCACATCGTCGCGGCTCAGCTGGGTGCCGGCCTGGAGGACCAGCAGCACGATCTGCTCGATCGCGCGCTCGGCGCTGTCGGCGTGCACCGAGGTCATCGAGCCCGGATGGCCGGTGTTGATCGCGCGCAGGAAGGTATAGGCTTCCTCGCCGCGCAACTCGCCCAGGATGATCCGGTCGGGGCGCATGCGCAGCGACGCCGCGAGCAGGTCGGTCGCCGAGACGCGCGCCTCGCCCAATGCCCCGCGCACCGCGAGCAGGCCGACCAGATTGTCGTGATGCTGATGGAGCTCGGGCGTGTCCTCGATCAGGATCAGCCGTTCCTCGGGCGGGATCTCGCGGATCAGCGCATTGAGAAAGGTGGTCTTGCCGGTCGAGGTGCCGCCCGAGACGAGGATGTTCTTGCGCGCCTTGACCGCGGCGGCGAGCATGCCCGCGATGTCGCCGGCTTCAAGCAGCTCGGCGAGGCGCAGATCGGTTGCGGACTTGCCCGCGACAGTGCGCCGGCTGGTATCGGCAAAGGCCCCGGCCGCGACATAATCGTCCAGCGCCAGGTCGGACGAGACATGCTTGCGGATGGCGATCGCCATGTCGCCGCGCGTCGCCGGCGGCGCGGCGATCTGGACGCGCGATCCATCGGGCAGGCTGGCGGAGAGCAGGGGATGCTCGCGGCTGATGCCCTGGTGCGAGATCGCCGCGACCTGGCGGGCGAGGCGTTCCAGCGTCGCGGTATCAAGGCCGGGCGCGTCGTACCGCTCGACCGCTCCGCCCAGGGTCTCGGCCCAGACTTCGCCCGGACGATTCACATAGATGTCGGTCACGTCCGGCCGGGCGAGCACGGCGGCCAGCGGCGCCAGATAGGCTCGCAGATAGACCTGGGTGTCGTTCGCGGGCGCGGATTTGCTCACCGGCTCTCGACACCGGTGAAATCGAGGTCGCGCGCGACGATGATCGAGATGCTCTTTGCCGCTTTCACCGTGAGCGTGGGCTTGATGTTGGTCGGCGACGGACTGCGCGTGGCGCTGCCCAGCGTGCCCGGCAGTGCCACGATCACCTGGCTGTCCGCCGCGCGCGAGGCGAGGTTGACGCCGATATCGAGCGCCGATTGCAGGATCGCCCCGGTGAAGCGCGCGAAGAAGTGCGAATTGACGCTGGCGCGGATGCCGCCTTGCCCCAGCGGATCGGTTGCGGGGGAGCCGATCGCGATGGTGGCGCCGTCCGGGCGGATCAGCCGGGTCCAGTTGACCAGCATGCGCTTCTGGCCGCTCTCGACGTCCGTTCCATATTCGCCAATCAGGCGGCTGCCGCGCGGGATCAGCACGCGGCTGCCGTCGAAGCCGCGAATGTCACGCGAGACCAGCGCCCGGGCAAGGCCGGGCCGGGTCGAATCGAGCGCGGTCTCGAGCACGGCGGGGATCAGCGTGCCCTGCGGCACCGTCGTCGCCCGGTTGGCCAGCATCCCGGCGCCGGTGCGCGTGCCGATCACCGCGGTCCGGCTGCTGCCGGCCGGGGCAGGGGCCCGTGCCGCCTCCGCACCGGGCGCGGCGGTGTCGCTCTGCGCCGGGGCGGTGGTGCTGTCGATCACCAGCGTCGGCTC
>JAEXLC010000337.1 GCA_023445495.1 Pseudomonadota bacterium | reverse complement strand
CCCCCCCACTCACCCGCCACCGCGGGGGCCCCCCCCGCCAGCCCGCCCAAAGCCGGGATGACGATATGACACTTTCTGCTTGACATTTTGAACCAAATAGGTTATACACCCTGCCATCCTTCGTACCAGGCCAGCACGAAGGACAGAAGGCCGGCGATTGCACGTGGCAGCGTCGGAGGACCGGTGGCGGAATCGTTCGGCAGCGTAAGTCGAAGCTTCGCCAGATGACCGCAGAGCCCCTCGCCTTTAAAACACCCCTGGCTTCTCTTCAGGCTGCAATACAGGGGGAGGCACGCCGCGGATGAAAGTCTCGACGCGACACATACACGCAAACACCAATGCCAAGCGTCGTCGAGCCCGAGCGTATCGAGAAGTAGAACGCGCCGGTCCTTTCCTTCTGCCCATCCCCCGGGTGCCAAAGGCACGCCGGGCCATCGGCGCATCCAGCTACATACCCGTCATCCCGGCGAAAGCCGGGACCTCAGGCGAAGGCGCGGACGGCGGGACAGGAACCACAGGATATCCCGGCTTTTACCGCGACGGCGGCCCGGACTCTCACGCCACGGGCGGCTCCCACAGCTCGATCGGGTTGCCCTCGGGATCGTGGATGCGGGCGAAACGGCCGGTCTCGGGCGTATCCCATTCGTCCTTGGTGACGATCTCGATGCCGCGGGCATTGAGCTGCTCGAGCAGGCTGTCGAGATCGCGCACCCGGAAATTGAGCATGTAGCTCTTGTCCGGCGCGAAATAGTCGGTCGTCGCCTTGAACGGCTCGAACACGATCGGGCCCGGCTCGGGGTGCCAGAACCAGGGGCTGGACTGGCCGCTCTCGTCCTTGCCGAAGCCGCCGCCGACACCCAGCACTTCGCCATACCAGGCCTTGAGTCCTTCGGGATCCTGCGCGCGGAAGAAAAAGCCTCCAAACCCGACAACCGGCATTGCTGATCCCCTTTTCTCAGGCGGCTTCCGCCACCGTCCCGTCACCCGTCGCAGCTTCGAGCAGGCGGCGCTCGATGGTCTTCAACCGGCCGCTGCTCTCGATCTTATCGCCGATCAGATCGGTGATATAGAAGGTATCGACCGCGCGCTCGCCATAGGTGGCGACATGCGCCGAATGGATCGTCACCTTCGACTGGAAAAGCGCATAGGCGAGGTGGCACAGCAGCGCCGGCCGGTCGCGCGCGTTGATCTCGATCACGGTGAAGCGATTCGAGGCATTGTTGTCGATCAGCACATTCGCTTCGATCGCAAAGGCTTCGGCGCGCGGGCGGACCAGCGGCTTGGCCTTCAACCGGTCCTGCAGCTTGGCACGATTGGCCAGCGCATCGGCGATCGTCGTCTTGATCCGGTTGAGCCGGGCTTCCTCGTCGAACGGCCGGCCCAGCGGATCCTGGATCAGGAAATTGTCGAGCGCGAGCCCGTCGCGCGTGGTGTGGATGCGCGCGTCGATGATGTTGCCGCCGGCGACATGGATCGCCCCGGCGATCCGGTAGAACAGGCCGGGATGGTCGGCGGCATAGACCGTGACCAGCGTCGCGCCGCGCTCGGGATAGACCTGCGCCTCCACCGACAGCTGGGCATTGCCGGCGGCATCGACCTGGCGGGCATTGCGCTCGAGCACGTCGGACGGCTCTGCGATCCAGTAGCTCTCGGTCATCCGCTTGCGGAACGCGTCCATCCGCGCCTCTTCCCAGCCGAGCGCCTGGGCGAGCTCGGCCTGCTTGGCGGCGATGCGCTCGTTCCGGCCCTTCTGCTTGTGCCCGAGGCGGAGCACTTCTTCCGACGCGTCGAACAGGTCGGCGAGCAGCTGGCGCTTCCAGCCGTTCCACACGCCCGGGCCCACCGCGCGGATATCGACGATGGTGAGCAGGAGGAGCATGCGCAGCCGCTCGGCGCTCTGCACATGGCCGGCGAAATCGAGGATCGTCTTGAAATCGCTCAGGTCGCGCTTGAACGCGGTTGCCGACATCAGCAGGTGCCAGCGCACCAGCCAGGCGACGGTCTCGGTCTCGGCCTTGCTCATGCCCAGGCGCGGGCAGAAGCGCTCGGCGACTTCCGCGCCCAGGACCGAGTGATCGCCGCCGCGCCCCTTGGCGATGTCATGCAGCAGCACCGCCACATAGAGCGCGCGGCGCTGGGCGATCTGCTTGAAGATGCTGGTGCCGAGCGGATGATCGTCGCGCAGCTCGCCCTTCTCGATCTGGGCAAGCAGGCCGATCGCCCGGATCGAATGCTCGTCGACCGTATAATGGTGGTACATGTCGAACTGCATCTGCGCGACGACGCGGCCGAAATCGGGCACGAAGCGGCCGAACACGCCGGCCTCGTTCATCCAGCGCAGCACCGTCTCGGGATCGCGCGGCGAGGTCAGCACATCGAGGAACAGCGCGTTGGCGCGGGGATCGTCGCGGACATCGTCGACCAGCTTGGCGTCGCGCGCCGCGGCACGCATCGCCAGCGGATGGACCTCGAGCTTGTGGAGGTCGGCGAGCTGGAACAGCTCGATCAGCCGAACCGGATCTTCCTGGAAGAAGCTGTCGCGCGGCAAGGCGAGCCGGCCGCGCTCGAACGTGAAGCCCTTGAGCTTCCGCGGCCGCCGCCAGAGCTGGGGAAAGCCGAAGCGCGAGCCGCGCGCGGCGAACTTCTCGTCGAGATGCGCAAGGAACACGCCGGTCAGGTCGCCCACCGCCTTCGCCTGGAGGAAGTAGAAGCGCATGAATCGCTCGACCTTCGACATGCCCGGGCGGTCGGAATAGCGCATCCGCTCGGCGATCTCGCGCTGAACGTCGAAGGTCAGCCGGTCCTCGGCGCGGCCGGTGATCAGGTGAAGATGGCAGCGCACCGCCCAGAGGAAATTCTCAGCGCGGCGGAACTGGCGATATTCGAGCTTGGTGAGCAGCCCCTTCTCGACCAGCTCGCCGGTCTCGCGGACATTGTACGCGTACTTGCCGATCCAGAAGAGCGTGTGCAGGTCGCGCAGCCCGCCCTTGCCTTCCTTGACGTTCGGCTCGACGACATAGCGGCTGTCGCCCATCCGCTTGTGCCGCGCCTCGCGCTCGGCCAGCTTCTCGGCGATGAAGGTACGGGCGGTATCGGCCTGGACCTCGCTTTTGAAGCGCGCCGCGGCGTCGTCATAGAGGCTGGTATCGCCCCACACATAGCGCGCTTCGAGCAGCGCGGTCCGCACGGTCACATCGCCCTTGGCCTGGCGGACCATGTCGTCGAGCGAGCGCGACGAATGGCCGACCTTCAACTGCATGTCCCATAGCGAGTAGAGCATCGATTCGATCACCTGCTCGCACCAGCCGGTGACCTTCCACGGGGTGATGAAGCCGATATCGATGTCGGAATGCGGCGCCATCTCGCCGCGCCCGTATCCGCCGACCGCGATCAGCACCATGCGCTCGGCGGCGCTGGGATTGGGATTGGGATGCAGGCGCTCGACCGTGAAGTCCCAGAGCAGGCGGAGCAGCTGGTCGATCAGGAACGCGCCCGAGGCGGCGATCTCGTGCCCGCGCGAAGGATGCTCGGCCAGGCGGCGGGCGATCTCAGCGCGGCCGACGTCGAGCGCGGCCTTGAGTTCCTTGGTCCCCGCCGCGCGCAGCTTGGCGCCGTCCTTGGCCTGCAATGCGTGCAGCCGCTCGGCGACGCCGCGCCGGTCGATCAGCGTGCGGCGGTTCGGGACATGATCGAAGCGGTTGGACATGTGGGGGAGATAGGGCGCGCCGGCCCGCACGTCACGTGCAAAGCCGAAAATCCCCTATTCGTCATCCCGGCGAAAGCCGGGATCTCCTGCGGCTCCTTCCCCGCGCCTTCGCCCGAGATCCCGGCTTTCGCCGGGATGACGATTGTTAAACGGGAGAGGAACCTCAGCCGACGAAGGCGCGCTCCAGCACGAAGCTTCCCGGGTTGGCGTTCGAGCCTTCCTCGAAGCCATGCCCTTCGAGCATCTGGGCGAAGTCCTTGATCATCGCGTTCGAGCCGCAGAGCATGACGCGATCGGTTTCCGGATTGAGCTCGGGATGGCCCTGCACCGGCGCCTTGAACAGCCAGCCGCTCTCGATCAGCTGGCCGATGCGCCCCGTGGTGCGGAACGGCTCGCGGGTAACCGTGGGGATATAGTGGAACTGGAGCAGCGCCTGATCGGCGACCAGCGGATCGTTGGCCAGCTGCGCGGTCAGCTCGTCATGATAGGCGAGGTCGCTCACGCGGCGGGTCGAGTGGACGATCACCAGCTGCTCGAAACGCTCATAGGTGTCCGGATCGCGGGCGACGCTGAGGAACGGCGCGAGGCCGGTACCGGTCGACAGCATGAACAGGCGCTTGCCCGGCAGCAGCGCATCGGCGACGAGCGTGCCGGTGGGCTTCTTGCCGAGATAGATCTGGTCGCCCGGCTGGATCAGCTGGAGGCGCGAGGTGAGCGGGCCGTTCTCGACCTTGATCGACAGGAACTCGAGCTCATCCGACCAGGTCGGGCTGGCGATCGAATAGGCGCGCATCAGCGGCTTGCCCTCGCCTTCCAGGCCGATCATCACGAACTCGCCGGCGCGGAAGCGGAAGCTGGCCGGGCGCTCGATCGCGAAGCTGAACAGATGCTCGTTCCAATGTTTCACCCAGCGCACCGCAGCCGTCTGGAAGGCGGGGTGCTCGGGCAGGACGATGGGCGGGCGGGCATGCATATTCACGAGGTCGGCTCTTTCCAAATTCACGGTGCGCTGCAACGTAATTTTACTTCAACGCGCGAAAGCAACAGCGATACGCGCCACCGCCACGGAGAGCGGAAGGCGCGCTTCGGGTTTCACGATCTGCTCGATGACCGCGTCGACGCGCGGCTGCGCGCCGGCGCGTGCTAGCGCATGCAGCGAAAGGAGCAAGGCCTCGTCATCGCCTATTTCCGCCGAGAAGGGCGGTTTGAAGCAAAGTCGGGACAGGTTTTCGCGGTCGATCAGCAGCATCGCCATGTTCAGATCGGGCAGCATCTCCAGCAGCCCGCGCCCGCGCAGCACCGGGCCGAGCACGCTGCACGGGCAGCGCCCGGCGCGAATCGTCGCCACCCATTGCCGCATCGCATGGAGCAGCAGCTGGTCGACGGGGGCAAGCTCGGCGGCGGAGCGATCCAGGAACTGGTACAAAGGCGATCCCCTTCCCCGGAGCGGAATCTCCGGGGCGGGATCGCCTTACCCTTTGTTGCGAATGACTAGCAATAGCGTAGTTTCAATCGACCCGCGAAAGCCGCGCTATCTCCGCGGTGAGCAGGTCGATCTTGTGGTGCAGGCTGTCGATCTGCGCTTCGGCGCGCAGATTGGTCTCGTAATCGAGCCGTGCCTCGAACCGGTCCTTCGCTGCCTGGCGGTTCTGGCTCATCATGATGATCGGGGCCTGCAGCGCGGCAAGCATCGACAGCATCAGGTTGAGGAAGATGAAGGGGAACGGATCAAAGGCATGCGCGGCGAGCACGACCGTGTTCAGCAGCGCCCAGGCGCCGAGGAACAGGCCGAAGCCGATGATGAATCCCCAGGAGCCGCCGACCGCGGCGACCCGATCGGCGAGCTTCTCGCCAAAGGTCAGCCGCTCGTCGAACAGCGCGTTGGGATCGCGACCCACGCTGCCGAAGAAGCGAAGATCCGCGAGGAAACGGATGGCTGCGTTCATAATACACCTCACTGCCGACCGGCCGCCCGGGGCGGCTGCGCAGGAGGTGAGCGGATCAGCTCAGCGCGGCGGCCCCGGACGGCACGGTCGATCGACTATGGTCGTTGCTGGACATGACCCCATTCTCGGAGCTGGCGGTTAAGGGTGCACGGTTGTGCATCCACGGGCGAAATGGTCGCACGGGGCGGAGATTTCAAATGAAAAAGCCGTCATGTTCGCGAAGCGCGGCGGGATATGCCTAAGCAGTTGATAGGAATGGCATCGGGATGCGATGACAGGCCATCCGTAAATCAGGTGCCGGTAGTCGCGATGCTTTGTGAGGCAAGAGACCTTTCGCCACCGGCCGACAGCCGGAGCGGCGCATGAACGAACTCCCCGCCGGGCTGACCGCCGAGCAGATCGAGGTGCTGCGCCTCGTCCAGCAGAACCTGTCGTCCAAGGAGATCGCCCGCCTGCTCGGCATCTCCAAATCGGCGATCGACCAGCGGCTCGACCGCGCGCGCTTGGTGCTCGGCGCAACCTCGCGGCGGGAGGCAGCGCGCATCTTCGCCGGGATCGATGCCGGATATGATCGAATCACACGTGACCCGGCGGAGCTTGTCTATCCGGTGCCGAGCACGTCATTTCCAGCGGCGGCGGACAGGAACGACATGCCCGTCCAGCGGGTCCAGGCGACGCGGAGCGCGTTCGGCCTGGAGCCGCTGGGGGAGCAGTACAGCCTGCGCCGGCTGCTGAAAGGGGTTCGACCACATGATCTTGGCACCGCACAGCGGTTCATCCTCACGCTGCTGATCGCCATCGGCGTGCCGATGCTGCTCGGCGGGTTGAGCATGCTGCTCTACGGCGTCGTCGCCATAGGTCGGCTCCTCCTCCGCTAGCCTTCGCCGAAAACACCAACGTCGCAACAACCTGCGCGGGTCCGCCGCGCGGGGAAAGGGAAACGCATGTCCAATCTACCGCATCTCGACGCCATCACGCTCGTGGCCAAGGCGACGATCGCCGGCGAACAGGCCACCGATGACGCGCTGCGCAACCTCGCCAATCTCGTCAGCATGACCACGAGCCAGGCGCAGGCGATCCAGCTTCCGCCGCACGCCACCCAGCCCGCGCTGGACCATCTGCGAACGGCGATGATCGCGGCCTTCGACAGCCGCCGTGCCGTGGTGATGGCACATCAGGAATTCGGCGCCCTGGCCAGGAAGCTCGGCGCGTCGCCGGAAGCCTTTGGCGACCTGTGGCCCTGCCCCACCTTCCCGTCGGGCGCCACCGAGCAGCCGCCGCTGCTGCGCGCCGCCGCGTAACGACTTGACCTTGCTACATGGGACGGGCAGCCGTTCGTCCCATGTGGCACGTCGCAGCCTTTCTGATCCTGCTCCTGATGAGCACCGGCTATGCATTCTGGCGTGGCGGGACACCCGAGCGGATCGGGGCGGCGGTCGTGCTGGGGGGTACCCTGGCGTCATTCTTCGCCGTGTCCGGCGCGCGTGCGCGCTGGCTCAATCTGGAAACGGGCCTGCTGATCGTCGACGCGACGATGCTGGCCACGGTTCTGATCCTCGTCGTCCGGGCAAATCGTTTATGGCCGATCCCCATGGCCGCGCTGCTAGTCGTTCAGGTCGCGGGTCACTTCCTCAAGACCCTCGATCCGCACATCTATCCGTTCCTCTATTGGCTGACGAGCAGCCTGTGGAGCTATCTCGTGCTGGCCATCCTGATCGTGGCGACGCGCAATCACCGCCGTCGCCTGAAGATCCAGGGGCGGGATCCGTCCTGGAACGCCTCCTTCTCCCCTTCCTCGACGACCGGTCCGGCGACGCCGCGCGAGAGCTGATCGCCGCGCATGGCTCGCTCAGCGCGGTGCTGAACGCGGACGAGACGCTGCTGGGCGAGGAGCTTGACGGCAACGACGCCGCCGCCGGCCTGCTGGCGGCGGTCCGCGAGACGCACCTCTTCCTGTTGCGCGAGCCGATCCGCGACCGCCAGATCATCGGCAACCATAGCGGCCTCATCGCCTATCTGCGTGCCGATCTCGTGCATAAGCGCACCGAGCAGGTGCGGGTGCTGTTCCTCAGCTCGGCCAATCGCCTGCTGCGCGACGAGATCGTCAGCGAAGGCTGCCTGGACGAAGCGCCGCTCTACGTTCGCGACATATTGCGGCGGGCGCTGCAGGTTGGCGCGGGCGCGATCATCGTCGTGCACAACCACCCGTCAGGCGATGCGACTCCCAGCGAAGCCGATATCGACATCACTCGGCAACTGATCGAAGCGGGCAAGGGACTGGGGATCGTCGTCCACGATCACCTAGTCGTGGCGGGGAGCGGTATCGTCAGCATGCGGAACCTGGGGCTCATCTGACCCCCAGGCCCAGCGGATCTGACGCACGCGCGGGGCCGCCTCGGCGATCAGGTCGTGCCCGTGCTGCAGATAGGTAGCAGCCACGCTGAAACCGGCCTCGTCACAAAGCTCGATCGCCTCAGCCGCCAGGCGCAGTGCACGCGCACGGGGATCTTCATTTGACATGAAGGGAAACTACCCCCGTGCGCAAACGGGGTAAAGGACATGACCCCGGGAATCGCTACCGTTACGGATGCATAAGTGCGAAGCCGGTCAGTCCGGCTTCTTCGCCACGCCGACCAGCGCCGGGCGCAGCAGGCGGTCGCGGATCATGTAGCCCGACTGGATTTCCTGCACGATCGTGCCCGGCTCGGCGTCGGCGCTCGGCATTTCCAGCATCGCCTGGTGGCGATTGGGATCGAGCGCTTCGCCGAGCGCGACGATCTTGGTGATGCCGTGGCGACCGAACACCGATTCGAGCTCGCGGCCGGTCGCCTCGAGACCGGTGACAAGGCCCTTGAGCTTCTCGTCATTCTTCAGCTCGGCCGGAATCGCGGCCAGCGCGCGCGTCAGGTTGTCGGCAACCGACAGCACATCGCGGGCAAAGCCGGTCGCGGCATAGGCCTTGGCGTCCTGTGCTTCCTTCTCGGCGCGGCGGCGGACATTCTGCGTCTCCGCCTGAGCATACATCACAGCCGACTTCGCTTCGGCCAGCTGCGCCTCGAGATCGGCCAGGCGATCGTGCTCGGCCACTTCGGGGGCGCCCTCCGCGGTTTCGGCGCGCAGCGTTTCTTCCTGGGTGTCCGTCACCTTGTTCTCTTCCGTCATATTTCCCTGTTCAGGCCAGTAATCGGGCCATTGTGGCCGCCGTGAAATCCACCATGGGGACGACGCGCGCATAGTTCAACCGCGTTGGACCGATCACGCCGACCACGCCGACCACGCGTCCGTCAAGAGAACGCACCGGTTTGGCGATGACCGACGAACCGGACAACGCGAACAGCTTGTTCTCGGATCCGATGAAGATGCGCGTCGCTTCGCCCTCGCGTGCCGAATCGAGCAGGCGGGCGATCTCCTCCTGCCCTTCGAGCTGATCGAGCAGCTGGCTGACCCGATCGAGATCCTCTGCCGCGGCCGCATCGATCAGCCGCGCCTGGCCGCGCACGATCAGCACCGGGCGGCGGCCGCCATCCTCGCTCCACACCGCCAGGCCACGCTCGACCAGCGCGGCGGCTGCGCTGTCCAGCGCCGCGCGCTGGGCACCGAGCTCGCGCTCGACCCGGGCACGAGCCTGGCTGAGCGTGAGGCCGGCAAAGGTGGCCGAGAGATAATTGGCGGCGCGCTGGAGCGCCGAGGGGTCCATGCCGCCGGGCAGCTCGACCACGCGATTCTCGACCGAGCCGTCCTCGCCGACCAGCACGGCAAGCGCGCGGTCATGGCTGAGCGGCACGAAGCCGAAGGAACGGAGCAGCGGCTCGACCTTGGGCACCAGCACCAGGCCGGCACAGGACGAAAGACCGGAAAGCGCGGCGGTGGTGGCGGCAAGCGCTTCCTCGACGGGCCCGCGCTCGGCGGCGTTGCGCTCGATCGCGGCGCGCTCCTCGGCACTGGGCTCGGCGGCCTGCATCATGCCGTCGACGAACAGCCGCAGGCCGGTCTCGGTCGGCATGCGGCCGGCGCTGGTATGCGGCGCGGCGAGCAGACCCAGTTCCTCGAGATCCTGCATCACGTTGCGGATCGAGGCGGGCGACAGGTTTAGGCCCGAGATCTGCGCGATCGCCCGCGAGCCTATGGGCGCGCCGGTGTCGAGATACGATTCCACCACCGTGCGAAACACGTCGCGGGCGCGGTCGGTAAGTTCGCGGATCGGCGGGGTGGTCATGGGGCTTATGTAGTGGAACGCGAGCGCGCCTCAACCTTCCACGTTCCCCGGCGAGAGCCGGGGAACAGGCGGCTGAGGATCAGGGCCGCTCGCCGATCAGGTCGTGGATCGGCAGCCCCTCGACGGCGTCGCCAAGCGCTTGGCCGATCGGGCGGTTCTTCTCCGAACGGCAGCCATAATAGAAGTACAGCCCTTGGCTGTCGCCGATCGCACGGGTCCAGGTGACGTTGACACTGGAAGCGTCGGTGACTGCCGGCTCGCAATTCTTCTGGCCGGGCGCATAGCGGATTTCGCCGCTCTCCGGGCGATAGGGCCCCAGCGTCGCGGCGAAGGCATCATATTGCGCACGGGTGAGCTTGAACGGCTTCTCGCCGGTCACCGCGGTGAAGCGCTTACCCTCGAACACGCCGGTGCCATCGGGCCGCACGGTGATCGCGTAGACGGGGCAGCGGCCATAGCAGGGACCGGTCTCATAGCGGATCGAATCGCCTTCGATCGGGATCGGGCGCCCCGGCTCGCCCACCGGCCCGCCGCGCGGGGCGACGCAGCCCGCCAACCCCAGCCCCAGAACGATGATCGCCACCTTACGCATTACCCTGTTCTCCCTGCGGCCACTCTACACGGATCGCCCGCCGACACTGGCGCGTTCCAACCGTTACGTCTACGTGGCGCGTCAAACCTTGCAGGAGACTGAAGCAGATGCGCCCTTCCGGCCGCGCCCCCGACGAGATGCGGGCAATCACCATCGAGCCGCATTTCACCCGCCACGCCGAAGGTTCGGTGCTGATCAGCTTTGGCGATACCCGCGTGCTCGTCACCGCCAGCGTCGAAGAGCGCCTGCCGCCCTGGCTGAAGGGCAAGGGCGAGGGCTGGGTCACCGCCGAATATGGCATGCTGCCGCGCGCGACCCATACCCGCGGCCAGCGTGAAGCCGCCAAGGGCAAGCAGTCGGGCCGCACCCAGGAAATCCAGCGCCTGATCGGCCGCAGCCTGCGCGCCGTCACCGACCTCAAGAAGCTCGGCGAGCGCCAGATCACGCTCGATTGCGACGTGATCCAGGCCGATGGCGGCACCCGCACCGCGGCGATCTCGGGCGCGTTCGTCGCGCTGCGCATCGCGGTGAACAAGCTGATGGCGCAGGGCTTGATCAAGGAAGACCCGATCACCGCGCAGGTCGCGGCGGTCTCCTGCGGCATCCATAACGGCACGCCGGTGCTCGACCTCGATTATGTCGAGGACAGCGCAGCCGATGCCGACGCCAATTTCGTCCTGCTGTCGAACGGCAACATCGCCGAGGCGCAGGCAACCGCGGAAGGCGCGACCTATGACGAGGAAGGGCTGCTCCGCCTGCTCCGCCTCGCGCGGATCGGCTGCAACCAGATCTTCGAAGCACAGGTGAAGGCAATCGGATGACCGGAGAAGGTGAAACCCCGCAGGCGATCCGCAAGTTGCAGCCCGGCAAGCTGGTGATCGCCAGCCACAATGCCGGCAAGGTGCGCGAGATTCGCGAGCTGCTCGGCCCGTTCGGGATCGAGCCGGTCTCCGCGGCCGAGCTCGACCTGCCCGAGCCCGAGGAGACGGGTACCACCTTCGTCGCCAATGCCGAGCTGAAGGCGCTGCAGGCCGCGGATCTCTCGGGGCTCCCTGCCCTGGCCGATGATTCGGGCCTGTGCGTCGAGGCGCTGAACAACGATCCGGGCATCTTCTCGGCGCGCTGGGCGGGCCCGAGCAAGGATTTCGGCGTCGCAATGCAGCTGGTCGAGGACAAGCTGGCCGCGCTGCCGCCCGAGACCAGCCGCGACGCGCATTTCGTCTGCGCGCTCGCGCTAGCCTGGCCCGACGGCCATGTCGAATGGTTCGAAGGCCGGGTGGACGGCACCTTGGTATGGCCGCCGCGCGGCACCCAGGGCTTCGGCTATGACCCCGTCTTCCTGCCGACCGGGCATGAAGAGACGTTCGGCGAGATGGAACCGGCGGCCAAGCACGCGATGAGCCACCGCGCCGATGCCTTCCGCCAGCTGGTTGCGGCGGTGCTTGATTAAGGAATCGTGATTCGCGGCGCGTTAAGGATTTATTTCACGAGTCATCCCGTTCGCACCTGCGTTATGACCCCTCGTTATCAGGGAAAAGCGAGGGGTCGCAGATGGGTTCGTACCGCCAATGGGCGACGATGATGCAGCATGTGCACAGGACGCATGCCGAGGGTGTCACCGAGGAAGAAACCGAGGAATTCCTGCTTGCAGAGGAAAAGCAGGAAAAGACGGGGCGCGCCCGGCGCGAATCCCCTGAGCGCAAGCACGCGCGGGCACCGGGCGCCGCAAGGGCCTGAGCCCGGCCGCGCTGCGCGGCGGGCATTCACCAGAGATTTCGTGAACCGCGGGCCGTGCCCCGCGGGGAAAGTGGTGGACAGGGCTGGATTCGAACCAGCGTACGCTTGCACGGGCAGATTTACAGTCGATTGGGCACCAGTACCGCCCGATACCGAGAGCCACCTAAGTAGCTGTTTTGACGCCACATCATAAAAATGCACATTCCGGCAGATACCGAACGATAACGGCGTTTGACGTGCTTGATTACACCAGAATTACACTGGTTCTACGGCCCCGTTCTACCGTTCCCAATTTTTGATGGCCACTCTTGAAGCGCCGGTGAAGTCCGCACTCTAAAGTGGTAACAGAACGAGTGCAGCGCCTACCGCAGCGGAAAGAGCCCGCCGCTGGACGAGCCATTGCTCAAAGCCCGTGACGGTGCCAAATGGTACCAGGAGGGCCTGCGTGGTTGACGATTATAGAGCCGCTGCGATTAGACACATCAAGGATGCCCAAGCTCTTGCCGCTGGCGGTCGGTATGACAACGCAGGTCATCTGATCGGATTTGGCGCGGAATGCCTTTTGAAGCAGAAGCTCCGAAGTTTGCGCAATGAGCCTCAAGCAAACTATGACGGGCATCATCCGGACCCCCAGCGAAGGGTCCGACGCGAGCTGGAATACCGGAGGCTCTCGGGCCCGTGGCTAGCGATCATGCGTAAGACCACGATATTTCAAGACTGGCACATCAGTGACCGTTATTCTGCGGATGGCGTAGTCACTAAAGAAAAATATGACACTTGGGAGAAAGTTACCATGAACCTTCTCTCAATTAGTAAAATTCGGTGACGTAGATGACGGCAGGAACATTTACTCCGCGCTTTGACGACGCACTTAACGCATTGGCTTCTGAGGCAATTCAGGCGTTCGGAGGAGCTGCGATTGAGGATGGGAGCGTACGCTTCCTGCGAGACGCGTCCGGGATAATTACAACTTTGCTCAAGCGGGATTTCCCACCCGAAGTAATCATCAATTATGAACAATCACTAGAAAAATTTGCAAGTTACATCGATAACAAGGTCGAGCTACTGTCGGATGAAACTTTCGACAAATCGATTCTTGATGACGCACGTTACACGCGTTTAACCCTTCGCGTAGAGGACGAGAGCCATCTCCACCCCCTTATTCTCGACAGAAGGATTATTGGTGCAGATTGGGTCTCCCTACCCCCCGAGTTGTCAGCTTTACCAATATATACTTTCGCTTCCTTAAAGGGCGGAGTTGGCCGATCCACGGCTTTGACACTTGTTGCAGCCGACCTCGCTGCAAGCGGCTATCGCGTACTCGCGTTGGATTTTGATCTTGAAGCCCCTGGCCTTGGGTCTTTCCTACTACCCAGAGAATATCGGCCGAAGTACGGGATATTAGACTACTTCGTCGAGAAGGGTGCGAGTAAGTTTGATGGCCTGGATTTCGCGGACATTATGGAAGCTTCGCCGGTCATCACCGGAGGCGCACCGGCATACGTAGCCCCTGCATTTGGCCAGATGTCACTCGCTCACCCGGAGAATGTTCTGGGAAAGATATCACGCGCGTATGTAGAAGATTATGATGAAATTCTAGGAATTAGAACGTTTGCAGATCGTGCAAGGGATTTAGTCAATGGGCTTTCCCAAATACGTGACTTCGACGTTGTCTTAGTCGATTCGAGGGCCGGCCTCCATGAGACTTCCGCCGCGGCTCTATTAGGCCTCGGGGCAGAGGTTCTGCTCTTTGGGACTTATCAAGACCAGACTTTCGAAGGTTACGCACCATTACTGAGCCATCTCAATACCTTTACTCCCCACGGAGAGCGAGTTGAGGCGAAGCTAAGAATGGTACATGGCAAGGCTGACCTGTCATCACCTGATGAGCTTGCGGGTTTTCGTGATGCGTCCCATCGACTGTTTAGTGAGAATATTTATGATGAACCAGAGCAAACCGCAGAGCAATTTGAAGTAGGCGAATTGAATTGGTTCAATGTCAATGATCCAGACGGGCCTCACTTTCCCTGGGTTGTCGGAGATAGTTCAGCCCACCGCTTGTTCGACCCCATTCGAAATCCAGCGCAATTGAGCTCCTCTCAATATAGTGAAGCATTCGGCGACTTAATCGGAAACGTTCGAGCAGATTTGGGCGCAAAAATTGGATATGATGATGGACTTGGCTGAAGTGATGGATGTGATCCGGGCGGGCCTGGCTGCCACCCCGTCTGATGTTTCACACGTCGTTGGCCAACCCCCAAGGCTGGAAGAGATTTTTACGCCTACGCGGCACTCTCTGGCCCTGGACCCAGACTCCCCCATCGTCGTCGGTGCTCGGGGCACCGGGAAAAGTTTTTGGGCATCCATTTTCACCGATGACGCAACACGCCAAGCTGTGGCGCCGACATATCCTCGACTAAAGCTGGATTCCGTTGTCGCGCGTGCGGGGTTTGTTGATCAGGCAATTGGCACCGCCGTGTCCCGCGCAACCATGGATGAAGTTGCCGGGTTTGACGAAGTCCGTACCGCGCGCCTTTGGCTGCTAATCGCAATTCGAGCAGCCGAAGATGTGCTTGGAATTCCAACGTTTGCCTCATTTGAAGAAGCATATACTATCTACAATAAATCAGAGGCGATTGAATCCCGTCTCCGCGCTCTAGATGAAATTCTGTCCGATCGGGGAATCAAACTCGTAGTCGTTTTTGATGCTCTAGATAGGTTATCTAATCGATGGGATCGAATTAGACTTCGGACGTCAAGCCTATTGGAAGCACTTCTAGCGCTGCGCGCTTACCGATCCATTCGGTTTAAGCTTTTTATGAGGCCCGAACAGCTCAGCAGCGTGCCCGCTGCATTTACAGATTTGTCCAAGTTAAAGGCTGGGTCATTTGACCTTCGCTGGTCTCAGTTGGATTTGTATGGTCTCCTGTTCAGTGACCTACTTCGTAGGGAGGAGACTTCAGAGGCGTTCAAGCATCTGCTTAGCATGCTAAGAATTCCCGTATCGACGGACATGAATAATATTTTTCAACTGCCGGGCTCCCTACTACATTCGTCGCCAGCACAGGAACGTTTGTTCGTGCGCATTGCAGGCCCCTACATGGGCGCAGATGCCCGACGTGGACGGACTTATACTTGGTTGCCCAACCATCTTTCCGACACGAAGGGAAGGGTGACGCCTCGTAGCTTCCTTACCGCGCTAGGCGCAGCTGCCCGTCACGAAAGAGAGCCAATCCTTGGCTTGGCGCTTACGATTGACGGAATAAAGCACGGCGTTAGTGAAGCATCGGTACTTCGGGTGGAGCAGCTAAAGGACGAGTATGGTTGGATTGACCTCGCTCTCCAACCATTGGCGGGACAGGAAGTACCCTGTTACGCTGATGCTATTTATGATCGCTGGCACGATGCAGATACTCTGCACGAAATCGAGAGAGATTCTTCCACGCTAGGATACCTTCCGCCATTTCTTGGAAGCTATTCAGACGCAGATGCCAACTTTAATTTGCTAAAAGCATTGATGGATATTGGCGTCATAGAGGTGCGATCAGACGGGCGCGTCAACATTCCCGATCTATTTCGAATTGCCGCCCTAATGTTGCGAAGGGGCGGCCCACGCCCTCTCGCTAGAGGATAATCCCTAGGCTTGCCTCTCCATTCTAAACTGCGCAGTACCGTTTCACGGTCGCCGCAGACAAACCAAAATGTTGCGCAGTTCCCTTTATGCTGGCTCCATTCTCATGGCGCCAACGTCGCACAGCTTCGGCGTCCGCTGCCCTTGGGCGCCCGAGGCTGACCTTTCCCCTATGCGTTCGCCCAGTGGCGACCAGGGAGGCCCTTGCAGCCTCCCTGCCAGCATCGCAGCGCTCCTTAATCCTAGCGCGCTCCATTTCCGCGATCTGCGCGAGAACGGCTACAATCAGTTCTCCTACGCCTTTAGCGATAGGACCAAGCCCTAGCACGTCGATCGTCACGCCCTTTTCCATCAGTCGCCGAACTGTGGCCTGCGCGTCAAGGGCGTCACGTCCTAGGCGATCTATGGCGGTGACGTGGACGGTATCGCCTTCCCGTACATAGGACAGCAGAGCGGCAAAGCCTGGACGATCGGCGGCAAGGGTTGCACCCGACACCCCTTCATCGGTGAATTCCTTATCGAAGACCCCGCCCAGGGCATGGCGCTGGCTCTGGACGCTCTGTTCACCAGTAGAGACCCGGAAATAGGCAATGCGGCTCATATCAATCCCACGACTCGCTCAAAAGATATGACGTTATTATGCGCCATGGCTCGAAATAGTCGAGTCTATCTTTTGATCTAGACTTGGGGGTCAGGACCGAGGGGGCTCGCCAGTTACAAGTTCTGAGCCTGGATAAGCCGGAAATCGAAGCCTACCCTGAACATCATGGGAGGACGATATGACACAATGGCTTGAAGCGCACCAAGGGTTGTCCGGTTGGGCTCAGTTCGTTGGCGCGATGTTGGCGATGCTGCTCACCTATTTCACTGCCTTCGCGCCGATCTGGCATCGAAAGAAGCAATTGAGGATCGCAGCGGCGAGGTTGCTATCTAACGGATACGAGGCAATCGAGAGCTATCATTACACCTCTGCCAACTTCCTACCGGAAGCTGTGTCCGTCCGCTTTGCTGCGATGACAGTTATGAATCTCGCCAATGAGATTGATAGTTTTCCTACATACGAATTGCACGACCAGGGACCAAAATCTCTAGCCCGCTATCTGGTAGCCATGGTTGCCAACATGAGGGGATTGCATCTGTACTATGAGAATATTCTAGATAATATCGAGGGTCGCGCGATGACCATCGAGGAGCGCGATGCCATGCGTGAATTTCTCAATGATCGATTGACGCAAATAAAGGACATGCTGTCCGGGAAGGACCTGAAACGCCCGACCTGGCCCGTCGCACCCGAGGGGACGCCTTAGGCGTGGTAGATCGTGCCCATCAGGGCACCTCTGTAATGTTCGTCACCGGCGCGTTTTCAAACTCGAAATTGCACCGTGCCATGCGTGCCCTTGCATCGTTGCCTGGCATGGGCGTCCAGCACTCCTGATCCTTAGCGGACCATGTGGACCGCCATACGATGAAGCCGCCCACGACGAGCGTGACGAGGATGCCAGCAAGTAGGATGTTGGTAGTGCGTCGTCCGTTCATGTCCGCCCCCTTCGATATTGGAGGCGACCCCGGCCTAAAGCCGGGCGTGGTAATCCCTTGTACGTAGACAGGGGCGCGGACGCCTTTGGGCCCGAAGGCCTTGGACATACGCGCCCGCCGCCCGACCTCAGTGAAGAGACCGGCCTACGTAGCTGAGGGGATTACCAGCCCCCACGCGCGGGACTCACCGCAGCGCAAGGGCTTCATGACAAAGACGGGGGAAAACGGCAACGGCGAGGGAGGGGAAGTCATAGAGATTTTCCGAGTGCGGCATTCCAGACCGTTCTCAGAGAAGCCCCAAAATTCCTCGATCCTCACCCTTTGCCGCCGCCCACTGCGCCCAGGACGCGGCGACGCTCACGAATAGCTGCTGGTCCGCAACGGGCGATGGATGAAACGGACAGGATAACCCGCTTTCACCATTGCCTAAGCCGCGCCATCCGTGCCGGAGCGCGATTAGACGACCTGAAGGCGCCCTGTAAGCAGCTCATACAGGCGCAGGGCAGCTTCCTCCGAAGCGGCTTTGGCAATGACTTCAATCCCGGCGTTCGGCTTGTCGCTGTCCATTTCGTAGATGAAGTAGCCGTAGTCGCCGCCCAAGCCCCTTCCGCCAGCATCACGGTACATCCGAGCAGATAAAGGCGAGAGACAAAGAGTCTTGTTGCCTTCGACCGGAGTAGAGAGGAACATGTCTTCCATGAGCGACCCTAAACCAAGGTACGGATACAACGCCGAGCCGCGCCTATCGGCAAACCAGCTGTCGGACTATCTAACCGCTACTCCTCCTCGTCGCAAGACGATTATTCGGGACGCCAAATATCCTAAGACCTCTGTGGTTGCACGCTACAGTGGCGCCAGAGAAGCTATCGGCGAATATCTCTGCGATGATTTAAGAAATTCTAAAGTATTATATGAAGGCGTCGAATCTATTAAGACGAGAGAGGCTAAGTTCACTGCCACCGACTGGACTAAACAGGACTGCGCCCTCTCTGTAGAAGCGATTGAAGCGTTCCAGAGTGCCTACAACTCACTGGGTTTGGCAAAGATCAGCTGCAGAGCGATCGTGACAAAGCAACCGAAACTTCAGATCGAAGGGGTGGGAGTCAGTGTCGCGCTAGACGGAACGACTCATCGAACAGGCAAGAATGGAGAAAAGTGCGTTGGAGGACTGATTCTCCTCTTCTCCAAATCGGAGGCATCCGCCAAAAACCGTGAAGCCCGATGCAAAACCAGCGCTGTCCTGGCGGCAGTTTTTTCCGAGCAGCATCTCGCCTATTTGGGACAGGCGGACCCCAAAATCTGCTACGCGTTGGACGTGTTCGGGAAGCGCATATTCCCCGCACCGAATATGTTTCCGACGAAGCTCGACCACATGCGAGCAGCGTGCGAGGAAGTTGCGTTACGCTGGGATCATATTGACCCGCCCACCGATTATGACGGGCCCAATTTCTAAGACTCGCAAACCTGTAGGAAACGCGGCGAATAAAGGGGCTCTCCATGGCGGATTATGGATTACTACTCAGTCCGCTAAGGGAGGCCTCTCCTAGGGTTGCGAAGTCCGTTGATTTTCTATCATTGGCGTTGCCAGTTGTGGCAGCGGCGCTGTCCATCTGGGCCGGAATCGACGCGCTGCGTCACCTCGACGATAGCGCAGCCTTTCTCGGTATCGCTGGCGGTATTGCGAGCGCGTTCAGCGTGCTATTTACGAATTGGGCTTCGCGAATACGCGACCAGCGCTTGGCAATCGTCCAGGCCACAGCCGACCTTGCCTCTTCCGTTGCAGAGGGCGTGGATCGCCGCACCCCATCAGCTCAGTTCTGAATCTGAAACTGCCACGCCCCTTGACCGATCACTTTCGGGAACGGCGGTCATAGGATGGCGGCAGCTATAACTGCCCGCGCCGACCAGAAGATGCCACTTCGCAATCACCCGTTGTCGGTCGTTCGGCTCATGCTCCGAAAGCCGCCCCCCCCCAGGACTGCACGGCCTAGTGCGGGTTCGCCGCCGCATCCATGGCATCGGCCAGCCCCTCATTGGTCTGGACCTTCCGAAGCTTGCTTTTCAATTCGTCGTGCTTAGCGATTGCTCGTCCAAGATCATCAGTAGCAAACAGATGCTGATCGCCGTTCTCTTCTTCGCCACCTACAATATAAACCCGATCTTCTGCCACGACCTAGCCTCGTATATTAGCAAGCAATCTAATGCACGGCATATAGAGCCCGCACAGAGCAATTTATGATTTAGGCTGCCCACTAGCCCTCAGATCACTTAACGCCTGTACGGGCTTCCTAGAGCGAAATAGGGCCTATTTGGATACCGACTTCTTCGCAGGAGCTTTCTGACCCGGCTTTCTGCCCAATCCCAGCTTCTTCGCCATCTCCCTGCGCTGCTCCGAATATGCCGGCGCGGTCATCGGATATGATTTCGGCAGACCGTACCGGGTTCGATATTCGTCCGGGGTCAAACCGTGGGTGGAGAGGTGTCGGGTGAGAGTCTTATAGGGTTTGCCGTCCAGGAGGGAGATAATGTGTTCACGGCTGGCGGTGCTCTTACGGACCGACACGGCAGGAACATGCTCGGGCTCGGCTGGCGCGACAAGTTCAGCATCTAAGGACGCCACCTTGCCCAGCTCTGCAACGGTCTTGTGCATAGAGGTTAGGAAGGCAACCGACTCCTCGGTCGTTGCGCGGGTGTTGGGGTTGGAGAGCCAAGCTGCGGTAAGTTCAGCAGCGAGCTCAACAGGGCTAAGCGCGGGGGTATCGTCAGCCATGAAGACTCCTTGGAAAGGCCGGAAATTTCAATCATGAAAGTGAGTGCGGATTTCTAAAAATAAATGCTCACAATCAACCGATTTAAAATCGTGAACTAATGTTTAAATTAGTTTACAAAATAACTTGTAATTTTCGACAGATTTTAACTTTGACTCCAATGAGTCTTTTATGGTAAAACTATCGTTGAGACTTATCCAGGCTCGTGACCTATAGGAATTTCGGAAAGATTAGGACCATCTGGTTAGCGAAGGCAAGCATTTTTGCCGATGTGCTCAGAACCTTCCGCCGAAGCCACCAGAGCGAGATTATGGATCAAGCGGCTTCGGGGGAACTTAACCTTCCAACCCTCCTAAAGGCTAGAAATCTGCTGATAGGGAAAACCCAGTCCAACCGTAAGGTGGGGTGATATCTGTCCTAGCGCATTCACTAGGTATCAAACGCGGGGTGGCTCCCGTTCTTCCCTTTCAAGGGGAAGGCAAATAGGCAGCTGGGCTAAACGAAGCATGTAGAGATTTTAGGGTAATTCTGCTCTGATCAATACTAAAGGTTATTAGATAAATATCTAAGATTATCCCTTATAGTATATCACCCTAGCGGAAGGTAGAAGTGTGCCTGTAAGCCCAAGCCGCCTATAATAATATAGATTTTATCAATCACCCCCTAGATCAGAGCAGGAACATTCTTCGTCAAGATGGGCGATATCCTGCATAGCGCCACATGCACGCCTAAGAAGGATGCGGGCCTCCGCCGAATTTTCTGACATCTCTTCGGGAATTTCCTTCTCATAGCGGTTCAAGAGGTGAATAATATCCTCGCAGAGGCTCACAATACCAGACAACTTAACTTCGTGTGCCATTATTCAGCACCTTCCTTCACAAACGCTTCCAAATCACGAAGGTAATAGAAGCGACGGCTCCCAACCTTCACGCTGCGCGGCTCAAGCCCCTTCCGGTGGCGATCAGCGAGGGTGCGGGGACTCACTCCGAGGTAGGAAGCAGCTGCCTTACGGGTGAGCCTACCATCCGGGGTGATTTCAACCTCACCCCTCACCTTCTCTAGAATAACTTTCATGGGCATTACTTTCCAGGCTTTACTTACTTGCAGTAAATCTCCGCAAGCCAGCCATACATCGTAAGCTAAATCCGTTTCGTCAAGGCATCGCTTGTGATTTACTCAGAGAGTATATTTTAACAATCTATCAAAAAATCAGAGAGTTTTAGGATTTGACTCCAGGCTAGACTCTAATCTAGCGCGGAACCGGAGGATATTCATGTCGATTCGCTATTGTAAACTTACCCGCCCCAACATCGGGGCGCTCAGCGCGGGGCAGAAGATCACCGAGCATGGAATATCGGTGGAGCGGTCCCGCAATGGCGATCTGACCTACAGCATCAACGTGATGGTCGATGGCGCTCGCATTCACAGGGCGCTTGGGAAGGAGAGCGAAGGGGTAACGCGCGAGCAGGCGGAGCAGGCGGTCGAAGTCCTTCGCACACAGGCACGGGAACAACGCCTGAATCTCCCTACCGGCAGGAAACTGCACCGCACCTTTGCGGAAGCCGCCGAAACCTACATCGAGCGGATGGAAGCCACGGGAGGTAAGGACATGACGAATAAGAAGCGCCACCTGCGTACTTATCTCGTCCCCGCCATCGGCAAGGAACGCCTAGATAGGATTTCCAGCCATCGGCTTGGTCAGTATCGTCGTGAACGCACTCTGGCTGGCGCCGCCCAGGCAACGATCAATCG
Organism: Pseudomonadota bacterium; assembly: GCA_023445495.1. Taxonomy (GTDB): domain Bacteria; phylum Pseudomonadota; class Alphaproteobacteria; order Sphingomonadales; family Sphingomonadaceae; genus Sphingomonas. The sequence continues at coordinate 4,153 of JAEXLC010000337.1, read as the reverse complement.
GGAGCTGGCAACTTTCTCACACCTCATGCGCCGAGCATCGTCCAAGGATTGGGGCTGGATTAAGCGCGATAACGTCCCCGAAATCCCGAAGGAAAAGGAGAACCGAAAGAGGATTCAAGTTCTCAATCCGGACCAGTCGAGCAGGCTCTTGGATGCTGCCAAGAACGATCAGGACGACCTGTCATGGCTGTTCGTGATGTTCGGCCTCAACGCCGCCATGCGGCATAGCGAAATCCTGCGCCTTAGGTTTGATGAGGTCGATTTCGAAAATTGTCGCATCTGGATCGACAAGGCGAAAGCGGGAGAGCGCGAGCAGCCGATTACTCGCGCTTTGCGCGACGCCATTAAAGAGAGGCAGGCCAAATCAAAGGACAAGGAGGGGTGGATTTTCCCCTCGCGAGCACACCACGCCCGGTTTCCGTATAAAACCGAGATGCGTGCACAGTTCGCCCGCTGCGTTGAAGCCGCTAAGCTCGACGTAAGGCAATGCACGCCTCACGTGCTGCGCCACACCGCCATAACTCGGCTGGTTAAGGCTGGCGTCGATCTCCCAACGATCAAACGCATAAGCGGGCATAAGACTACAGCTATGGTCGAGCACTACACGCACATTCATGGCGAGCATATCGATGACGCGATAGCGGCGATCGAAATCGGAGCCTCGCTACCCATTACACCGGAATTACACCAAGCCGATTCGGCTTAGCTGAGCCTCCGTAAGGAGGAAATCGAAGCTTTCCTGAGAAATCCGCCAGTTAGGCGGTGGTGGACAGGGCTGGATTCGAACCAGCGTACGGGAAACCCGGGCAGATTTACAGTCTGCTGCCTTTAACCACTCGGCCACCTGTCCATGGCGCCGTTCGGCGAGAGGGGGCCCATTGCCGAAGCCGGACGCACCTGTCAACGCCTTGCGCGCAGACTTTGTGCGGCATAGCGTCCGCCGCTTCCAAACAGGGGTCCCCGATGCGCCGTCTTTCCTTCGCCGTTGCCACATTGCTCGCCGCCACCGCCATGGCGCCGCTTGCCATCGCCAAGGGACCGGACAGCCCGACCGCGCCGGTCGACAAGATCGTCGATCAGGGCACCAACCACAGCGAAGTGATGCGCATCGCCCAGTACCTCACCGACGTGATCGGCGCGCGACTCACCAATTCTCCGCCGATGCGCCAGGCCGAGGACTGGACCCAGGCCAAGTTCCGCGAATGGGGCCTGACCAATGTGCACAAGGAAGGCTTCGAGTTCGGCCGCGGCTGGTCGGCCAAGAACGCCAGTGTGAAGATGATCGCGCCACGTCCGCTGACGCTGATCGCAGCACCGCTCGCCTGGACCCCGGGCACCAACGGTACGATCACCGGCCAGGTGGTGCTGGCGCCGATGGCGGACGAAACCGCGCTCGACCAGTACAAGGGCAAGCTCAAGGGCAAGATCGTCCTGCTGACCGAACCGACCGAGATCACTGATTCGACCGATCTCGACTTCCGTCGCTGGAGCGATGACGATCTCAACCGGTACGACAATTTCCAGCTGCAGAACGGCGCCGCCACCGCGAATCGCCGCCCGAGCAGCCAGAGCCGCCTCGCCTTCGCCGCCAAGCGCGACGCCTTCCTGAAGACCGAGGGCGCGGTCGGCTATGCCACCATGTCGTCGCGCAACGGCAAGCTAGTGCACGGCCAGAACAGCCAGTTCCAGGTCGGCGCCACCCCGCCGCTGCCGGGCTTCGAGATTGCCGCCGAGGATTACCGCCGCCTCGCCCGCCTCGCCAAGATGGGCATGGCGCCGAGCCTCGAGCTCAACAGCGACGTCACCTTCGACGACAGCGACACCAAGGCGTACAACATCCTGGCCGACATCCCCGGCACCGATGCCAAGGCGGGCTATGTGATGGCCGGCGCGCATATGGACAGCTGGGCGATGGGTGACGGCGCCGCCGACAACGCCGCCGGCGTCTCGATGGTGATGGAGGCCGCGCGCATCATCAAGGCATCGGGCATCAAGACCAAGCGCGCGATCCGCTTCGCGCTATGGTCGGGCGAGGAGCAGGGCCTGCTCGGCTCGATGGCCTATGTCGAGAACCATGTCGCCAGCCGCCCGGTCGACCCGGCGCTGAGCGGCTATGCCCGCTACATGGGCTGGAGCAAGGGCTTCCCGATCCAGCCGGGCCCGGACCACGGCAAGCTTGCCGCCTATTTCAACCTCGACAACGGCTCGGGCAAGATCCGCGGCATCTTCACCCAGGGCAACACCGCCGTGGTGCCGATCTTCCGCGAATGGCTGGCGCCGTTCAACTCGTTCGGCGCGACCAAGGTGGCGACGATGCGCACCGGCAGCACCGACCACGTGTTCTTCGACGCGGTGGGCATCCCGGCCTTCCAGTTCATCCAGGATCCGCTGGATTACGGCTCGAACGTGCACCACACCGATGTCGACACCTTCGACCATCTGAAGGCCGACGACATGCGCCAGGGCGCGATCATCCTCGCCGCCTTCCTGATCAATGCCGCCAACGCGCCCGAGCCGCTGCCGCGCCTGCCGCTGCCGACCGAGCCGAACGCTTCGGACGGCTTCTACGCGGCACCGGGAGCGCATTGATGGCAAAGCGTGGTCACCGGCCGAGCCAGGCATCCGCGAACCGTCCGCGTTTCTATGGGCGGCACGCGGTGCTGGCGGCGCTCGACAATCCCGAGCGCACCGTCCGCAAGATCTGGGGCACGCACGATGCCCTGGCCGGAATGGACATTCCGTCGACCATCCCGATCACCTTCGCCAATGCCGCCGATCTCGGCCGGCTGGTGCCCGGCGACGCGCCGCACCAGGGGCTGGTCGCCGAAGTCGATCCGCTCGAGGAAATCTGGCTCGGCGACCTGCTCGCCCAGGGAGCCGATGACGACCGCCCGCTGCTGGTGCTCGATCAGGTGACCGATCCGCACAATGTCGGCGCGATCCTGCGCTCGGCAGCGGCGTTCAACGCGCTCGGCATCGTGACGCAGGACCGGCACGCACCCGGCGAGACCGGCACGCTGGCCCGCGCCGCCGCCGGCACGCTGGAGCAGGTGCCGTGGTGCCGGGTGGTCAACCTGGCCCGCGCGCTGGAGGAGATCGCCGAGGCCGGCTTCTGGCGCATCGGCCTGACCGGCCATGCCAAGGGCACGCTGGCCCAGGTGATGGCCGAGCAGCGCAAGATCGCGCTGGTGCTGGGCGCCGAGGGCGAAGGCATGCGCCAGAACACCGAGGCGCATTGCGACGAGCTTGCGAAGCTGCCGATCTCGGATAAGGTCGAAAGCCTCAACGTATCCAATGCCGCGGCGATCGCGCTCTATGCGGTGAGCGCCCGCGGCTGATCGCCAAGGGGGACTCATGTTGCATCGTCTGAAGGCCGTCGCGTTCGCGCTGATGGCACCGCTCGTGCTTGCCAGCTGCCTGTTCGTGCCCGGCAAGTTCGATTCGGCGCTGACCATCCATGCCGACCGGACCTTCACCTTCGCCTACAAGGGCGAGGTGATGGCGGTCGATCTGCAGAGCTTCATGGGCAAGGCGATGCAGATGGGCATGGAGGAGGCCGCCAAGGAGAAATCGGGCAAGAAGGCCAAGGCTCCGGAGAAGGAGCCGGACTTCACGCTGACGCCCGAGGAGAAGGCCAAGCAGGACGAAACCTTCCGCAAGCTCGCAGTCGAGGTGGCCAAGGAAGCCGGCTATCGCAGCGTCGAATATCGCGGCAACGGCATGTTCTGGGTAGATTACCAGATCTCCGGCGTGCTCGATCACGGGTTCGTGTTCCCGTACAATCTCGACAACCAGATGATTATGCCGTGGATCGCGGTGGAGCTGCGCGGCAAGGACCTGATCCGCGTCAAGGCGCCGGGCTATGTGCGGATGAGCGGCGGCGGCAACGGCATGGGCAATATGGGCGACATGAGCGCGCTCGCGATGATGCCGGGCGGCATGGGCGAGGCGTTCACCCGCCTGCAGGGCACCTTCACCCTGACCACCGATGCCGAACTGGTGAGCCAGAACAATGAGGAAGGCGCGGTGACCACCGGCAAGGACAAGGTAATCACCTGGAAGACTGACACCACGACCACCGATGCGCCGATGGCGTCGATCCGGGTGCGGGCGGTGAACTAACTCCCTCTCCCCAATGGGGAGAGGGTGGCGA
>JAEXLC010000324.1 GCA_023445495.1 Pseudomonadota bacterium | reverse complement strand
ACGCCGCTCGACCAAGGTCCACCGGGGCGTTGCGCCGGCCCCTCCACCACGCCCTACGGGCGCGGTCCCCCTCCCCCAGGCAAGCTGGGGGAGGAATTAGATAGCTACTTGCCCTTCCGCGCCTCGGCCACTGCCGCCGCGAGGCCGGCATAGTCGCGCATGCCGTAGAGAAGCTTGCCGCCGATCACCCAGCTCGGGGTGCCGGTCATCGCCAGCTTCTGGCCGAACTTGTGGTTGGCGATGATCTCGCCTTCGACCGGTTTGGACTGGGCGACCTGCTTCGCCTTGGCCATGTCGAGCCCGGCCTTCCCGGCCGCCGCCTCGATATTGGCGGCGCTCGGCCCGTCCGTCGCGAACAGCGCGTCGTGGAAGGCGCGGAACTTGCCCTGCTCCGCCGCCGCCAGCGCCCAGCGGGCAGCTACCAGGCTGTCCGGCCCGAGCACCGGATATTCGCGGTAGACGACCTTCACGTTCGGATCGCGCTTCAGCAGCTCCTCGATCGCCGGCAGGCTGGCGCGGCAATAGCCGCAGGCATAGTCCATGAAGGCGACCAGAGTGACGTCGCCGTTCGGATTGCCCGCCCAGGCGCCGGCATAGGGCGCCTCCAGCTTCGGCCGCTCGGCGGGGAGAAGCTTCTCGGCCGCCGCCGCCGCATCGGCCTGGGCCTTCTCGGCATTGGCGCTCTGCTTCTGGTTGTAGCGCTCGACCGATTCGAGCAGCACCTCGGGATGGGCGAGCACCCAGTCGTGCATCGCCCGCTCGCTCTGGCCGCGCGCGCCCATGCCGGGGACCAGCGCCTGGATGCCCGCGAAGATGCCCGCGCCAAGCAGCGCGCACAGCACAAACGCGCCGGCCAGCGCCAGCGGCGACCGCAGAAGCCGTTCGATCATCGCCTCTATCGGTCCTTCTTCTTTTTCCGGATCTCGTCCCAGGCTGTCTGGGAGACCATGTTGAGGTCCTGCGCGCGCACCCAGTCGGCCGAGCCCTGGGGCAGGCCCGACATCGCCGCGCGCGAGCTCATCAGCGCGGTGCCGACATCGCCCATCAGATGCGCGCGCTCGGCCGTGGCAAGCGCGGTACGCGGCTCGTCGCCCTTGCGGTCATAGACCGTGCCCAGGTTCATCCAGGCAAAGGGATTGTCATTGTCACGCGCCACCGCCGTCTTGAGCACGCGCTCGGCTTCCTCGAGATTGGCCTTGTCCTCGGTCGCCAGCAGCGCATGGCCGAGCGTCGCGGCGATCAGCGGCTGGTTCCCCGACAGCGAAGTCGCTTCGCGCAGCGGCACCAGCGCGCCCTTGGGATCGCCCGATTCGAGCATGATCTGCCCTTCGAGCTCGAGGAAATAGGGATCCTTGGGCGCGATCTTGACCAGCGCCGACGTCTCGCTCGCCGCCTGCTCGGGATAGCCCGACTTGTGATAGGCATAGGCGCGGGCATAATGCGCCTGCACCGACTGGTCGCTCAGCGGATATTTGGTCAGCGTGTCCTTGGGATCGCTGACATAGCCGCGCAGCTTGGCCTGGACGCGCTTGAAGCGGCGCTCGAGATCCTGGTCGAGCGGCTTGTTCCAGCTCGGCGCGTTCATCAGGTCCGCCTTCAGCGTCTCGACGCGGTCCTGCGACATCGGGTGGGTCTGCGCGAAGGGATCGACCTCGGGATTGCTGGTGTAATAGCCATAGCGGTGCATCTGGGCGGTGAGCTTATTGAAGAAGCTCAGCATGCCCTTGCCGCTGATCCCCGCGCTGTTGATGAACCGCGCGCCGGCGGCGTCGGCCGAGCTTTCCTGGATGCGGCTGAAGGCGAGATACTTGCCGATCGCGGCGCGCTGGCCGGCCATCAGGATGCCGGTGCCGGCCTCGCCGCTGCCCGCCGCCATCGCCGCCACGCCGAGCAGCAGACTGAGGATCGAGATATTGGTGTAGCCGCCGTCATTCTGGAACACGGCATGGCCGCCGACGATATGGCCGATCTCGTGCGCGATGACGCCCTGCACCTCATTGGCACTGTCCGCCGCGTCGATCAGGCCCGAATGGACATAGACGATCTGGCCGCCGGCCACGAAGGCGTTGATCGAATTGTCCTGGATCAGCACGACCTTGCCATTGGCGGGCGAGAGGCCGGCCGCGAGGAACAGCGGTTTGGCCATGTCGTTGAGCAGCGCCTCGGTCTCGGCGTCGCGCAGGATCGACTGGGCGGCGGCCGGCTGGACCCAGAGCAGCAAGGCGGCCGAGAGCAGGGCGAGGATGCGCTTCATGGGGCTTCGTATCCTCCGAATTCCACCGGCGATCAATGGCATTGGCCGTGCCCGGGGCTCGATGAACCGCGCGTGAAGTCATGAAAAAGGGCGCCGGTCCGGTTGGACCGACGCCCTTTTTCTTTCAGGTCTTCGGATCAGGCGCCGAAGGTGCGCTGCCACCAGCCGCGACGCGGCGTGCCATCTTCACCTTCGCCTTCGCCCTCGCCTTCACCCTCGGCCGCCGGCTCGGCGGGCGCGGCTTCCTCGGCAACCGGGGCGGCCTCGACTGCCGGGGCGGGGTCCGCCTCGACGGCTTCGACCTTCTTCTTGCGGGTGCGCTTCGGCTTGGCCGGAGCCTCTTCGGCGACCGGCTCGGCCACGACCTCGACCGGCGCTTCGACCGCAGGCGCGGCTTCGGCTTCGACAGCCTCGACCCCTTCGACTTCGCTCAGGGCAGGCTTCTTCTTGCGGGTACGATTCGGCTTGGCCGGGGCTTCCTCGGCGACCGGCTCGGCCACGACCTCGACCGGAGCTTCGACCGCAGGCGCAGCTTCGGCCTCGACAGCTTCCACCTTCTTCTTGCGGGTCCGCTTCGGCTTGGCGGGAGCGGCTTCCTCGACGGCCGGCTCCGGCGCGACTTCGACCGGCGTAGCGACTTCGGCCGCAGCCTCGGTCACGTCGTCGCCGGCTTCGGCGTCGGCTTCACCCTCGGTGCCCTCGGCGCGATCGCCACGGCGACCACCACGACGGCCCCGGCGACGGCGCTTGCGCCCGCCTTCACGGCCCTCGCCATCGGCAGCGGCAGGCGCTTCCTCGCCCTCGGCGGCTTCGCCCTCGACTTCGGCTTCCTCGCCGGCTTCGGCCTCGGCCTCACCCTCGGCGCCTTCGCCTTCCTCGCGACGGCCACGGCCACGACCGCGGCGGCGGCGGCGGCGCTTGCCATTGCCTTCGCCCTCTTCGCGGTCCCGGCGCTCGCCACGGCCCTGGCGGCGATTGTCGCCCTCGGCCTCTTCCTCGAGCTCCTCTTCCTCCTCGTCGATCTCCTCGACGTAGTCGTCGTCCTCGGGCTCTTCGATCAGCTTCTCGAACTTCGGCGCGTGCGCCGGCGGCGGGCCGGAGCATTCGACCGACATGCGCGCGCCCTCAAGCTCGCCGTCCGACAGGATCTCGACGGTGACGCCGTAGCGGTCCTCGATCTCGGCGATGTCGGCGCGCTTCTTGTTGAGCACGTAGAAAGCGGCTTCCTGGCTCGCGCGCAGCGTGATCACCGAGCCGCGGCCACGAGCAGCCTCGTCCTCGATCATGCGCAGCGCCGACAGGCCGGCCGACGAGGCGGTGCGGACCAGGCCGGTGCCTTCGCAATGCGGGCACTGCACAGTCGACGCTTCGAGCACGCCGGTGCGCAGGCGCTGGCGGCTCATCTCCATCAGGCCGAAGGCCGAGATGCGGCCGACCTGGATGCGGGCGCGATCGTTCTTCAGCGCCTCCTTCATCGCCTTCTCGACCTTACGGACGTTCGAGCCATGATCCATGTCGATGAAGTCGATCACGACGAGGCCGGCCATGTCGCGCAGGCGCAGCTGGCGGGCGATCTCGTGCGCGGCCTCGAGGTTGGTCGCGGTCGCGGTCTGCTCGATATTGTGCTCGCGCGTCGAGCGGCCCGAGTTGATGTCGATCGAGACGAGCGCTTCGGTCGGGTTGATGACCAGATAGCCGCCGCTCTTCAGCTGGACGACGGGGTTATACATCGCCGAGAGCTGATCCTCGACGCCGGCGCGCTGGAACAGCGGCACCGCATCGGCGTACTGCTTCACCTTCTTGGCGTGGCTCGGCATCAGGAGCTTCATGAAGTCCTTGGCCTGGCGATAGCCGTCCTCGCCCTCGACGATCACTTCGTCGATGTCGCGATTATAGATGTCGCGGATCGCGCGCTTGAGCAGATCCGAATCGCCATAGACCAGCGCCGGCGCGGTCGACTTGAGCGTCTCCTCGCGAATGCCGTCCCACAGGCGCGCCAGATAGTCGAAGTCGCGCTTGATCTCGACCTTGGTGCGCTGGAGGCCCGCGGTGCGGACGATGCAGCCCATCGTCGGCGGCAGCTTGAGGTCCGCCATGATGCCCTTGAGGCGCTTGCGGTCGGCAGCCGACGAGATCTTGCGCGAGATGCCGCCGCCATGCGCGGTGTTCGGCATCAGCACGCAGTAGCGGCCGGCGAGGCTGAGATAGGTGGTGAGTGCCGCGCCCTTGTTGCCGCGCTCTTCCTTGACGACCTGGACCAGCAGCACCTGGCGGCGGCGGATCACGTCCTGGATCTTGTAGCGGCGGCGCAGGTTCATGCGGCGCTGGCGCAGGGCCTCGGCAGGCGAGTCCTCGCCGCCATTGCCCTTGCCGCGGCGCTTGCGCGAACGGCCGCCCTCGCGGGCTTCCTCGCCTTCGCCGGCTTCGCCGTCGGACTCGCCTTCGCCGTCCTCGTCGTCGACCGGACGCTCGAGCACCTCCACGCCGCCTTCGTCGTCATGGTCATGATCGTGATCGTCGTCGCCATCCTCCTCGGCGCGCAGCGCGGCTTCCTCGGCCGCATGCTCGGCTTCCTCGCGGAGCAGCGCTTCGCGATCTTCCTTGGGGATCTGGTAATAGTCGGGATGGATTTCGCTAAAGGCCAGGAAGCCGTGGCGATTGCCACCGTAATCCACGAACGCCGCCTGGAGCGACGGCTCCACGCGAGTCACCTTGGCCAGATAGATATTGCCCTTGAGCTGCTTGCGCTCGGCGGACTCGAAATCAAACTCCTCGATTCGGCTTCCCTTGACGACGGCCACGCGGGTTTCCTCCCGGTGGCGTGCGTCGATCAGCATACGCATGGTCATTTATGATTCTCCGGGCGCGCCGGCCCCAGCCCTCTGGACTTTTGATGCGGAGGGCTCGCGCAGGCGCGCGACATACAATGCGGCCCTGGCCGGCGGATTGGCCGGCTGCGGTCTCGCGGGTTTCGAAAACTGCTGCTGCTCGCAGGGCACGCGCGAACCGGTGGTCCGCAGGCTCCGCCGCCATCACGCGACCGGCCGGTTCGGCCAATCGGTGCAGACGTTGCGGAAATTGCCTCATGTGAGCGTCAACCTGAACTGTCGCGACAAGATGTGGCCGCGAGAAAGGTCCGGCGCAAGGGCCGGGACAATGCTGCCTAGCATTACCGTAACGGCGCGGCAACCTTGGCTAAAAACGGCAAAGCGACCGGCAAGCCTTTGCCGCCTTGCCGGCAAAAATATGCCGAATCCAAAATTAACCGCACAATTTCACGGCGATTTGAGGCGCGTCTTCTAGTCCGGTGTCGTCAGGGCAGACGCGTAACTCAGAGTATCAATCTATGGTTTTGGGCTGGACCCCCAGAGCCCCGGCGCGGCATAGCGTCAGGGTGCTGTTCCTGCTCGCCTTGCTCTCCGGCTGGTTGACCGGAGTCCCCAGCTGGGCGGGCGCCGTGCAGGAAGTGCGCGTGAAGGGCGACCGGGTGATCGTCAGGTTTGACGCACCCGTTTCCCAGGCAAGCGCTTTCATGCTCGCTGGACCGCAGCGGATCGTGCTGGACGCCAAGGGCGCCGAGCCGGGCAGCCGCGCATATGCCGAAGGGCCGGTGACGAGCATCCGACAGGGCTCGCAAGGCACCGAAGGCGCGCGCATCGTGCTCGACCTGGCGCGCCCGGCGATCGTGACCGAGGGCCGCTTCGGCAGCGACGGCCGAACGCTCACGCTCCAGTTGCGCACCGTGGATGACGCGCAGTTCGCGCGCGCCGCGGCCGAACGCCGGATGAGCTTCCTGCCACCCTTCTCCTATGTGCAGCCCGCGGGCCGCAGCCGCTACAGCGAGACGATCGCGCTGCCCCGGCGCGCGCCGCCGGCCGCGCTGCCGCGCGTCTATGGCGAAGCGGACCGTCCGCTCGTCGTGATCGATGCCGGCCATGGCGGGCACGATCCCGGCGCGATCGGCGCCAGCGGCCTGCGCGAGAAGGACCTCACGCTCAAGACCGCGCTGGCGATCAAGGACGCGCTGCTCGCCTCGGGCCGGGTGCGCGTGGCGCTCACCCGCGAGGACGATCGCTTCCTGGTCCTCCAGGAGCGCTACGGCCTTGCCCGCAAGCTGGGCGCGGACCTGTTCATCTCGGTGCACTGCGACAGCGCCGGCAATGGCGATGCCTCGGGGGCGACCGTCTACACGCTGTCCGAAGTCGCCTCCGACAAGGAAGCGGCACGGCTGGCGGCGCGCGAGAACAAGGCCGACATCATTGCCGGCGTCGACCTCGGCACGCAGAATCCGGATATCTCCTCGATCCTCATCGACCTCACCCAGCGCGAGACGATGAACGCATCGGCGGGATTTGCGCGGCTGCTGGGCCGTGAGGCCCAGCCGCTGATCCCGATCAAGGCGAACTTCCACCGCATGGCATCGCTGATGGTGCTCAAGGCACCGGACATGCCCTCGATCCTGTTCGAGACGGGCTATATCTCGAACGAATCCGACGCCGCCTTCCTGGCCTCGGACGAAGGCCGCCGGAAAGTGGCGCAGAGCGTGCGCAAGGCCGTGGAAATCCACTTCGCGACGCGCATGGCGTCGCGGACTTTAGCTGCTCGGTGAAACCATCTCCTCAATCCCCTCGTGCCCTCATTATAGGCGGGTGCGAGGGGAAGTGGTTTCACATTGGGAATAAACCCGTTTTGGGGCAATTCACCCCGCGCACCGAGAGCGTGCGGCGAGCCGCCAGACTCCCGGCTTCCTTCCCCGGCCAATCCTGCTAAACCGCGAGCCGCATGTCCGACGGTTCGACCACTTCCAGCGTAAAGATGCGCATCAAGCGCGAGATCGGGGGCTTCAAGGGGCTGTTCGGTCGCGTCCGCCACCGCTGGTGGTTCCGGATCCTCGCGGTGCTGGCGCTGCTGTCCGGCGTGTTCGTGTTTCTCGTATGGCTGTTCATCGCGCGCAACCTGCCGTCGGTCGACACGCTGAAGAATTACGAGCCGCCGCTGCCGACCAATGTCCGCTCGGCCGAGGGCCTGCCGATCTACAGCTATGCCCGCGAGCGCCGCGTGCAGCTGAGCTTCCCCGAATATCCCAAGCTGCTGGTCGAAGCGTACATGTCCGCCGAGGACAAGACCTTCTTCGAGCATCACGGCGTCGACTTCCCGGGCCTGGTCCGCGCGGCCTTCCAGGGGCTGGTGACCGGCTCCACGCCGCGCGGCACCTCGACGATCACCCAGCAGGTCGCCAAGAACCTGCTGGTCGGCAACGAGACGAGCTACCTGCGCAAGGCCAAGGAAGGCATCCTGGCGTGGCGCATGGAGGATGTGCTCACCAAGCAGCAGATCATGGAGCTGTACCTCAACTCGATCGAGCTGGGGCGCAACGCCGGCGGCGTCGAGGCGGCGAGCCAGGCCTATTTCGGCAAGGAGCTCGACCAGCTGACCTTGCCGCAGATGGCCTATCTGGCGATCCTGCCCAAGGGGCCGTCCAACTATGATCCTGAGCGCCACACCCAGCGCGCGCTCGATCGCCGCAACTGGGTGCTCGGGCAGATGCTCGAGAACGGGTTCATCGACCAGGCCCAGCATGATTCGGCGGTCGCCTCGCCGCTCGGCACGGTGCCGCGCCAGACGCCGAAGTTCGAGCGGGTCGGCGGCTATTTCACCGAGGAAGTGCGCCGCCAGCTGATCGACAAGTTCGGCGAGACCGACGAGACCGGCCCGTACAGCGTCTATTCGGGCGGCCTGTGGGTGCGCACCTCGCTCGATCCCAAGCTGCAGGAATATGCCCAGAAGGCACTGCGCGACGGCCTGCTCCGCTATGACCGCGGCCGCGGCTGGTCGGGGCCCATTGGTCACGCGGATGTCGGCAGGAACTGGCTCCAGTCGTTCCTCAACACCAATATCGGCCTCGACTACGAGAATTGGCGCGCCGGCGTTCTGATCGAGCAGAGCGGCGACAGCTGGCAGATCGGCTTCGACGACGGTTCGACCGGCACGCTGCCCAAATGGGCCGCGACGATGCCGGTGCGCGGCAAGGGCGGCCAGGCGTTCGACGCGTTCGAGCCAGGCGACATCATCGCGGTGGCGCCGGAAGCGGGCGGGCAATACGCGCTGCGCTCGATCCCCAAGGTTTCGGGCGGCATGGTGGTCGAGGATCCGCGCACCGGCCGCATCCTCGCCATGCAGGGCGGCTTCGATTCGCGCATCCAGAGCTTCAACCGCGCCACCCAGGCGCAGCGCCAGCCGGGCTCGACGATCAAGCCGATCGTCTATGCCGCCGCGCTCGAGCAGGGCATGACCCCGGCCTCGATCGTGGTCGATGGCCCGTTCTGCGTGTGGCAGGGCGCCAATCTCGGCCAGAAGTGCTTCCGCAACTTCGGCAATGCCCGCGGCGCCGGCCCCAAGACGCTGCGCTGGGGCATCGAGCAGTCGCGCAACCTGATGACGGTGCAGATCGCCAACCAGACCGGCATGGATCACGTCGTCGACCTGATCCAGCGGATCGGCGTGTCGCGCCAGAAATTCCCGCCCTATCTCAGCTATGCGCTCGGCGCCGGCGAGACGACCGTGACTCGCATGGTCAACGCCTATTCGATCCTGGTGAACCATGGCCGGGCGCTCAACCCGTCGCTGATCGACTTCGTCCAGAACCGCAAGGGCCAGGTGGTGTGGCCGGAGAACTGGCGCCCCTGCGAGGGCTGCAACGCGCCCGACTGGAAGGGCGGTGCGATGCCGCGCCCGGTCAACCGCGCCAAGCAGGTGCTCGATCCGCTGTCCGCCTATCAGATGGTCCATATCGCCGAGGGCGTGGTCCAGCGCGGCACCGCGACGGTGCTGCGCGACCTGGGCCGCCCGATGATGGGCAAGACCGGCACCACCTCGGGCCCGACCGATGTGTGGTTCGTCGGCGGCACCCCGCAGATGATCGGCGGCCTCTATATCGGCTATGACACGCCGACGAACCTGGGCGGCTATGCCCAGGGCGGATCGATTGCCGCGCCGATCTTCAAGCAGTTCGCGATTCCCGCCTTCGAAGGCATGGAGAAGGTGCCCTTCACCGCGCCGCAGGGCATCCGCATGGTCCGCATCGACCGCGCATCGGGCAAGCCGGTGACCGGCGCCTGGCCGTCGAGCGATCCGCTTTCGGGCGTGATCTGGGAAGCGTTCAAGCCCGAGACCGACCAGCGCCGCGGCCGCCGCGGCCAGGAAGAAGCGCCCGAGACCAAGGCCGTCGAGAAGAAGGCCGCTCCCAAGAAGCAGGAAGGCGACAGCGACTTCTTGCAACGCGAGGGCGGAATCTACTAGCGCGGCACACTATATCGTCGTCCCGGCCCTTCTCGTCATACCGGGGGAAGCCGGGGTGTCCGGGGGGGAGGACCCGCCGGG
>JAEXLC010000262.1 GCA_023445495.1 Pseudomonadota bacterium | reverse complement strand
GGGAACGGGAAGGGGCACAGCAATCTGGCAGCGGGCGGCGGAGCAGGGGGATGGGGACAAGCCATCCCCCTGCCGGCCATGCGCCTTGTTAGAAGCGCACGCCGATGCCGGTGAGCAACTGGTGGCGATCGTTCTTGAGGTTCCCGACATCGCTGTAGCTGGTGTAGCGATATTCGGCCTTGGCATAGACGTTCGAGGTGAGCTTCTGCTCGAGGCCTGCGCCCAGCCGCAACCCGTCGGACTTCCTGTCGAAGGACGGGCCGCCGCTGCTCTCGACATTGTAGCTTTGGCTCGCCCAGCCGACCTTGCCGTAGATCAGCGTCTTCGGGCTCAGCGCGTAGCCGAGGCGCCCGGAGACATCGATGTCGCGCCCGGCGGAGATGTTGTAGCGGTTCGGATCGCCCGGCGGGAACGGGCCGACCTTGGTGTTGCCGGCGACCATCCAGCCGATACCGGCTTCCACGCCGAGCGTGACGCGCTTGCCGACCGCCACGTCGAACCCCGCGGCGCCCCCGGCGCGCAGGCCGGTCAGCTCCTTGCCGGCAATAGCGTCGTCGCCGCTCTGGTCGAGGCCGATCGTCGCTTCTACGCGCGGACCGGCAAATGCCTTGGCAGGCGCCTGTTCGGTTTCCTGAGCAAAGGCAGTGTTCGCGCCGGCGAGGCAAGTCGCGGCGGCGAGTATCAGGATCGAATTACGCATATTTGCTTACTTTCGTTCGAGTTCCCCTGTGTTTCGGAGACGGAACGGTTTCGCGGATCCCGTAATGCAAAACGAATTTCTCGGCGACGCATCGCGTTTTTCTTGTCGTGGCGCGTGGCTGGGAACCGCATCTTGCCGCCGTGTCTCACGACAGCATTCCGGGCCATTTTATGCCTTGCATAGCTGTGCAGGTCACAGGATGTTCGGGGTCGCAATAAAGGGGGAAAGCTTCGTGAATCAGTGGATGTTCTTGCCCGTTTCCGGACTCGCTCTGGTAGCCGGTCAGGCCGTGACGCCGGCGAGCCAGGGCCCGGCTTCCGCGCCGTCGGAGAAGAAGATCTGCCGGATGGTGGAAAAGGCCGGCACGATCATTCCGATACGCACCTGCCTCACCAAGTCCGAGTGGAAGCAGCTGTCCGATGCCAGCGAGAACCGGAACGACACCTATCGCAACCGCAAGCCCTTCGGCTGCGGCAAGCCCGACAGCCCGGCCTCCTGCTAGGAACCCGTTGCCGGCAGGGACGCTGGCTCGGGAGACGCCCGGCTCTGCGTTTCGCCGCTCGCTGGCCCGGCGCGGGGCCGTGGCTGTCACTCGCGAAGGTGGCGGCAGGCACTGGCAATGTTGGAGATGTTCTGCTTTAGTTCCGGAATGATCCTTTCCGCCAAGCCGCATCGCCGAACGTTGTTCCCGCCAGGCTCCGCGCACGTGCGTGGAGACTCAAGGGATTCAACATTTTTTGGCGGGGGATTCGGCAAAAGCGTGGGAAATCCGATGCTTGGCCATTCAACCAATCGGTTTGGCATGCCAATGCCCGGCCAGTTGGTTGAATGTCGTCGCCACCCGGCTTGGCGCTTTGCGTCCGCTGCTGCTATCCGGGGCGGGAAATGAGCCTCGACACCGATCTCCAAGACCCCGGCGCGCCTTCCGACGTCCCCTTCGACAGCGCGCTTTCCGAGCGCTACCTGGTCTATGCGCTCTCGACGATCACGGCGCGCTCGCTGCCCGATGTCCGCGACGGCTTGAAGCCCGTCCACCGCCGCCTGCTCTGGGCGATGCGGCTGCTGCGGCTCGATCCGGCGAGCGGCTACAAGAAGTGCGCCCGCGTCGTCGGCGACGTCATCGGTAAATACCATCCGCACGGCGATCAGTCGGTCTATGACGCGATGGTCCGCTTGGCCCAGACCTTTGCGCTGCGCTACCCGCTGGTCGACGGCCAGGGCAATTTCGGCAATATCGACGGCGATAACGCCGCCGCATACCGATACACCGAGGCACGGCTTACCCAGGTTGCCATCGACCTGATGGACGGGCTCGACGAGAATGCCGTCGATTTCCGCCCTACGTATAACGGGGAAGACGAGGAGCCGGAGCTTTTCCCGGGCCTGTTCCCGAACCTGCTTGCCAATGGCGCCGCCGGCATCGCGGTCGGCATGGCGACGAGCATCCCGCCGCACAACGCCGCCGAGCTGATGAACGCCGCGGTGGCGCTGATCGACAATCCGCAGGCCAATGTCCTCGACTATGTCCAGGGCCCGGACTTCCCGACCGGCGGCATCGTCGTCGACAGCCCTGCAGCGATCGCCGAGGCCTATAATACCGGCCGTGGCGGCTTCCGGGTGCGGGCGAAGATCGAGAAGGTCACCGAGAAGGGCGGGGGCTGGCACCTTGTCGTCTCCGAGATCCCGTACGGCGTCCAGAAGGGCAAGCTGATCGAGGGGATCGCCGATCTCATCAACGAGAAGAAGCTGCCGATCCTGGGCGATGTCCGCGACGAGAGCGCCGAGGATATCCGCATCGTGCTGGAGCCGCGCAGCCGCACCGTGGTGGCCGAGGACCTGATAAACAGCCTCTACCGTCTCTCGGACCTAGAGGTGCGCGTTCCGCTCAACCTCAACGTGCTCGACAAGCATCGCACGCCGCGGGTGATGAGCCTGCAGGAAGCGCTGCTTGGCTGGATCGAGCATCAGTTCGTGGTGCTGCGCCGCAAGTCCGAGCACCGGGTGGCCAAGATCGTCGACCGGCTGGAGCTGGTCGGCGGCTATATCATCGCCTTCCTCAACCTTGACCGGGTGATCGAGATCATCCGCACCGAGGACGAGCCCAAGGCCGTGATGATGGCCGAGTTCGAGCTGACCGACCGCCAGGCCGAAGCGATCCTCAACATGCGGCTGCGCAGCTTGCGCAAGCTCGAGGAGATGGAGCTCAAGCGCGAGCGCGACGCGCTGGAGAAGGAAAAGGCCGATCTGGAGACGCTGCTCTCGTCGGATGCCCGCCAGCGCACCCGGATGAAGCGCGATCTCGCCAAGATGATCGAGCGCTACGGGCTGGAGACCGAGCTGGGTCGCCGCCGCACCGTGGTGGAAGAAGCCGCGGTGGCGCGCGAGATCCCGCTCGAGGCGATGATCGAGCGCGAGCCGATCACCGTGATCCTGTCGGCACGCGGCTGGATCCGCGCGATGAAGGGGCATGTCGAGGATCTGTCGGGCGAGGCGCTGAAGTTCAAGGAAGGCGATTCGGCCTTTCTGGCCTTCCACGCCCAAACCACCGACAAGCTGCTCCTCGCCGCCGACAATGGTCGTTTCTACACGCTGGGCGCCGACAAGCTGCCCGGCGGGCGCGGATTCGGCGAGCCGGTGCGGCTGATGATCGATCTGGAGGGCGAGCGGAACATCGTCGCGCTGCTGCCGTCGAGCCAGGCGCCCAAGCTGCTGGTCGCCGCCGATGACGGGCGCGGCTTCGTCGTGAAGGTCGAGGATGTGATCGCCGAGACGCGCAAGGGCAAGCAGGTGGTGACGCCGCGTGCCGGCGCGCATCTCAAGCTGGTCCGGCCGATCGGGGCGGAGGACGATGCGGTGGCGGCGGTTGGCGATAACCGCAAGCTTCTGGTATTCCCTCTGTCCGAAGTGGCCGAGCTTGGGCGCGGGCAGGGCGTTCAGCTGCAGCGCTACCGCGACGGCGGGCTGAGCGACGTGCGGACGTTCAGGATGGTCGATGGCCTGAGCTGGGCGATGGGTGGCGAGAGCGGCCGGACGCGCACCGAAAGCGACCTGTCGCCGTGGCGCGCGACGCGCGGTGCGGCGGGGCGGATGGCGCCCAATGGCTTCCCGCGGGACAATCGTTTCTGACCCGCGGATAAAAGTCTGTTGTTTCAGGTGGTTTTAACCAATCGGGGCTAGGTCGGTCACGATGGTGTTCGCCAGAGCAAAGAAGAAACGACTCGAGGCACCGCTGCCCCCGCCGCAGCCGGCGGACCCGCTTGTCTTCGGCCCGGGCGTCTCGGCGATGATGCTGGACATGCTGCCGGTGCCCGCGGCGATCATCGAATTGCAGGAAGACGGCTTCGTCTTCGACGCCGTCAACCGCCCGTTCCGACTCGCCGGGCTCGGCACCATCGCCAGCGAATCGCCCCTGATTCGGCTGCTAGGGCCGCGGCTCAAGAAGTTCGTCGAATCGAACGACATGCAGTGCGAGATCGGCTGGCAGTTCGGCGACGAGGTCGATGCCCGTCACTTCCGGGTCATCATGGCCAAGCGTGCCGACCGCCGGGCCTTCCCGCGCTGCATGGTCACGCTGATCGACCACACCTCGGAACTGCGCACCGAATACAGCCTGCGCCGCGAGATGGCGACGGACAGCCTGACCGGCCTGCCCAACCGCGCCGGCTTCTCCGATGCGCTCGAGCACGCGATCACGCCCGAAAATGCCCGGGATTTCGCGGTGATGGTGGTCAATCTCGACCGGTTCAGCCGCGTCAACGCCTGCATGGGCGGCCTGGCCGGCGACGAATTGCTCATCACCGTGGCACGCCGGGTGAAGGGCGCGCTGCGCAGCCGCGACACGCTGGCCCGGATGGGCGGTGACGAGTTCGGCGTGCTGCTCACTCTCGACGAGGGCCCCGGCGACGCGCTGCATGTCGCCAAGCGCATCCAGGCCGCGCTGGCCAACCCGTTCCGCCTCTCCGACTTCGAGATCCGCGTCGATTGCTCGATCGGCATCGCGCTCGGCGCCGACAATGACGGCGATCCCGAGGATCTGGTCCGCAACGCCCAGTTCGCGGTCAAGCGTGCCAAGAAGAGCGGCCGCACCGAGATCTACCAGACCCACACCTTCGACATCGCCCGCGAGCAGTTCGGCATCGAGACCGAGCTCCGCCGGGCGATCGAGAATGGGCAGATGACGCTGTGCTACCAGCCGATCTGCGACCTCGCGAGCGGCCGGATCACGTCGTTCGAGGCGCTGGCGCGCTGGACGACCGAGGACGGCGTCCGCCTCTCGCCCAATGATTTCATCCCGGTCGCCGAGGAATCGGGCCTCATCATTCCGCTCGGCCGCTGGGCGATGGAAGAGGCGGCGCAGACCATCGCGGCCTGGGACCGCACCGCGGGCGGTGACTGCGGCGTCAAGGTTGCGGTCAACCTGTCGGCGATCCAGCTCCAGCGCGATCATATCCCGGCGATGGTCAAGGCCGCGCTCGACCGGCACGGGGTCGATGGCAGACGCCTGACCCTGGAACTGACCGAAAGCGCGATCGTCACCGATCCGGACCGCATCGCCCAGACGATGAATGCGCTGAAGGACCTGGGCGCCACGCTGGCGATGGACGATTTCGGCACCGGCTATTCGAACCTGGCCTATCTCCAGAAGCTGCCGATCGACCTGCTCAAGATCGACCGCAGCTTCGTTTCGGGCATGCTGGCCGACCGCGACAAGGTCGCCATCGTCCGCGCCATCTTGAGCCTTGCCCAGGCGCTCGGCATGCAGACCACCGCCGAGGGTATCGAGACCAATGAACTTGCCCAGACGCTGGCGGCGCTGGGCTGCACCTATGGCCAGGGCTTCCTCTATTCGCGCGCGCTCGAGCGCGACCATGCCTATCAGTTGCTGACCGAGCGCAACGCCTGAGCCACGGCTTCGTCGGCGAGCGCCGACACCCGGCCTTCGTCCGGAAAGCCTTCGGCGATCCAGCGCCGCTCGATTTCCTTCATCAACCGCGCCACTTCCGGCCCGGCCTTCACACCGCGCGAGACGATCGCGCCGCCCCCCAGCGGGAAACGCGGGGGCTGCCAGTCGCGGATTTCCAGCACCTCGGCAAGCGGACGGTCGGACAGCAGCAACTGGTCGAGCGCAGTCTCCACGCCGGTGCGATAGGCGAGGGGGCGGGGCTCGCCTTCCGGCGCGGCCACGGCAGCGGCGAGCCGCTTGCGCTGGGCATTGGAGAGCTTGAGCCGGGCGGCGATAAGCTCGGCCAGCGCCGGGTCGGCCGGGATTAGCGATGCCAGGCGACGGATCGCGCTCGGCACGACGCCGGCCCCGGCCTCGCGCGCGGCTAGATGGGCGAAGCGATCCGCCGAGCTGATTTCGGGAAGCACCGACAGGAAGATGCCGCGCTCGATCATCAGCGCGACCACGCGCACCGCGTCCTGCGTTACCAGCAGCTTGAGCAGTTCGTCGGCGATCCGCTCGCGGCTGAGCGCCATCAGGTCCTTTGCCCGGGCGGTGCAGGCTTCGAGCCCTGCGGGATCGGCGACTTCGCCGAAGCGCGCGAGGAAGCGGAAGAAGCGCAGGATGCGCAGATGATCCTCGGCGATGCGCTGGAGCGGATCGCCGATGAAGCGGACATGGCGGGCGTCGAGATCGGCGAGCCCGCCGAAATAGTCGAAGATCGTACCGGTCGCGGGATCGGCATAGAGCGCGTTGATCGTGAAATCGCGCCGGGCGGCATCTTCGCGCCAGTCGTCGGTGAAGGCGACGGTGGCGCGGCGGCCGTCGGTGGAGACGTCGCGGCGCAGCGTGGTGACTTCGACCGGGCCGCTCTCCAGCACCACGGTTACCGTGCCATGGTCGATGCCCGTGGGCACGACACGGATCCCGGCGCCCTTGAGCAGTTCGATCACCCGCTGCGGCGACAAGGG
This sequence comes from Pseudomonadota bacterium, assembly GCA_023445495.1. Classification (GTDB taxonomy): domain Bacteria; phylum Pseudomonadota; class Alphaproteobacteria; order Sphingomonadales; family Sphingomonadaceae; genus Sphingomonas. The sequence continues at coordinate 2,570 of JAEXLC010000262.1, read as the reverse complement.
AGTCGCGACGTCGAGATCGGAGACGGGCAGGCCAAGCAACGTGTCGCGCACCGAGCCGCCGACGAAACGGACGTCGCCCAGCACCTCGAGCAGCCGGTCCAGCCCCTCGCGGTGGCGCCATTCGGCATCGGGCAGGATCATGCCGCCCATTTCAGCCGCCTCGACAAATTGACCAGCATCGCCGCCGTTGCTCCCCAGATCCGGCGGTCCTGCCAGAGTATCTCGTAATAGTGCCGATCCCGGCCCTGATATTGCGTCACCTGCTGGCGCTGGTTGGCGCTGTCGAGCAGGAAATCGAACGGCACCTCGAACACGCTGGCGACTTCAGCCTCTGACGGGGTGAGGCGAAGGTCGGGCGGGACGACTCCGATCACCGGCGTGACGAGATAATTGGTGACGGTGCGATAATCGTCGGTGGTACCGATCACGTCGACCAGCGCAGGCGGCAAGGCGATCTCCTCCTGCGCCTCGCGCAGCGCCGCGCCGACCGGGCCGTCATCGCCCGGATCGATGCGGCCGCCGGGAAAGGCGACCTGGCCGGCATGGCGGCGCAGCGTCTCGGTGCGCTGGGTGAGGATAACCCCGGGCGAGGCGCGATCGGTGATGGCGATCAGCACCGCCGCCGGATTGCCGCGCACTTCGGGATCGAACTCATAATGGTCGCCCGGCAGCAGCAGCGGCGCATGATCGGCCGCGAGCGCCAGGCGGAGGCGATCGGCGAGGCTCACGCGGCGGGCTCCAGCGGGAAGAAGGTGCCGTTGCTCCACACGCCGGGCGGCGTGCTGCCATTGGCGAGGGCGATCTCGGCCAGCTCGTAATAGACGGTGCGCGCGACCAGCGCTTCCAGCCCGCGACGGACATGGAGATAGGGGCGGGGGCCGTCACCGCGCTCCTCGAAGCGCAGGCCGTGATCGGGGCCGGCGGTGACGATATCGCCGGTGTTGAGGCGGAAGGCGAGCTTCATCGCTTCGCCTTCGCCCTCGCGCTTCATCTCCACCGCGACGAACGGCGCGTCCTCGACATCGATGTCGAGCTTCTCGACTGGGGTGACCAGGACGAAGCGCCCATCGGGCTCGCGGCGCAGGATCGTCGAGAACAGGCGGACCATCGGCAGGCGGCCGATCGGCGAGCCCTGATGGAACCAGGTGCCGTCGCGCGCGATGCGCATGTCGCTGTGCCCGCAATGGGTGGGGTTCCAGCTCTCGACCGGCGGCAGGCGATTCTCCTCGGCGAGGCGCGCGATCTCGGCGAGCGAGAGGCTGGCGAAGTCGGGCGGGGGCGGGGAGGGCATCGAGTCGCCTCAATCGGCAGTGCGGCCGGAGCCGCGGAAGTTTACGAAGTACACGCTACGGACGGCCCGATTTCCCGGCTCCGAACTGCTCCGCGAACGAAGGAGGCGGGGAAAAGGCTGCGCGCGATCGGCCATGCCGGGAACCCAAGCAGACAAAATCCAACATGGGAAGCCAAACTGTTCCCCGGCCTTTGCCGGGGAACAGCGCAACCTAGTTCCGGCGTTCAGGCCGCTCGTCGAAGACGGGCCCCGAGCATGCCCGGGCCGGTGGGCACGCCAGTGCCGCGGGCGAGCAGGCGGCGGGATTCGAACGGCCCTGGGAGCCGCCAGCCGGAGGTGCTTTCCGCGGTGAAATCGAAGAAGCGGCCATAATATTCCGGGTCGCCGATCAGCATCAGCGCATCGGCACCCGGCAGGGACGAAACCGCCGCCGCCTCGAGCATGCGCTCCATCAGCATCCGGCCGATGCCGCCCTGCTGGCGATCGGGCTGCACGGCGACGGGGCCGACCATCACCATCGGCACGCTGCCGCCGCCGTCGCACTCGAGCGCGACCGGCCAGGCCTGGATCGAGCCGAGCAGGCTGCCGTCCTCGGCAACCGCGGCGAAGCTGAGTTCCGGAATCTCGGAAGTGCCAAGGCGAACCTTGTAGGCAGTGCGCGCACGTCGGCCCGGACCAAAAGCACGGTCGAGCAACGTCTCGACGGCCTGAGGATCCACGGTTCCGAGCGGCAGCAATGCGATCACTTCATACATTCCTTTCATAACGCCCCGAGCACGGACTCGGGGCCGCGCGAGATAGCGACGATCAGCGCTTTCGCAATACTGAATATAACGCAGCCGTCCCGGCGCAGGCGCGGCGGGGTTTCGCCGGCGCGTGCATCTGCTATGGGCCGCGGCCTGTTTCCCCTGAAAAGGCCAAGGCACGTTGCCCGATTCCCTGCAGCTCCAGGTGCACGACCTGGAAGTCGAAGTCCTCACCGGCGTCTATTCGGAAGAGACGCATCTGCCGCAGCCGCTGCGCATCTCGGTGACGGTCGATATCGACATGCCCGAGCGCTTCGAGCCGGACACGCCGCTAAAGGCGTCCAAGAACTATATGGACGTGAAGCACGCCGCGACCGACGGGCTGCCCAAGGACGTGCACTTCACGCTGGTGGAAGCGGTGGCCGAGCATATCTGCGACACGCTGTTCGTCGGCGACCCGCGCGTGCGCCGGGTCGAGGTGCGAATCATCAAGCTGGCGATCGCCGAGCAGGGCGAATCGATCGGCATCACGC
>JAEXLC010000200.1 GCA_023445495.1 Pseudomonadota bacterium | reverse complement strand
GAAGCGGGATCCCGGCTCAAGGCCGGGATGACGAAATCGGATCAACGGGCTGGCCCGCTCACCCAATCTGCCCGGCAATATCCCGCAGCGCCTGCTCGAACGCCTCGGGCGGCTGACCACCCGAGATCAGCCACTTGTCCTCGATCACGATCGCCGGCACCGAGTTGATCCCCCGGCTCTGCCACAGCTGCTCGGCCGCGCGCACCTCTTCGGCATAGCGGCCCGAGGCCAGCACCTCGCGCGCCGCCGCGCCGTCCAGCCCGGCCTTCTCGGCGGCGGCGACCAGCACCTCGGGGTCCGAAGGGTTCTGCTGGTCGGTGAAATAGGCGGTGAACAGCGCGTGTTTGAGTGCCGCCTGCTTGTCCGCGCCCAGGGTCTCGGCCCAGTGCAGCAGCCGGTGCGCATCGAACGTGTTGTAGATCCGGCTGTCGGCAGAGCTGTTCATCGCGAAGCCCAGCGCGCCGGCGCGGTCGCGGATCATCTGGCGGTTGGCGGCCGACTGCTCGGGGGTCGAGCCATATTTCCGGGCGATGTGTTCGCCGATATTCTCACCCTCGGGCGCCATCTGCGGGTTCAGCTCGAACGGCTGGAAATGCAGAGTTACATCAACCACATCCCGGGTCCGCTCGATCGCCTCCTCCAGCCCGCGCAACCCGATGATGCACCAGGGGCAGACAACATCGGAGACAAAATCGATCTTGAGGGGAATGGACATGTACGTTCCTTCGGCAATTCCCCTCCCAGATGGGTTGCGGCCGGTCCGATGCAAAGTCCCCTCCCGCGCAACCTTTGCCAGCATGCGCGTCTAATAGGGCCTGCCAGGTCTCATACGGCCTCACACCGACTAACGGGCGCCCCAAAGCGGGTGCACCTATCTCGACCGGGTTCGTCACCAGCCAGAAAGGACCGAGACATGTCGAAGCCCCTGTCCCTGCAATCCGATCGCCGCAGCTTCGTCCACGGCGCCGCTACCCTCGCCGCCCTGATCGGCGGCAGCACGGTCGCCAGCGTCGCCACCGCCACCCCCCGCGCCGGCACTTCGTCCGCTCCCGCGCCCTTCGGCCCGGTCAAGCAGGTCAACGCCGGGGTGCTCAGCATCGGCTATGTCGAGATGGGCCCGGCGGACGGCCCGGCCGTGCTGCTCTTCCATGGCTGGCCCTATGATATCAATGCCTTCGCCGAAGTCGCACCGCTGCTCGCCGCCCGCGGCCACCGCGTGATCACGCCCTATCTGCGCGGCTATGGCTCGACGGTCTTCCTCTCGGCCGACACCCCGCGCAACGCCCAGCAGGCCGCGCTCGCCGCCGATGGCCTCGCGCTGATGGACGCGCTCGGCATCCAGCAGGCGATCGTCGCCGGCTTCGACTGGGGCGCCCGCACCGCCGACATCATGGCGCTGCTCTGGCCCGAACGCTGCAAGGGCCTGGTCTCGGTCAGCGGCTATCTGATCGGCAGCCAGGCCGCCAATGCCGCCCCGCTGCCGCCCGCGGCCGAGCTGCAATGGTGGTACCAATTCTATTTCGCCACCGAGCGCGGCAAGCTCGGCTATGCGAAGAACACGAATGATTTCAACAAGCTGATCTGGCAGCTCGCTTCGCCCAAGTGGAAGTTCGACGACGCCACCTTCGCCCGCACCGCGGCCTCGTTCGTCAATCCCGACCATGTCGCGCTGGTAATCCACAATTATCGCTGGCGGCTCGGCCTGGCCGAGGGCGAGGCCAAGTACGACGCGATCGAGGCCAGGCTGGCGACCACCCCCACGATCGCGGTGCCGACGATCACGATGGAAGGCGATGCCAATGGCGCCCCGCACCCCGCGCCCGAGCAGTATCGCGCCAAGTTCACCGGCCCGTACGAGTTCCGGCTGGTGAGCGGCGGCATCGGCCACAACCTGCCGCAGGAGGCCCCGGCCGCCTTCGCCAAGGCGGTGCTCGACGTCGCGAAGATGGCGGGCTGAGCCGGTGCGGCGCCTCTCCACGCTCGCATTCGCGGCCGCGACCCTGGTCTTCGGGGTCTCGGCCGTCGCCGCCGCCAATCGCCCCAAGCAGGATGCCGCGCCGGTCTATGGCGTCACCCTGCCCGAGGGCTATCGCGACTGGAAGCTGATCAGCGTCGCGCACGAAGCAGGCAAGAACAACGACATCCGCGCCATCCTGGGCAACGACATCGCGCTGAAGGCCTATCGCGAGAATATCCGCCCCTTCCCGGACGGCGCGGTGATCGTGCGGCTCGCCTGGCAGTACCAGTCCTCGCCGCGCAATGACTCGGTGTTCCCGGCGCCTCAGTCCTTCGTCGCGGGGCCGCCGACCAATGTGCAGGTCAGCGTCAAGGATTCGAAGCGCTACGCCGCCAGCAATGGCTGGGGCTATGGCCAGTTCGAAAATGGCGTGGCCGACCAGAATGTCGCGCTCACCCAGTCCTGCTATGCCTGCCACGTAAAGCTCGACGCGATCGACAAGAAGGCCGACCTGGTCTTCACCAGCTACTCGCAATAGCCCCGGGAACCGGCGCCTGGGCGGCAGCCCGGGCGCCGGATGCTATTGATAGCGCAGCGTCTTCTCGAACCCCTCGTTCGCCTTGGTCATCTTGGCGATCTTGCGCAGATGGCCGCGCACGTGCCGCTCGAACTTGGCATCGTCATAGATGCCCGTCTGCGGATATTCCTCCTGCGCGATCAGCTCCTTGACCCGCTTGGCAAAACCCGCCTGATCGTCGGCGGAATCCCCGGCGCTCAGCGCGCGGCACGCCCATTCCTCGGCGGCGGCCTTGTCATAGTCGTCCTGCGCCTCATAGCCGCGCCGGTCCGCCGCCGCCTGGTCGAGCCGTGATGCCGCCAGCCGGCGCTCGAGCCATTTGCGGACCAGCGCGCCGTCCCATGGCTTTTCTACAGTCATCCGCGTCCCTCTTTTCCAGATCGAACCCGCCATGCCCGAATAGGAGCGCGTCCGATATGCGGTTGGCGCACAAAAATGCGTGCGATGCATCGGCATGGAGCGCCGCCGGATTGCAGCATGGCCGAAGCAACCTATCTGCGCAGGTCCCAACCCCTGATCCGGAGACAATGGTTGAAGATCGGCATCATCGGCGCCGGCAATATCGGCCAGGCAATCGCCCGGCTGGCGCTGGCTAGCGGGCACAGCGCCACGCTCAGCAATTCACGCGGCCCCGAAACGCTCGAAGCGCTGGCGCAAGCGATCGGCTGCGATGTCGCACGTGCCGCGGACGTGCCCGCGTCCAGCGACATCGTGGTTCTCACCGTACCGCTCGCCGCGGTATTCGCGATCTCCCCGGGCCTGCTCGACGGCAGCATCGTCATCGACACGAACAACTATTACCCTGATCGCGACGGCAGGATCGACGCGCTCGACCAGCGCCTGACGACGACCAGCGAGATGGTGGCCGGCCATTTTCCCGGCGCGACCATCGTCAAGGCGTTCAACGCCATTCTGGCGAAGGACCTGGTCGATCCCGTCGTACTTCCAGGCGGGAGCCGGCGCGCGCTGCCGATTGCCGGCGACGATGCTGCCGCCAAGTCGCTGGTGGCGGCGCTGCAGGCCGATTTCGGCTATGACACCGTCGATGCCGGTCCGCTCGCCGACAGCTGGCGGTTCGAGCGCGCCAAGCCGGCCTATTGCATCCCGTTCGACCAGGCCGGACTCCGGTCCGCACTGGGCGCGGCGGAGCGCGACGTGGAATTGCCCGAGGGTTCCTGGCGGAGATAGCGGCCGGGCCTGGATCCGCGGACAAAAGGGCGCCCACGATCGGCGACGCTGGAAACGAGCCGATCGTGGGCGGGAGCGCCGACGCAGGGGGGCTGGGGACCGCCGGCGCCCCGGGGGCTAGTTGGCGGTCGCCGCCTTCTCGATCAGGCTGGCCACGGCCGGGGCATGCGACACCATCACCACGTGCGATGCACCCTTCACCACCACGGTGCCGCGCGACTTGGCACGCTCGGCCATGAACTGCATCGCCACCGGCGGGATGTTCTTGTCCTTGTCGCCAAAGATGAACCACGAGGGCACATGCTTCCATGCCGGCACGGTGGTCGCCTCGCCCAGCGCGGTATCGGCGATCGGGCGCTGGCCGGCCGCCATCAGCTTGACCTCGGCCGCCGGCACGTCCGCCGCGAACTGGTCGTGGAAGCGTGCCTGGAGGATGTAGAGGTCGTTGCCGCCGCCCGTAAGCTTGACCGGCGGGGCAAGCGCCGGTGCCAGCGTGCTGCCCGGGAACTTGCCGGTCAGGCCGAGTGCGCTCTCGCCCTCTTCCGGCGCGAAGGCCGAGACATAGACCAGTCCCTTGACGTTGGGCGCGCCCTCGGCCGCCTCGCTGATCACCGAGCCGCCATAGCTGTGCCCGACCAGCACGACCGGCCCGTCGATGCTCTTCACCAGGTCGCGCACCTCATCGGCATCGGTACGCACGCTGCGCAGCGCGTTGGGTGCGGCGATCACGGTATAGCCGTCGCGCTGGAGGATCGGGATCACCCCGTTCCAGCTCGACGAGTCGGCGAAGGCGCCGTGGACGAGGACGATGGTCGGCTTCGCGGCCTGGGCCTGCGCCACCAGCGGCAGGGCGGAAGCGGCGAGCAACAGGCTGCCTGCAATGAGCTTCTTCATGTCGGATCTCCCTTCAGACGAGTGCGACGACGGCGTCGATATTGCCCTTGATCGCCTTCGAGTAGGGGCAGGTGCGGTGCGCTGCCTCGATCAGCTGCCGGGCGATCTCCGGTTCGACCCCGGGCACGCTTACATTGAGCCGCGCCGCGAGCGAATAGCCCTCGTCGCCGTGGCGCAGGTCGACCTCGGCATCGATCGCCAGGTCGGCGGGCAAGGCGATCCCCTTGCTCTTCGCCGCGATCGCCATCGCGCCTTCGAAGCAGGCGGACCAGCCGGCGGCGAACAGCTGCTCGGGATTGGTCCCCGCGCCCGGGCTGCCGGGCACCGCGAGCTGCACGTCGAGCCGCCCGTCGCTGCTGCGCGCGGCGCCTTCGCGCCCGCCGGTGACATGGACCTTGGCGGTGTAGAGGGTCTTGGGTTCGGACATGGATCTTCTCCTGTGGATCGGTTGGCTCAGCGCAGCGGGCGGAAGGCGGCGCGCACTTCCTCGGCGAATATCCGCGGCTGTTCCCAGGCCGCGAAATGGCCGCCATTGCTGGCTTCGTGGAAATAGGTGAGGTTGGTGTAGCAGCGCTCCGCCCAGCTCTTCGGGGCGCGGAAGATCTCGCCGGGGAACACGCTCACCGCCACCGGCAGGTCGATGATCCCGCGCGCGTTGAAGTTGTTGCTGTGATCTTCCCAATAGATCCGCGCCGCCGAGGCGCCGGTGCCGGTCAGCCAGTAGAGCGACAGATCGTCGAGGATCGCGTCGCGGCCCAGCACCTTCTGCGGATCGCCGGCCGGATAGGCCCATTGGTCGATCTTCTCGTACATCCAGGCGGCCATGCCGACGGGGCTGTCGACCAGCGAGTAGCCGATCGTCTGCGGCCGCGTGTTCATCATCGCCGCATAGGCCGAATTGTCGCGGTAGAAGGCCACCAGCTGGTCGAAGGCGAAGCGCTCCTTGGGCGTCAGCGTCGCCGGGGCCGGATCGCCGGCGGCGAGGATATGCGCGATCTCCGCCGGCACCACCGCCGGCATGTTGAGATGGATGCCGATCAGCCCCGGCACATGCTGGAGCGCCATGCGCTGCGAGATCACCGATCCGCAATCGCCGCCCTGGCTGACGAACCGGTCATAGCCCAGCCGCCGCATCAGCACGCTCCAGGCGCGGCCGATATGGTCCGAGCCCCAGCCCGGCACCGTCGGCTTGGCCGAGAAGCCGAAGCCCGGGATCGAGGGGATCACGACATGGAAGGCGTCTTCCGCCGTGCCGCCATGCGCGGTCGGATTGACCAGCGGGTCGATCGCGCCGAGGAACTCGAGGATCGAGCCCGGCCAGCCATGCGTCAGGATCATCGGCATCGCGTTCTCGTGGCGCGAGCGGACATGGATGAAATGGATGTCGAGCCCGTCGATCTCGGTCAGGAACATCGGCAGCGCGTTCAGCCGCGCCTCGACCTTGCGCCAGTCATAGCCGCGCGCCCAGTAGCGCATCAGCGGCTCGAGCGTCTGGCGGCGTACGCCCTGGCTGTCATCGGCGACCGGCTGGGCATCGGCCCAGCGCGTCTCGCCGATGCGGCGCTGCATCGCGGCGAGCTGGGCGGCGGGAATGTTGATCCGGAACGGCCGGATGGCATTGTTGCCGGCCGCCTGGGCGAGCAGCCGCGAGGGCAAGGCGCTCGCGGCGCCCGCCAGCGCGGCACCGGCCACGAACTGGCGGCGCGAAGGTTGGTCTGCGGACATGGGGTTGTTCTCCCTTTCTGGTTGGACCCAGATTTAGGGGAATGGCGGCGCGGCGCCCGTTAACTGCGGTGATGCGCTGTTAGGCGCTGCTTGCAGCAACTAACGCGCGGCGGGCGAGCGCTAACGGGCATTGCCGCGCCGAAAGCCTAGATCAGCGGTGACCCGCAATATGAGGCAGGTGCCCAATGACCTATAAACGCTCCCTAGGCTTCGCCGTCGCCGCGATCGTCGCGGCCGGCGCCACCACCGCGATCTGCTTCGGCGACGCGCTCGGGCTGGTGCATGCGCCCGCCCAGGGCGCCGAGCTGATCGTCTCCGCGCCCTTCGGCGCTACCTCCCAGCCGGTCGGCGTGCTGCAGGGCGCGGCGCCCTGGCTCACCCCGATGCCCGGCGGCCCCAAGGCACTGCGCGGCAAGGTCGTGCTGGTCAATTTCTGGACCTATTCCTGCATCAACTCGCTGCGCGCCCTGCCCTATCTACGCGCCTGGCAGGAACGCTATGGCGGCAAGGGCCTCGAAGTGGTCGGCGTCCACGCGCCCGAATTCGGCTTCGAGAAGGACCCCGCCAAGGTGCGCCTCGCCACCCAGCAGCTCCGCGTCGCCTGGCCGAACCTGCAGGACAACGACTATGCGGTGTGGCGCGACTATGCCAACCAGGGCTGGCCCGGCATCTATTTCATCGATGCGAAGGGCAAGATCCGCGGCTACCGGCTCGGCGAAGGCGGCTATGGCGAAGGCGAGCAGCTGATCCGCAAGCTGCTGACCGAAGCCGGGCAGAATGTCGCGGACGTGCCGGTCGCCCCGATCCCGGCCAGCGGGGTCGAGGCCCAGGCCGACTGGGCCGATCTCGCCTCGCCCGAGGCCTATATCGGCTATGACAAGGCCCAGAACTTCGTCTCGCCCGGCGGCCTCCACAACGACATCCCGTACAATTACGCTTCCGCCGCCAGCCTCTCGCTCAACCAGTGGGACCTGGCCGGCCGCTGGAATGTCGGCGGCGAATATGGTGCGCTGGAAAGCGGCCCCGGCACGATCCGCTTCCGCTTCCACGCCCGCGACGCGCATCTGGTGCTCGGCGGCGCGAAGGACGGCCAGCCGGTGCGCTTCCGGGTGACGCTCGACGGCAAGGCGCCCGGCGCGAGCCACGGCGTCGATGTCGATGCGAATGGCTGGGGCGAGGTTCGGGAGGACCGGCTCTACCAGCTGATCCGCCAGCCCGGCACGATCACCGATCGCACCGTCACGATCGAGTTCGCCCGCCCCGGCGTGCGCGCCTATGTCTTCACCTTCGGCTGAGGAGTATAACCCATGCCACGCACCTGGCTGGTAACCGGCAGCTCGCGGGGCTTCGGCCGCGCGCTGTGCGAAGCCATTCTCGACAGCGGCGACAATCTGCTCGCCACCGCGCGCGACCCCGAACAGCTCGCCGGGCTGGGCGAAGGCCGTCCGGGCGGACTCGCCACCGCGCCGCTCGACGTGACCTGCGAGGAGGACGCCAGCGCCGCGGTGGCCGAGGCGATCGCCCGGTTCGGCGCGCTCGACGTGCTGGTGAACAACGCCGGCTATGGCGATATCGGATCGGTGGAGGACACCTCGCTCCACAGCTTCCGCCGCCAGATCGCGACCAATTTGTTCGGCACGATCATCATGACCAAGGCGGTGATCCCGCACATGCGCACCCGCCGCAGCGGCCATATCGTCCAGTTCTCCTCGGTTGGCGGCCGGCTCGGCGCGCCCGGCCGCGCGGCCTATTCCGCGGCGAAATGGGGCGTCGAGGGCTTTTCCGAAGTGCTTGCCCAGGAGATGAAGCTGGTCGGCGTGCGCGTGACGATCGTCGAGCCGGGCGGCTTCCGCACCGATTTCGCCGGCTCCTCGACCACGCTGGAGGCCGGCCGCGCCGAGTATGACGCGGTGGTCGGCAATGCCGCCCGCATGCAGGCTGCCTATCATGGCAAGCAGCCCGGCGATCCCCGCCGCGGCGCGCAGGCGATCCTCGAAGTGGTCCGCGCGGACGCGCCCCCGCTCCGCCTGCCGCTCGGCAGCGACGCGATCGGCGCGATCGAGCGCAGCGACCGGGCGCGGCTGGAAGAACTGGAGCGCTGGCGCACGCTCAGCACCTCCACCGATTTCCCGAAGGATTAGAAGTTCATGGGGCACACCCTGCGCAAAACCCTCGTCACCCCAGCACAAGGCCGGGGTGACGGCAGAAGGAAAGTGACATGCCCTGAACGGGGTCGGTCGAGCTTGGCGATCGTGGCGGTTCCGCGCTAGGCGAGCCGCATGATCGACGCCGAACTCTCCCCTTGCACCGCATCGCCGGCAGGCGCGGCGTGACTCTCGTTCGCCTCAACAAGCCGTTTGGCGTGCTGAGCCAGTTCACCGATCGCGGCACGCCGACGGCGCGCGCCACCCTGTCCGGCCTGATCGACCTGCCGGGCGTCTATCCGGCGGGGCGGCTCGACCGCGACAGCGAGGGGCTGCTGCTGCTGACCGATGACGGCAGGCTGCAGGCGCGGATCGCCGATCCGAAGTTCAAGCTGCCCAAGACCTATCTGGTGCAGGTCGAGGGCGAGCCGGACGAGGACGCGCTGCACCGGCTGCGCACCGGGGTGGTGCTCAAGGACGGCCTCACCCTGCCCGCCGAGGCCGAGCGGATCGAGGCGCCCGAGTTGTGGCCGCGCGATCCGCCGATCCGCTACCGCGCGAACATCCCCGATTGCTGGATCAAACTGACCATCCGCGAGGGGCGCAACCGCCAGGTGCGGCGGATGACCGCCGCGGTGGACCACCCCACCCTGCGGCTGGTGCGGTGGAGCATCGGCGACTGGTCGCTCGCCGACCTGCCGAGCGGCGAATGGCGGGTGGTCTGATGCCTGGCGCCTAATGGAGGTGCGGCAGCCGCCACGCACCGACGAGCGCGGCGGCGCGCAGCGCGAAGATGGCCAGGGCGCCGGCCGCACCCGCCATGTCCTGGCGCACCCGGAAGCGGCGGACCAGCACGACGATCAGCGTCGCGCCGGCAATGGCGGCGGTGGCGTAGAAATCCTCGTGCAGGACCTTGGGCACCCGGGCCAGCAGCACGTCGCGCAGCATGCCGCCGCCACAGCCATTGACGGTGGCGATGATCACGACCGAGGCGCTGTTGAGCCTGTAGTCGAGGCATTTGCGCGCGCCGGCGACCGCGGCGAGCGCAAGGCCACCGCCCTCGAATATATCGACCAGCAGCGGCGGCGTGAAATTCCCGACCGGCCCCAGGACGAGCGACGCGACGAGGACGACCGTGGTCGCGGCCAGCGCCAGCGCCGCATAGCGCCAGTCGCGGAAGGGCGCGGGCGGATGCTCGCCGAGCAGCAGGTCGCGGATCACCGCGCCGCCGACCGAGCCCACAAAGGACAGCACCAGGATGCCGAACAGGTCGAAATCGGCCTGGACGGCCGTGAGCGCGCACTCGACCGCCAGCACGAAGGTGGCGGCGAGGTCCACGGCGTCGAGCACCCGGTCGCGGATATGGACGGCGGTGTCGTCGAGCTTCATTGAGCAGGCTCCGCTGGCGCGGGGGAGAGGCTAGCGGCGTGGGGCGCCGGGCTCAACTTCAACCGTCATCCGGCACCACGCTCCGCACTTGTCATCCCGCGAACCACAACCGTCATCCCGGCGAAAGCCGGGATCTCGTGC
>JAEXLC010000175.1 GCA_023445495.1 Pseudomonadota bacterium | reverse complement strand
CCCGCCGATTGGCTGGACTCGCTCCGCTCGCAACCCACCCCCGGCCCCTCCCTTCCAGGGAGGGGAGCAAGAGAAAGAACCATCTCGATATATTGGTCTGGCCGAATGGCCTGACCCACGATAGGCTCCCCCAAAAGCAAAAGAGGGAGAGACTATGCGCCTGATCGGGTTCGCGCTTGCGGCGTTGCTGGCACCCATGAGCGCTTCGGCGCAGACGCTGGTCGCGGCCGACCTGCGCCCCGGCCAGAGCCTCGACGGCGCCTGGCACTGGTCGGTCGATCCCTATCGCGACGGCGTCGCCGGTTTCCATGGCGGCCCGCCTTCGGAAAGCACCGCACGCTATCAGGACAGGATCCAGGCCGATGAGGCCGCAAAACGCCCGACCGCGCTGTTCGAGTTCGACATGCAGCGCTCGGCGATCACCCATCTGCCCGGCAGTTGGATCGGCCATGCCCCGGAGATGCGCTATTATCAGGGCCTGGTCTGGTACCAGCGCACCTTCGACTACACGCCCGCCGGCCCGGGCAAGCGCGTCTATCTCCGCTTCGGCAGCGCCGATTACGCCGCCAGCGTGTTCCTCAACGGCAAGCCGGTGGGCAAGCATGTCGGCGCCTTCACGCCCTTCGCCTTCGACGTGACCGACCGCCTGCGCCCGGGCAGCAACCAAATCACCGTGGGCGTCGACTCCGCCCGCACCGACAGCGACGTGCCGCCCCCGGTCACCGACTGGGAGACCTATGGCGGCATCACCCGCTCGATCCGCCTGGTCACCGTGCCCGAGACGTTCGTGGATGACGCGTTCGTCCGGCTGGGCAAGGACGGCCGCATCGTCGTCTCGGCCCAGCTGCTCGGGCCGCAGGCCGCGAACGCGCCGATCCGTCTCGCCGTCCCCGCACTCGGCGCCGCGCTCGAAGGGCGTACCGATGGCGCGGGCAAATGGAGCGCGAGCCTGCCCGCACCGCGCGCCCTGCAGCGCTGGTCGCCCGAGAACCCGAAGCTCTACGACGTCGAGATCACCACCGGCACGGACCGCTTCACCGATCGCGTCGGCTTCCGCACGATCGAAGTGCAGGGCGACAGGATCCTGCTCAACGGCAAGTCGATCTTCCTGCGCGGCATCTCGATGCACGAGGAGGAGCTTGGCAAGAATCCGGTCCGCGCGATGAGCCCGGCCGCCGCCCGCGCGCTGTTCGCCGAGATCAAGCAGGGGCTGCACGGCAATTTCGTGCGCCTGGCGCACTATCCGCATGACGAGACCACCACCCGCCTCGCCGACGAGATGGGCCTGCTCGTGTGGAGTGAAGTGCCGGTCTATTGGCGCGTCGCCTGGGGCAATGCCGATACGCTCGCCACCGCGCGCCGGATGATCGCCGAGAATATCCGCCGCGACCGCAACCGCGCGGCGATTGTCCTATGGAGCGTCGCCAATGAGACTCCGGTCTCCGATGCGCGCAACGCCTTCCTGCGCACGCTGATCGGCGATGTCCGTGCGCTCGACGACAGCCGCCTGGTTACCGCCGCATTGCTCAGCGACCGCAAGGGCAAGGAGATGCGGATCAACGATCCGCTGGTGAACGATCTCGATGTGATGGCGATCAACACCTACAATGGCTGGTACTCGGACGATCCGCTCGCCGAGCTGCCCGCCTTCACCTGGGCGAGCCCGGTCACCAAGCCGCTGATCTTCTCCGAATTCGGCGCCGATGCGCTCTACGGCTATCACGATGGCGCCGCGGCGCCACACAAGTTCAGCGAGGAATATCAGGCCGAATATTATCGCCGCACGCTCGAGATGGCGGCGAAGGTGCCGTATCTGCGCGGCCTCAGCCCCTGGATCCTCAAGGACTTCCGCTCCCCGCGCCGCCAGCACCCGGTCTATCAGCAGGGCTGGAACCGCAAGGGGCTGATCTCCGAGACCGGCCAGCACAAGCTGGCGTTCGGCGTGCTCGCCGACGACTATGCCGCGCGGGAGAAGGCGGAGCGCTGAGGCTCCGCCCTTCCAACCGTCGCCCTGAACTTGTTTCAGGGTCCAACCTTCCACAGGCGAGGCCGCCGGGGGAGAGGTGGATGCTGAAGCAAGTTCAGCATGACAAGGACGTCTATGCGGCCAGCGCTGCCGCGAACTCCCGCCCCTTCCCCGTCAGCGCGTAGAGCGGCAGCGGCGGGTAGCGGTCCTCGAGGCGGCGGCGGACCAGCGCCTCGTCGATCACGGCCTTGAGCGTGGTCGAGAGCGCGCGCGGGGTGACCGGAGCCAGACGCGCCTGCAACTCGCCGAAGCGCGCCCACTCAGGCCCCAGCCCTGCGACCAGCGGCAGCGACCAGCGCGGCAGGCCGCCCGCCTCGAGCCGGAGGCGCGCCCGCGCTTCCTCGATCCGGGCGGACAGTGCCGCGACCGGGCGCCCCGCTTCGCTCAGCACATATTCGGGGCGCAGCGGATGGCCATGGCCCGGATTGGGCAGCACCCAGCCGCATTCCCGCAGCCAGGCCAGGCACCGCGCCAGGCTGTTGTGCGACAGGCCAAACGCCCGAACCAGCACCGCGAAGCGCGCGCCCTGCTCGCGGTGGAGCAGCGCCAGCACCGGGATCGCCCAGCGATTGGACTCCAATGTGCGCAAGAGTTGCGCGGGATCGGGGGGAATTGACTCCATCACCAAATTCATATCAGCTATATAAATGGAACCATAGAGTCGGAGAACCAAGATGGCAACTACGCTCGAAGCCCCTGCCCGCGCCGCGCTCGGCTATGATGGCGGCCTGACCTGCGCGATCAACGTCACCGATCTCGACGCCGGCATCGCCTGGTATCGCGACGTGCTGGGAATGAACCTGCTCTACCGGGTCGACGAGATCGCCTGGTGCGAGTTCGAGAGCCCGGTGGCGCGGGTGAATGTCGGCCTCGCCCAGCGCGAGAGCGTCGTCCAGGGCGGCGGCGCCACGCTCACTTTCGGGGTCGTCGACATAGACGCGGCGCAGCGGGTGCTCGATTCCGCTGGCGTCCGGCAGGACGGGCCGATCCAGGATATCCCGGGCATGGTCCGGCTGCTCACCTTCTATGATCCCGATGGCAACACGCTGATGCTCTACCAGGATCTGATGCAGGCGGGCTGAGCGCGATCCGCGAGGCCGGGGAAGCGCCGCGCGCCCGCGAGCAAGGCGGCGCAACCCATTATTGCAGTTGCGAATTAGTTGCAAAGATAATCGCGGCCCATCCTTTTTCATGGGTTGCGACTCTCCTATTATGGGCCTAAGCCGCCACCGCTTTCACCGGCACGCCGGTACGTGCGTGCTGGTGTCCGGTTGAACCAGACCCATAGGGAGTATCCATGGCCCGCAAGAAGATCGCGCTGATTGGCGCCGGCAACATCGGCGGTACGCTCGCGCACCTCGCAGCACTCAAGGGCCTGGGCGACATCGTCCTGTTCGACGTCGTCGAAGGCGTGCCCCAGGGCAAGGCGCTTGACCTGTCGCAGTGCGGCCCGGTCGAGGGCTTCGACGCCACGATCATCGGCTCGAACGACTATGCCGACATCGCAGGCGCCGACGTCATCATCGTCACCGCCGGCGTCGCCCGCAAGCCGGGCATGAGCCGCGACGACCTGCTCGGCATCAACCTCAAGGTCATGAAGGCCGTCGGCGAGGGCATCGCCGCGCACGCCCCGGATGCTTTCGTGATCTGCATCACCAACCCGCTCGACGCGATGGTCTGGGCGCTGCGCGAATTCTCGGGCCTGCCGCACACCAAGGTCGTCGGCATGGCCGGCGTGCTCGATTCGGCGCGCTTCAGCCACTTCCTCGCCGAGGAATTCGGCGTGTCGGTCAAGGACGTGAACACCTTCGTGCTCGGCGGCCACGGCGACACCATGGTCCCGGTCCTCGAATATTCGACCGTGTCGGGCATCCCCGTCGCCGACCTGATCGAGATGGGCTTCTCGACCAAGGAAAAGATCGACGAGATCGTCAAGCGCACCCGTGGCGGCGGCGGCGAGATCGTCGCGCTGCTCAAGACCGGTTCGGCCTTCTATGCGCCCGCCACCTCGGCGATCGCGATGGCCGAAGCCTATCTCTACGACCAGAAGCGCATCCTGCCCGCAGCCGCGCACCTGACCGGCCAGTACGGCGTCGACAATCTCTACGTCGGCGTGCCGGTGCTGTTCGGCAAGGACGGCGTCGAGAAGATCGTCGAGGTCAAGCTGTCGGACGAGGCCAAGGCCAATCTGACGGTCTCGGTCGACGCGGTGAAGGAACTGCTGGTCGCCTGCAAGGCGATCGACGGCTCGCTCGCCTGACCATGACGAAGCAGCGCTCCGGCCTGCTCGCGATCGCTGCGCTTGCCTGTGCAAGCGCGGCTTCGCTGTTGCCGGCGCCTGTAATGGCCCAGGAGGCCACGCCCACCGCGCCTGCAGAGCCGGTGCCGCTGTTCCAGGCCGCCTGCCTCAGCGGCGCGGTCCGGCTGAGCAAGAGCGTCGCCGAGCCGATGAATTTCGCCTCGCTGCCCGCCGCCGCGCAGCGCGCGCTCGGCGCCGGCACGGTCGCGACCCGCGCCGAGGCCGAGAAGCTGCCTGCGCCCGGCGCGGCGCAGGTGCCCAACACCATCTACCGGATCGCCGGGGGCCAGCTCTATCTGCTGCCGCCCACCGCCCAGCCCAGCCACACCCCGATCGGCGATAGCTGCATCGTGCTGTGGTATGCGCTGTCCGACGAGGATTATCCCGCCGCACGCAAGCTCGTCCTGCCCGACGAGGACGCCGTGCCGCTCTCCGCACGCCCCACCGCCAGCGCGGTCGGTGCGTCGGTTGCCACTTCCGCTCGCGAGGACGTTCGCGTGACCGCCGCCGCCTATGGCGGCTGGGTCGTGCTGCGTTCCTCCTCCCTAACCGAATCCAAAGCGCCTGGAGCCCAGTGAACGCATGAGCATCCTGATCAACAAGAACACCAAGGTCATCACCCAGGGGATGACCGGTGAGACCGGCACCTTCCACACCCAGCAGGCGCTTGCCTATGGGACACAGATGGTCGGCGGCGTGACCCCCGGCAAGGGCGGCACCGAGCATATCGGCCTGCCCGTGTTCGACACCGTCGCCGAAGCCGTCACCAAGACCGGTGCCGACGCCTCGGTCATCTATGTGCCGCCGCCCTTCGCCGCCGACTCGATCCTCGAGGCGATCGACGCCGAGGTTCCGCTGATCGTCTGCATCACCGAAGGCATTCCGGTGCTCGACATGGTCAAGGTGAAGCGCGCCCTTTCGGGTTCGAAGTCGCGCCTGATCGGCCCGAACTGCCCCGGCCTGCTGACCCCGGGCGAGTGCAAGATCGGCATCATGCCGGGCTCGATCTTCTCGAAGGGTTCGGTGGGCGTCGTCTCGCGCTCGGGCACCCTCACCTATGAGGCGGTGTTCCAGACCACCAATGCCGGCCTCGGCCAGACCACCGCGGTGGGCATCGGCGGCGACCCCGTCAACGGCACCAACTTCATCGACGTGCTCGAGCTGTTCCTCGCCGACGACGCGACCAAGTCGATGATCATGATCGGCGAAATCGGCGGCTCGGCCGAAGAGGAAGCCGCGCAGTTCCTGATCGACGAGGCCAAGCGTGGCCGCAAGAAGCCGATGGCCGGCTTCATCGCGGGCCGCACGGCGCCTCCGGGCCGCCGCATGGGCCATGCCGGCGCGATCGTCTCGGGCGGCCAGGGCGGCGCCGAGGAAAAGATCGCCAAGATGGAAGAGGCGGGCATCCGCGTCGCCGCCAGCCCGTCGGAGCTTGGCTCCACGCTGGTCGAAGTGCTCAAGGGCTGAATTGTAACGTGCGCGCTCCTATCTCCTTCACGGAATGGGAGCGCTAACACAGACTGGAATTGACTATGGGCTATGAGGGCCTGGACTTCGACGAGATCGCCGGCGGTGTGAGCCCCGCCTTCGTCGAGACGATGTACCGCCGCTACAAGGCGGATCCGAGCGGCGTCGAGCCGCAGTGGCAGCAGTTCTTCGAGGGTCTCGAGAACACCGCTTCGGGGCCCAGCTGGGCGAACCCGCGCTGGCCGCTCGCCGATACGGATGCCCTCACTGCCGGGCTCGACCCCACCCAGATGGAGCCGGCGCCCAAGCCCGCCAAGGGTGGCGCCGCCCCTGCCAAGCCGGCCGGCCCGGCCGCCTCGGCCGCCGATATCCAGCGCGCCGCGCTCGATTCGATCCAGGCGATGATGCTGATCCGCACCTATCGGGTGCGCGGCCACCTCGCCGCCACGCTCGATCCGCTCGGCCTCGCCCGCCAGGACGTGCCGGTGGACATGACGCCGGAATATCACGGCTTCACCGGCGCCGATCTCGATCGCCCGATCTATCTCGGCGGCGCGCTCGGCATGGAGAAAGGCACGGTCCGCGAGATCGTCGCGATCCTTCAGGCCAATTATTGCGGCAATGTCGGCCTTGAATACATGCACATCGCCGATGTGGAAGAGCGCCGCTTCCTCCAGGACCGGATGGAGGGCAAGGACAAGGCCATCCAGTTCACCGCCGACGGCAAGAAGGCGATCCTCTCCAAGGTCATCGAGGCCGAGGAGTGGGAGAAGTTCTGCGGCAAGAAATATGTCGGCACCAAGCGCTTCGGCCTCGACGGCGGCGAAGCGATGATCCCGGCGATGGAAGCCATCATCAAGTACGGCGGCCAGCTCGGCGTGCGTGAGATCGTGTACGGCATGGCGCATCGCGGCCGGCTGAACATGCTCACCAACGTGATGTCGAAGCCGTATCGCGCGATCTTCCACGAATTCTCGGGCGGCTCGTCCAATCCGGATGATGTCGGCGGCTCGGGCGACGTGAAGTACCACCTCGGCACCAGCACCGATCGCGAGTTCGACGGCATCAGCGTCCATATGTCGCTGGTCGCCAACCCGTCGCACCTCGAAGCGGCCGATCCGGTCGTGCTCGGCAAGACCCGCGCGATCCAGACGATCGCCAACGATCTCGAAGCGCATACCGGCTCGCTGCCCGTGCTGCTGCACGGCGACGCCGCCTTCGCCGGCCAGGGCATCGTCTGGGAGTGCCTCGGCTTCTCGGGCATCCGCGGCTACAACACCGGCGGCTGCCTCCACTTCATCATCAACAACCAGATCGGCTTCACGACGAGCCCGCAGTTCGCGCGCTCCTCGCCCTATCCGTCGGACGTCGCCAAGGGCGTCCAGGCGCCGATCTTCCACGTCAATGGCGACGATCCCGAAGCGGTCACCTTCGCCTGCAAGATGGCGATCGAGTTCCGCCAGACCTTCAAGCGCGACGTCGTGATCGACATGTGGTGCTATCGCCGCTTCGGCCACAACGAAGGCGACGAGCCCTCGTTCACCCAGCCGCTGATGTACAAGGCGATCCGCCAGCATCCGTCGGTCAGCGTCGTCTATTCGAAGAAGCTGATCGCCGAAGGCACGATCGACCAGGGCTTCGTCGACGAGAAGGTGAAGCAGTTCAACCTGCTGCTCGAAGGCGAGTTCGAAGCGGGCAAGTCGTACCTCCCCAACAAGGCGGACTGGTTCGGCGGCCGCTGGTCGGGCCTGTCGGCGCCGGGCGATGCCGAGACGGCGCGCCGCTCGGTCGAGACCGGCATCGAGAAGAAGCTGTTCGACAGCCTTGGCCGCACCCTCACCGAAGTCCCCTCGGACCTGGAGATCCACAAGACGCTCGGCCGCGTGCTCGATGCGAAGCGTGCGATGTTCACCAGCGGCGAGAATTTCGACTGGGCGACCGGCGAGGCTCTGGCCTTCGGTTCGCTGCTCTCGGAAGGCTATGGCGTCCGCCTGTCCGGCCAGGACGTCGGCCGCGGCACCTTCTCGCAGCGCCATGCGGTGTGGGTCGATCAGCGCGACGAACGCCGCTACATCCCGCTCGAGACGATCCCGCACGGCTCGTTCGAAGTGCTCGATTCGCCGCTCTCCGAATACGGCGTGCTCGGCTTCGAATATGGCTATGCGCTTGCCGATCCGAAGACGCTGGTGCTGTGGGAAGCGCAGTTCGGCGACTTCGCCAACGGCGCGCAGATCATGATCGACCAGTTCATCGCGGGCGGCGAGGCCAAGTGGCTCCGCGCCAACGGCCTGGTGATGCTGCTGCCGCACGGTTATGAGGGCCAGGGTCCCGAGCACAGCTCGGCACGCCCGGAGCGCTATCTGCAGCTCTGCGCGGAAGACAACATGCAGGTCGTCAACATCACGACGCCGGCAAACTACTTCCACCTGCTGCGCCGCCAGATGCACCGCACCTTCCGCAAGCCGCTGGTGCAGATGACGCCGAAGTCGCTGCTCCGCCACAAGATGGCGGTGTCGAAGGCCGAGGACTTCCTCGGCGACAGCCACTTCATGCGCATCCTCAGCGATCCGTCGGCACCGGCGGATACCGAGGTGAAGCGCCTGGTGCTGTGCACCGGCAAGGTCGCCTATGACCTGATCGAGGCGCGCGATGCCGCCGGTGACAAGAACACCGCGATCGTCCGCATTGAGCAGCTCTATCCCTTCCCGGGCGAGGCCCTGGCCAAGCGCATCGCGCGCATGACCAACCTCGAGGAAGTGATCTGGGCGCAGGAAGAGCCGAAGAACAACGGCTACTGGTTCTTCGTCGAGCCCTTCATCGAGGCCAGCCTGGCCGAGGCGAAGTCGAAGGTGCAGCGTCCGCGCTATGCCGGCCGTGGCCCGGCCGCGGCGGTCGCCACCGGCCTGATGAAGCGCCACCAGGCCGAACAGGGCGCGCTGATCGCAGACGCGCTTGGTCACAATGTCCGCGAAGAAATTCGCCGGACCCGCAACAACTGAGATCCCCAGGGAACGAGGAAAGACAATGGCAGACGTTAAAGTCCCGGTGCTGGGTGAATCGATCACCGAAGCCACGCTTGGTGAATGGCTGAAGAATCCGGGTGACCCGGTCGCGCTCGACGAGCCGATCGCCAGCCTCGAGACCGACAAGGTCTCGGTCGAAGTCGGCAGCCCGGTCGCGGGCGTGATGGGCGATCAGCTCGTCAAGATCGGCGACACCGTCGAAGTCGGCGCGGTGATCGCCGTGGTGACCGAGGGTGGCGCTGCCGCCGCTGCGCCGGCGCCCGCCGCGGCTCCGGCTGCTGCACCGGCTCCCGCCGCCGCGCCTGCTCCGGCGAGCTCGGAAGCCGCTGCGCTGTCGCCGTCGGTGCGCCGCGCGGTGCTCGAGACCGGTGTCGATCCGTCGACCGTGCAGGGCACCGGCAAGGACGGCCGCCTGACCAAGGACGATGTGCTGACCGCCGCGAGCAACAAGCCCGCCCCGGCCGCGACCCCGGCACCCGCCGCTGCCCCGGCAGCTTCGGCGAGCGGCCGCAAGGAAGAGCGCGTCAAGATGACGCGTCTCCGCCAGACCGTCGCCAAGCGCCTCAAGGAAGCGCAGAACACCGCCGCGATGCTCACCACGTTCAACGACGTGGACATGACCGCGGTGATCGAGGCGCGCGCCAAGTACAAGGATCTGTTCGAGAAGAAGCACGGCGTTCGCCTCGGCTTCATGGGCTTCTTCGTGAAGGCCGCCTGCATGGCGCTCAAGGACATCCCGGGTGTCAACGGCTCGATCGAGGGCGATGAGATCGTCTATCACGATTATTGCGACATCTCGGTCGCCGTCTCGGCCCCGCAGGGCCTGGTCGTCCCCGTGATCCGCGACGCCGAGACCCTGTCGGTCGCCGGCATCGAGAAGACGATCGGCGACTTCGGCAAGCGCGCCAAGGACGGCACGCTCAAGATGGAAGAGATGAAGGGCGGTACCTTCACCATCTCGAACGGCGGCGTGTTCGGCTCGCTGATGTCGACCCCGATCATCAACCCGCCGCAGTCGGCCGTGCTCGGCCTGCACCGCATCGAGGACCGCCCGGTGGTCCGCGACGGCCAGGTCGTCGTCCGCCCGATGATGTACCTCGCACTGAGCTACGACCACCGCCTGGTCGATGGCCGCGAGGCGGTGACCTTCCTCGTCGCGCTCAAGAACGCGATCGAGGATCCGACCCGCCTGCTGATCGATCTCTGATCATGACAGCCTTGTGCTCCTGCGAAAGCAGGAGCCCAGGGTGAAGAAGGACATCGCTTGTGGCCCTAGGCTCCTGCGTTCGCAGGAGCGCAGAATTGGAGAAGCACGACGAAATCCGGATGCGTCTACATCATGGCGAACAAGCGCAACGGCACGACCTATACCGGCGTGACCAGCGACTTGCCCGGCAGGGTGTATCTGCATCGCAACGGTCTCGTTGAAGGCTTCACCAAGCAGCACGGCTGCAAGCTCCTCGTCTGGTACGAGGCATATGAGGACCTGGATGCAGCCCGCCTTCGCGAGTTGCAGATGAAAAAGTGGAAGCGGGCTTGGAAGATCGATCTGATCGAACGATCTAACCCGCAGTGGAAAGATTTGTGGGAGGAGATCGCCCGCCCCCTCTAGTTCTCCTGCGAAAGCAGGAGCCCAGAGTCACAGGCGCCGCGCTCTCCAACCCTGGGCTCCTGCTTTCGCAGGAGCACAAGTGGAGCGATTAAGATGGCCGACTATGAATTCGACGTCCTGGTGATCGGTTCGGGCCCCGGCGGCTATGTCGCGGCGATCCGCGCGGCGCAGCTGGGCCTCAAGACCGGCTGCGTGGAAGGCCGCGAGACGCTGGGCGGCACCTGCCTCAACGTCGGCTGCATCCCCTCCAAGGCACTGCTCAACGCGTCGGAGAAGTTCGACGAGGCCGTCAACGGCACCCTCGCCAAGCACGGCATCAAGCTGACCGGCGTCGAGCTCGACCTGGTCGGCATGATGGCCGACAAGGACAAGGCCGTGAAGGGCCTGACCGGCGGCGTCGAGTTCCTGTTCAAGAAGAACAAGGTCGAGTGGGTGAAGGGCTATGGCACCTTCGTCGACGCGCACACCGTCCAGGTCGGTGACCGCACCGTCACCGCCAAGAACATCGTCATCGCCACCGGCTCGTCGGTCACCCCGCTGCCCGGCGTCGAGATCGACCAGAAGGTCGTCGTCGATTCGACCGGCGCGATCGCGCTCGACAAGGTTCCCGGCCACATGGTCGTCATCGGCGGCGGCGTGATCGGCCTCGAGCTCGGCTCGGTCTGGCAGCGCCTCGGCGCCAAGGTCACCGTGGTCGAGTTCCTTGACCAGCTGCTCCCGGGCATGGACGGCGACGTCCGCAAGGAAGCCGCCAAGATCTTCAAGAAGCAGGGCATGGAGATCAAGCTCTCCACCAAGGTGACCGGCGTCACCGTCAATGGCGGCAAAGCGACCGTGACGATCGAGCCCGCCGCCGGCGGCGCTGCCGAGACGCTGGAAGCCGATGCCGTGCTGGTGTCGATCGGCCGCCGTCCGAACACCGAAGGCCTCGGCCTCGACAAGATCGGCCTTGAGGTCAACAAGCGCGGCCAGGTCGAGACCGACCACGACTTCCGCACCAAGGTCGACGGCGTCTGGGCGATCGGCGACGTGATCCCGGGCCCGATGCTCGCGCACAAGGCCGAGGACGAAGGCATCGCGGTCGCCGAGAACATCGCCGGCCTCACCGGCATCGTGAACCACGACGTGATCCCCTCGGTGGTCTATACCCACCCCGAGATCGCCGGCGTCGGGCTGACCGAAGAGCAGGCCAAGGAGCGCGGCGAGGTCAAGGTCGGCAAGTTCCCGATGGCCGGCAACAGCCGCGCCAAGGCGATCGACGACACGGTCGGCTGGGTGAAGGTGATCGCCGACGCCAAGACCGATCGCGTGCTCGGCACCTGGATCATCACCTCGGTCGCCGGCACGATGATCGCGCAGGTCGCCCAGGCGATGGAGTTCGGCGCGACGTCGGAAGACATCGCCTATACCTGCCATGCGCACCCGACGCACAGCGAGGCGATCAAGGAAGCCGCGATGGCTGTCCTCGGCAAGCCGATCCACGTCTGAGATTGAAGCGTCATCCCGGCGAAAGCCGGGATCTCGTGCCGCAGGCGTTTCGCTCACGGTCGCATGAGATCCCGGCTTTCGCCGGGATGACGGATTTGACGGTCTCGTTTCGTTGCTGCTCCCGATACGGGACGCCGTTAACCAAGCTTCGCAATTTCCCTACCGCGGTGCAGCGTCTTTAACCAACTTCGAGTCGTAACCCCTCGGAGTTCTTCATGCACCGTTCCCTGATGTCCGCCGGTGTGGCAGCCGTGGCGCTGTTCGCCGCTGCGCCCGCTTCCGCCCAGTCCGTCGCCGGGCTCGATGCGCTGCGGACCTGGAACCTGGTGGTGCTCGGCGACCTGACGTCGTCGTCGGAAGTCGAGGGGCGCACCTTTGTCGGCGGCAACCTCAACGGCAATTCGTCCAACTACCAGATCGCCAATCCCAAGCCGAATGCGCTTGGGATCCCCGGCCTCACCGTGGTCGGCGACGTCAACGGCTCGACCAAGAACCTCAACAACGGCTCGGGCGCGGTGATCGGCGGCAACGTCAACAGCGGCTTCAACCTGAACGGCGCGGCGCAGACGGTGAAGGTCGGCGGCACGATCTCGAACACCAACGTCAACCAGAACACGGTCCAGTCGGGCCTGGCGGCAAGCGATCCCAGCTTCTCGGTCAACCTCAAGCAGCAGGGTAGCCTGCTCACCAGCAGCTTGACCGACCTGTCGAAGACGCTGGGCGGGCTCGACGCCAACAGCAACCTGACCATCGCTGGCAATCGCGGCACCTTCAACGCCGTGCCGAACGCCGATGGCGTCGCGGTGTTCAACATCAGCGCGGCCGATCTCGACAAGATCGGCGAGATCCAGTTCAACCTGAACGGCGCCGACACCGCGATCGTCAATGTCAGCGGCGCGACCGTCAACCTGAACGACAATTTCCTCGGCGGCACCAACGGGCTGGGCGAGCATGTCATCTGGAACTTCCCGGACGCGACCAAGCTCGACGCCAGCACCGCCTGGGGCGGCTCGGTCCTTGCGCCCACTGCGGCGGCGACCACGGGCAACTATATCCAGGGTTCGGCGGTGTTCGGCAGCCTGACCCAGAATGGTGAGTTCCACCTCGGCACCTATACCGGCACCTACAACCCGCCCAGCACCGGCACCCCCGGCGGCGGCGGCCCGAGCCCGATCCCGGGCGAAGCGGTCGGCCTGTTCGCATTGGGCGCGATCGGCCTGTGGGCCATGCGCCGCCGGCGCACTCGGGTAGCTTGACCTGAACGCCGGCCAATGCTGGTGAAGGGCAGGCGGGGCGTTTCTCTTCCCGCCCAACCGAAGCGAGCATCATGGCCGGCCCTCCTCCCAGACACGACCTGACCCAGGGCCCGATCGGCCGCACCCTGCTGCTGTTCGCGCTGCCGACGCTCGGCTCGAACATCCTCCAGTCCTTGAACGGCTCGATCAACACGATCTGGGTCGGCCGCTTCCTCGGCGAGCAGGCGCTGGCCGCGACGGCCAATGCCAACATCATCATGTTCCTGATGTTCTCGGCGGTGTTCGGCTTCGGCATGGCCGCGACGATCCTGATCGGCCAGTCGATGGGCCGCCGCGACGTCGAGGCCGCGCGTCGCGCCTTCGGTTCCGCAATCGGGCTGGTGATGGGCGGTGCCTGCCTGATCGCGATCATCGGCTGGCTTTTCGCGCCGCAGATCCTGCGCCTGCTCGCCACGCCGGGCGAGGCGCAGCAGATGGCGCTCGCCTATCTGCGGGTGATCTTCCTAGGCCTGCCATTCTCGATGCTCGGCGTGCTGATCCAAATGAGCCTGCGCGGCACCGGCGACTCGATCACCCCGCTGTGGTTCATGGTGCTGAGCGTCATCATCGATGCCGGGCTCAACCCGCTGCTGATCGACGGGATCGGCCCGTTCCCGCGCATGGGCATCGCCGGTTCGGCCACCGCCACGCTGATCGCGGGCGTGGTCTCCAGCCTCGGCCTGCTCGCCTATGTCTATTGGCGCGACCTGCCGGTGCGGTTGCGCGGGCCCGAACTGCGCTACCTGATCCCCGAAGGCGCGCTGGTCCGCACCATCGTCGCCAAGGGCCTGCCGATGGGCGCGCAGATGCTGGTGATGTCGACCGCCGGCCTCACCATGGTCGGGCTGGTCAACCGGCTCGGGGTCGATACCGCGGCGGCGTACGGCGTGTCGCAGCAGCTCTGGACCTATATCCAGATGCCGGCGATGGCGATCGGCGTCGCCGTATCGGGCATGGCGGCACAGAATATCGGGGCGGGGAAGTGGGACCGGGTCGGTGCGATCACCCGCTCTGGGCTGGTCTTCAACACCATCGTCACGCTGATCGTGATCGTCGCGATCATCCTGTTCGATCGCCCGGTGATGGCGCTGTTCGTCGGCTCGGAAAGCCCGGCCATCCCGATCGCCCGCCATATCCAGCTGCTCGCCAGCTGGACCTTCCTGATGTTCGGCGCGACCATGGTGCTGTTCTCCACCGTGCGCGCCAATGGCGCCACCGTGCCGCCGCTGGTCATCCTGGCCTTTACCCTGTTCCCGATCCGCTTCGGCTTCGCGTTCTTCGGCCAGCGCTGGTTCGGCACCGACGCGCTATGGCTGTCCTTCCCGATCGGATCGGCCTTCTCGCTGCTCTTCGCCGCTCTCTATTATCGCTATGGCCGCTGGCGTTCGCAGGTGCTGGAGGTGCCGCCCGAGCCCGAGAAGGTCGAGGAAGAGACGCTGGCGACCACCGAACCCGCCGGGCGCTTGCAACCCAATTGCTGAGGGCGCACAGGCTAGCCCATGAGTCAGTATCCCGCGCTTCGCCTCCGCCGCACCCGCGCCTCCGAATGGAGCCGCCGGATGCACGCGGAAACCGTGCTCACCCCGGCCAACCTGATCTGGCCGCTCTTCGTCACCGAAGGGGAAGGGGAAGAGCCGATCGCCTCGCTGCCCGGCGTGTCGCGCTGGGGGCTGAACGGCATCGCGGACCGTGCCCGCGAAGCGCGCGACCTGGGCATTCCCTGCCTGGCGCTGTTCCCGAACACGCCGCGCGAACTGCGCACCGATGACGGGCGCGAGGCGCTCAATCCCGACAATCTGATGTGCCGCGCGATCAAGACGATCAAGGACGCGGTGCCCGATATCGGCGTGCTCACCGACGTCGCGCTCGACCCCTATACCGCGCACGGCCATGACGGCATCGTCGATGCCAATGGCTATGTCCTTAACGACGAGACCAGCGCGGTGCTGGTCGACCAAGCGCTGGTCCAGGCGGAGGCCGGTGCCGACATCGTCGCGCCGTCGGACATGATGGACGGCCGGGTCGGCGCGATCCGCGCGGCGCTGGAAGCAAACGGGCACGTCAACGTCCAGATCATGGCCTATGCCGCGAAATATGCCTCGGCATTCTACGGCCCGTTCCGCGACGCGGTCGGCTCGCGCGGCCTGCTGAAGGGCGACAAGAAGACCTATCAGATGGACCCGGCCAATGCCGAGGAAGCGCTCCGCGAAGTCGCGCTCGACATTGCCGAGGGTGCAGACAGCGTGATGGTTAAGCCGGGCCTGCCCTATCTCGACATCATCCTGCGGGTGAAGAGCGAGTTCCAAGTGCCGGTCTTCGCCTATCAGGTGAGCGGCGAATACGCGATGATCGAGGCCGCAGCGGCAGCCGGGGCGGGCGAGCGCGAGGCGCTGGTGCTGGAGACGCTGATGGCCTTCCGCCGTGCCGGCTGCTCGGGCGTGCTGACCTATCATGCCCCGCTGGCGGCGAAGCTGCTCGCCCGGTGATCGAGACCGCGCGCCTGCGCCTCCGCCCCTGGGTCGAGGCCGACAAGCCGGTGTTCCACGCCCTCGCCAATACCCCGGCGATGATGGCGCATTTCGGCGGCCCGGTGCCCCAGGCGAAGCATGACGCGATCATCGACCGGATGATTGACCAGCAGGCACGCTTCGGCCATTGCATGTGGGCGGTCGAGATCCGCGATACGGGCGAGATGGCCGGGGTCTGCGGCGTCCGCATCGGCGGCCATCCGAATACACCGGTTCCCGAGGAGCTCGAGATCGGCTGGCGGATCGGCGAGAAATTCTGGGGGCAGGGCGTTGCCCGCGAAGCGGCCGAGGCTAGCATCGCCTGGGGCTGGGCCCATACCGATCGCCCGCGCATCGCCGCCTGGACGGTGATCGGGAACAGCCGCAGCTGGGGCCTGATGGAGCGGCTCGGCATGCGCCGCCGCACCGATCTCGATTTCCGACATCCCGACTATGCCGAGGGCGATCCCTTCGGCGCGATGATCGTCTACGCGATCGACCGCCCGGCATGATCGAGACCGAACGGCTCCGCCTGCGCCCCTGGCGGCCCGAGGACCGCCCGGCCTTCGATGCGATGGTCAATACCGAGCCGATGATGCGGTACCTCGGCGGGATCCAGCCGCCGGAGAAGATCGACGCGATGTTCGAGCGCCGGCTGAACGATCATGCCCGCTTCGGCCATTGCTACTGGGCGACCGAATTGCGCGACACCGGCCAACTGATCGGTAGTTGCGGCATCCGCATCGCTTCGGATTACCCACCCGGCGCGCAGGTGGCCGGCATGCCCGAGATCGGCTGGCGGATCGCCGAGCCGCATTGGGGCAGGGGCTATGCCCGCGAGGCGATCGAGGCGAGCATCGCCTGGGGCTGGGCCCATCTCGCCGCGCCCGCGATCGGTGCCTGGACCACGATCGAGAACGAAGCCAGCTGGGGCCTGATGAAAAGGCTGGGCATGACTCGCCGGCCCGATCTCGATTTCCACCACCAGGGCTATCCGCCCGGTGATCCCGCCGGCGCGCAGATCGTCTATATCCTGGCGCGACCGGGAACGACTGACTGAGGACGCATGATGATCGAGACCGAACGCCTGATCCTCCGCCGCTGGCAGGAGAGCGATCGCCCTGCCTGGCACGCGATGGGTCGGAATCCCGAAGTGATGGAGTTCCTTGGCCCCCCGCTCAGCTCGGAGGACGCGGATGCGGCCATGGCTCGCCAGAACGCCCTTCTCGACGCGCATGGCTACAGCTTCTGGGCGGTCGAGCGCCGGGAAGATGGCGCTTTCCTCGGCTTTTGCGGGCTCAAGCCGGGGCCTGAGGGCACACCCCTGTTCGGTCAGGTCGAGATCGGCTGGCGCTTCGCTCCCGCTTATTGGGGCAAGGGCTATGCCCGCGAAGCCGCGCAGGCCAGCCTCGACTGGGCCTGGGCGAATCTCGACACGCCCGAGGTCGCGGCGATGACCGTGCTCGGCAACACGCGCAGCTGGGGCCTGATGGAGCGCCTGGGCATGCGCCGCGCGGAGGACGAGGATTTCATCCACCCCAACGCACCCGACTGGCTCAATCCGCACATCACCTATCGGATCGCGCGACCTGAAATTTGAGCCCGCTCCGGACTTGGGCTAGCATGTCGTCACGAAAAGCGGGGTGATGACATGGTGGAATTCCAGAACGCGTCCCAATTCAACTTCGCCAGTCGAATAAAGGCGCAGGCGGGAATTCTGTCTCCGGTCCGGAAAGAACTCTCATCCCCCAGAATACTCTATCGATTTTCGGAGAGAGAAGAAGAAGCGCTGCGCGGCCACTGGTGGCTGGAAGAAGGAGAATTTGCCAAAATCCGCTTCTGGGCCGCCGAGCATCGGCTCGCCGTGCCGCACGCCGCCAGGGTGCTTACTGCGGTGGCGCATCAGTGGAGCGGAATGCGCGTACTGGTTCGCGCGCTCGTTCGTTCGCCGCTGCTTGCCTATCAGGGGCTTGGCGCCGATCAGCGCGTCTCCAACAAGGAATTGCTCGCCCCCAGTGGCTCACGGACCGCGCCCAGGATCGCCCAGCTCTACATACCCGGCTTGAGCGATCCCGAGATCAACCGCGCCAGCCTTCTCCGGATCTCGACCCAGTATTTCCGGGAGGGCGACAGCCATATCGGGAACACGCCCCTGTTCCCCAACGGCGCTCGGATACAATAGGGCAGGGCGCGAGCAAGCGCAGGCACCCTTTACTAGCAGCGCGTCCTCTGCTTGCCTTCCCGGCATGATCGCGCCGTACCATTCCTCGTCCATTCCGCTGCTTTCAGACCGGGCTCGCCCGGCGCCCCGGGCGCGACAGCGCGCATATTCCCGGCCCGGGTTCATGGTCCGGCAAGCCGAATCGGCGCAGACGGTCACGGGGCGCTGAGAAAATGGAGGGCAGCATCGAAGACGTGACGCCGCAGGCGGGAACGCGCGCCACGCGCTGGCTGTTCGTGGCGGCGATCCTCACCGGATCCTTCCTGCTCTTCCTCGTCCAGCCGATGGTCGCGCGCATGGCGCTGCCACGGCTCGGCGGCGCGCCGGCGGTGTGGAACAGCGCGATGCTGGTCTATCAGGCGCTGCTGCTCGGCGGCTATGCTTATGCCCATTGGCTCGGCCGCGTGCCGCCGCGCATGCAGGCGACCATCCATATCGGCGTGCTGATCGCCGCCGCGCTCTGGCTGCCGATCGGCGTCAGCGCGATGGAGCTGCCCGGCGATGCGGAGCCCGCCATCTGGGTGCCCTGGCTGCTCATCGCTTCGATCGGCCCGCTCTTCTTCGCGATCTCGGCCCAGGCACCCTTGCTCCAGCGCTGGTACAGCCTCGCCAGCCACGGCCGCGATCCCTATGCGCTCTATGCCGCCTCCAATATCGGCAGCTTCGGTGGGTTGATCGCCTATCCGCTGATCGTCGAGCCGGCGCTCGCGCTCAAAGGGCAGAGCTGGCTGTGGACCGTCGGCTATGTCCTGGTGCTCGCACTGGTCGCCGCCTGCGCCGCGCGCCTGCCGCGCCAGGCCGAAGGCGAGCCGCATGTCGCGCATCACACGCCCGCGCCACCGCGTAGCCGGGTACTGCACTGGATCATCCTGGCCTTCGTCCCGTCAGGGCTGATGCTGGCCACCACCACCTTCCTCACCACGGATATCGTCGCGGTGCCGATGCTGTGGGTACTGCCGCTCGGCCTTTATCTGCTCAGCTTCTCGGTTGCGTTCCGCGACAATGCGGTGCTGCCCGACATCCTCACCCGGTTCGCGCCGGTCATCATCCTGATGTTCGGCGCCACCCTGATCGCTGGGCACCAGCAACTTGCCTATCTCAACGCGCTGATCGGCCTGCTGCTGCTGTTCACGGTCTCGGTGACGCTGCATGCCCGCATGTATGCGCTGCGCCCGGCGCCGGACCGGCTGACCGGCTTCTACCTCGCAATGTCGTTCGGAGGCGTGCTGGGCGGCGTGTTCGCCGGACTGCTGGCGCCGATCCTGTTCGACTGGACCTATGAATATCCGCTGCTGGTGTTCGCGGCCGGCATCCTCAGCCCGCAGATCTTCCTGCTGCCGGTGATCCGCGATTTCTGGCGGCACGGCGCCAGCGGCAAGACGATCCTCGTCGGTGCGCTGGTGGCTTTGCTGGTCTGGATCGGTATCGCCAATCCCGGCCAGCTGCTCGGCGAGATGCATGAGCAGATCGCCTTTGTGCTGGTCGCCGTGCTCGGGCTGGTCGCGGTCGGGCGGCGCCCGGCCTATCTGGCGGCACTGGCCGGCGGGTTGATCCTGTTCGGCGGCTATCGCTCGATCCAGCTCTCGCTCACCGACGCACGCACCCGCAGCTATTTCGGCGTCTACACCGTCACCGAATACCGGAACGAGAACCAGCTGGCGCACGGCACGACACTGCACGGCATCCAGCTCAAGGGTCCCCAGTCGACCCAGCCCACCACCTATTATGTCCCCGGTTCCGGCGTGGGGCAGGCGATGCAGGCACTACCCGAGCTTTACGGGCCTGCGGCGCGTGTCGGCGTGGTTGGTCTCGGGACCGGTACGCTGGCCTGCTATGCCAGGCCGGGCCAGGCGTGGCGCTTCTTCGAGATCGATCCGGCGATCGTCGGGCTCGCCCGCGATTCGGGGAAGTTCACCTTCCTGCGCCAATGCGCGCCGCAGACCCGGATCTCGATCGGCGACGCCCGTGTGCGCCTGACCGAATCGCAGACCTCCAGCCTTGATCTGCTCGCGCTCGATGCCTTTTCGTCGGACACGGTGCCGATGCACCTGCTCACCCGCCAGGCCTTCGCCACCTATGGCCGGGTGCTGGCGCCGAACGGGCTGCTGCTGGTCCATATCTCGAACCGCTTCATGGCGCTGGCA
Source organism: Pseudomonadota bacterium (assembly GCA_023445495.1). Taxonomy (GTDB): domain Bacteria; phylum Pseudomonadota; class Alphaproteobacteria; order Sphingomonadales; family Sphingomonadaceae; genus Sphingomonas. Next base: position 7,890 of record JAEXLC010000175.1, on the reverse strand, counting down.
CCGGTCGTCTCGGCGGCGGCCCGCGACGGCGGCTGGAAGGCGATTCGCCTGTCCTATGAACCTGCCCCGCATTTCGTCGCCACGCCGCTGCCGGGCGGGGGCACCAAGGTGGATCAGGTCGAGCCGAGGGCCGAATCGGCTTCGGAATGGATCGCGCTCAGCCACGATCCCGCGGTGCTGCAGCGGCTGGTGGCGCGGGGCGGGGGCTGGCGGCCGCTCAGGAGCTGGCCGGAATTCCAGCCCTGGACCGATGACTATGCCTCGGTGATCCCGGTGCTGCGCGTGCTGCACCCGGACCTGGCCGAGGACTGAGACCTGGTTTCCGGGTCCTAGTTTCCGGAGCCGCCCAGCGCGGCTTCCAGCGAATCGATTCGCGCCTGCTGCTGCGTCGCCGCCTGATCGGCCTCGGCCACCGCCGAATCGAGCGCGGGGTAGGGCGGCAGGCCATCGACGCCACGCTGGGTCGCCAGTTCCTCCAGCTCGGAAAGCGCCGAGACCGCCGGGCGGCGCAGCTCGGCAAGCGATCCCATCGCCACCTGCGCCTGCAGCCAGGCCTCGGAGCCCTGCGGAAGCCCGCGCGAGACAGCGATCTTGGCTTCGGCATCCTGCGCACCGGCGGTGAACGCCTTGATCCCTTCGGCCAGCGTTCCCCGAATCTCGCCGATTCGCTTGTCGAGCGCCGCGTCGGGCGTCGCCACCACCGCCGGGCGCTCGGGCTCGGCCAGGCTCGTGGATTCGATCGGCCGGGGCAGCAACGAGGGGTAGCGCCCCGTGGATTCGGTGCATCCGGCGAGGGCGGTGAGGCTGATCAGCAGAATAAATCGCATGAAAGTGCCTTATGCCTGTGGAAAAGTGCACGCAACGGCTTGCGCGATCCAAAAAGCGCTTCTAAAGGCTCCCCTCCACAGCGCACCCGTAGCTCAGCTGGATAGAGCATCAGACTACGAATCTGAGGGTCGGACGTTCGAATCGTTCCGGGTGCGCCAATTAAAACCCCGCTAGGCCAGTGGCTTAGCGGGGTTTTTCTGTTTTGAGCTCCAGCGCCATGCGTGGCGCCAGTAAGGCCCCTCAGAAGCCTTCCGAATGAAAAAGCCCCGCCAAGACCGGGGTCGGGCGGGGCTGGTGTCTGTCGGCCTTTACAGGGCAAATCAGGCGGTAGGCGGGTTACCCGGCAGGATCACCGTCACGCGCAGGCCGCCGATCGGCGAACGGCTCGCTTCGATGCGACCATGATGCGCCTCGACGATCGCGCGGGCGGTCGCCAGGCCCAGGCCGGACGCGGCCGATTCGTCCGCCCGATCCGAGCTGCGATAGAAGGGTTCGAACAATCGCTGGGCGAGCATCACGTCCACGCCCGGGGCGTTGTCGTCGATGATGAGGCGCCAGGCATCGCGCGAACTCTCAAGCCCCAGCACGATTCGGCCGTTCTTCGGCGTGTAGCGCAGCGAATTGTCGATCAGCGCGCCAAACAGCTGCTCGATGCGCGCGCCGTCCCATTTCACGATAACCGTATATTCGGGCAGCGTGCTGGTCTCGAGGCGCACGCCCTGCGCCTCGGCACGCTTCTTGTCGGCATAGATCGCGTTGTGGATCAGTGCGCGCGGATCGACCTGGGCGAAGCTGACCGGCAGGCGGCCGAGATCGGCCAGCGCGACGGCATTCAGGTCCTCGGCCATATGGATCAGCCGGCGGGTATCTTCCTCGATCGCACCGATCAGCTCGGGCGGCAGCGGGGGATCCACTTCGCACAGCTTGATGAAATGCTCGCCCATATTCTCGGTGGGCGCCTTCAGTTCGCCCGAGATCGACACCAGCCAGGTGCGGCGCGCGGTCTCCAGGCGGCTGAACTGGCTGGCGATTCGGCGCAGGTTGCGCATCGTCGCCACCACCTCCGACGGGCCTTCCTCGTCGAAATAAAGGTCGAGGTCGCCGTTCACCACGTCGCGGCTCATCCGGTAGAGCTGGAGCTGCGGCCTGGACCAGCGCCGGGCGAAGACATAGGCCATCACCAGCAGCAGCACGAACAGCACCAGCACGATCGCCGCCACACCAATATACTGGGTGGCAAGCACGCGGCGGTCCTGGTCGTTGAGATCGGGGGCGCGGACGATCTTGGCGGTCGCCACGGTGCGGCCATCGACCTGGATGGGGCGTTCGGCGCGCGGCGTGACGCTGGTGGTCGGGCCGGCGATCGCCTGGCCCTGCGGGTCGACGATCAGCACCCGCCCGGCGAGCGGCCCGGGGAGCTGCGCCACCTGGTCGAGCGGGCGACCGGCCCGCGCCGCTTCCGCCGCGGTCTGCGCAAAGGCATCGAGCCGCTCGCGGTCGCGCTGGACCAGCTCGGCCTGCTGGCTCTCGTGCATCACGAATACCATCAGGCCGCCCGGCACCACCGCCGCGAGCAGCGCCTGGGCCGCGAGAGAAGTAAAGATACCCCGGAACAAACGCACGCGCTCAAAACCTCCCCACAGGCCAGCCCGACGGCCGCTAAACCCCGATCGTTACAGAAACAATTCGCTGGTCAATCCGGAACATCGAAGCTGTCCAGGATCTTGGCGCCCGCCATGAATACAGCAATCGGGCAGAGTGCGAAGAGCATCCAGCCCTCCCACCCGGGAAACTTGCCGAGATAGTGCACGCCGCGCTCGGTCGCGCCGCAGGCGAGGCCATAGATGACGAGGAAGGCCTCGAACTTGGACTTGATCGTGAACAGGCGGCCGATGCGGTAGAACATGCCAAGGGTTAAGCAAGCCCCGGGCCAAGCGCGAAAACGCGTAGTTTCGCGTTAAATTAAGTGGTTACCTGTAAGTAAATCCGACAGGTCGAGCGCCTCGAGCAGCGCGGCGCGCGCCGCTTCCACCTTGGCGACCACAGCCGGATCAGCGATCGAGTCGAACGGGATCGCCTCGGGCCAATGCGCCTCGATCACCGATGCGATGCGATCGAGCCTGGCATCATCGACCAGGAAGCGCGGATCGACCGTTGCCGGATCGCAGACCACGCGCAGCCGCAGGCAGGCGGGGCCGCCGCCATTGGCCATGGACTGGCGGACATCGACCACTTCGAGCCGCCGGATCGGGCCATTGCCCGCGACATGGTCCTGCAGCCAGTTCCACACGCTCGGCGTCGCCTGTGCCTCGCCGGGCAGCACCAGCGCCGTCTCGCCCGAGGGGAGGGTCACCAGCTGGGCGTTGAACAGGTAGGATCTGATCGCATCGGCCAGGCTGACCTTCGCCGCCGGCACCTCGACGATCTCGACCTCGGGCAGCATCGCGCGCAGATCGGCGTAGAAGCGGTCCTTGTCGGCAAAGGCCTGTTCGTGGGCGAACAGCACCCGTCCGTTCGCCACCGCGACCACGTCATTGTGGAAGGCTCCCGCGGCGATCGCTTCCTCGGATTGCTGGACGAACAGCACGCGCTCGAGTCGATGCCGGCGCGCCACGGCCGCGCTGGCATCGGGGTGCTGGCGGGCAGGGAAGGGCCCGCCCGAAATGCCATAGACGAATATCTCGACGCCCGGCGCGCCATGCTCGGCGGCAAGCCGCATGTGATTGGCCGCGCCCTCATCCCCAAACGGCGCCGGCACGGGCCTGTGCACCGCGAAGGCCGGGTTCGCAAAGGCGAGGCGGAGCTGGGCCAGCGTCTCGGGCCATTCATGGCTGCGATGCGGCATCGTCACCAGGTTGGCGACGCTCAGATGGCATTTGCCGTCGCCGGTATCGGGTGCCGGTGAGACGGTCGCGGCATTGGCCGCCCACATCGGCGAGGCGGAGAGCGCTTGCGCCTGGGTGTGCGGGGGCGCGTCCTCGAAGCGAGTGCCCAGGCTCGCCAGCCAGCGATGATCGGGCCGGGCATGAGGCAGCAGCACGCCCTGGGTCAGCCCCAGCGCGATATTCGCCCGCATCTTGGCGATGCCCTGCAATGCCGCGGCACGCGGGTACGAGGTCTCGCCCCGGTTGCGCGTCGCCGCCAGGTTGCCATGGCTCAGCCCGGCATAATTATGGCTGGGGCCGATGATCCCGTCGAAATTGATCTCGACCAGCATCAGCGCCCCACATGCATGACGTCGTCGCCCAGTCCGACCCCGAGCAACTCGGCTGTGCGCGGATCGATGACGACGCCATCGCCCCGCGCCGCCACGCGGCCCTGCGTCACCCGGAAGCCGGTCAATCGTCCGGTCGCGACCAGTGCCGCCTCGCCACCCATTTCGATCGCGACCACCTTCGCGGTCCTCGCGTCGCGCACGGTGTTCACCTGGTCGGTGCGCGCGGTCATCGTCGGGCCGCCGTCGAAGATGTCGACATAGCGTTCCCAGGCGAAACCCTCGCTCTCCAGCATCCGCATCGCGGCGCGGCCCGAAGGGTGGGGCAGGCCGATCACTCCCCGCGCGCTCTCGGAGAGCATCGCGGTGTAGATCGGGTGCTTGGGCATGAGGTCGGCGATGAATTGGTTGCCATTCACCGCATTGAAGCTGTCTGCTTCCTGGAAATTCATCCCGAAGAAGCGTCCGGCGACCCCGTCCCAGAAGGGCGAGCCGCCCGCTTCGTCGATCACGCCGCGCAGCTCGGCGAGGATCCGCTCGGCGAAGCGCGCGCGGTGGCGGGCGATGAACATGTAGCGGCTGCGCGCCAGCAGCATGCCGAGCCCCCCGGCGCGCTCGCCCGGATGCAGGAACAGCCCGCCGACCTCGGAGCAGCCCTCCAGGTCGTTTACCAGGCTCAGCGTCTCGGCGCGGAAGGTGCGGCCCAGCTCCTCGCTATGCTTGGTCTCGGTGGCGAGGCGATAGGAGTAGAAGGGCCAGCGCTGCCCGACTGCGGTGAAGATCTGGCAGGTGCCGCGCACTTCGCCGGTATCGACATTCTCGAGCACCAGCACGAACACATCGTCGCCGCTCTCGTCCTCGGGGCGATCGAAGGCAGTGTGGCTGCGCGCGAGCTTGGCGCGGAGCACTTCCTTCTCGGGCTGCAGGTTGGTGAAGCCGCCGCCGGTCAGCTTCGCCATCTCGTAGAGCGCCTGCAGATCCTCGTCGCGGGCGGCACGGATCACGAAACTCATAACTTCCCCTTTTCGGCGATACGCAACATGGTGACGGCGGAGAGCGCGGCGCGCTCGGCCAGGCTCTCCGGGATCAGGAACTCGTCCGGGCTGTGGATCAGGCCGCCGCGCGCGCCCATCGTATCGACCACCGGCACGCCGCAGGCGGCGATGTTGTTGCCGTCGCAGACCCCGCCCGAGAATTTCCAGGCGACCGGAATGCCGAGGTCGGCGCCCGATGCCCGCACGAGTTCGAACAGTTTCTCAGCACCGGCATCCAGCGGCTTGGGCGGACGGTTGAAACTGCCATGCACATGGATGCGCACGTCATGCTTCACCGACACGATCGCCACGGCCTGGTCGATCGCGATCCGGGCGCGGGTGATCGCCTCGGCATCCCTGGGCCGGAAATTGACCCGCAGGATCGCCAGGTCGGGCACGACATTGTTCGGTCCGCCACCGTCGATCTTCGCCGGGTTCACCGCCAGGCCGGGGGCCTTGGCGTCATTGAGCCGCATCGCCAGGTCCGCGGCCGCGACCAGCGCGTTGCGCCCCTCCTCGGGATTGCGCCCGGCATGGGCGGACTTGCCATGGACCACGATCGAGAAATTGCCGGTGCCTCCACGCGCGCCCGCCAGCGTGCCGTCGGGCAGGGCGGGCTCATAGGTGAGCGCCGCAATCTTGCCCTTGGCCGCGCCGGCGATGAGCCCGGCAGAGGAGAAGGAGCCAGTCTCCTCGTCCGAGTTTATCAACACCTCATAGCCGATATGCGAAGCGAGCGGGCTGTCCTCCACTGCCTCCAGCGCCGCGAGCATCAGCGCCAGCCCGCCCTTCATGTCGGCCGCACCCGGTGCATTGAGGGTGCCGTCGGGCAGCCAGGTGTTCGCCTGGAAGGGATGATCGGCGCCGTAGACCGTGTCCATATGGCCGGTCAGCAGGATCTGCACCGGCGCGTCGGGGCGCACCGCAAGGTGAAGGTGATGGCCATGCGCCAGCGGCAGCACCTGCCCGTCGGCGGTCACGCTGTCGGCGGGCTCGGGCTCCACCAGCGCGAGGGGGCCGGGCAGGACGGAGAAGGCATCGGCCAGCGCATCCGCCATGCGGGCAAGCCCCGCGATGTTGCGGGTGCCGCTGTTGATCGCCGTCCATGCCTCGGTCCGCGCCAGCATCGGCGAGGCCGCGGCCCTCTCCACTGCCGCGCGTTCTGTCTTGGAAAGCTCGGTCATCCACCGGACCTAGCGCGAAATATTATTGCCGTCAGCCCCGCCCAGCGCGGTAGCTCATGCAATCTGGGTATGGGGCGTCAGAAATCGACGACCAGAGCCGCGCGGCTGGTGGAATCGGTGCTCTTGCGCCCGATCGCCGGGGTGCTTTCATATTGCAGCGAATAGCTGAACTGCGCCGAGAGCGGCCCGAAGAGCTTGGTAAGCAGCGCCGACTTGGAGGAGACCGTGCTGTTGGCATTCTGCAGATAGGCCGAGGCGTTCTGCGTCACCGAAATGCCCCGGGTGATCTTCCAGCCGAAATCCACGCTTCCGCGGGCGGCGGCATTGCTTTCGGCCGGCTGGTCGATGAATCGGGTGTAGCGAAATGCCGGGCCGACTTCGAGGTCGAGCTTCACCGCCGGCGACTTGACCGCGCTATAGCCGATCCCGCTCGACAGCGAGACGCGGTCGGAGAAGCCCGAGAAGCGATCGCTCTCATATTGCGCGGCGCCATAGAGATAGGCGCGGTTGTCGAACTTCCAGTTGGGCTCGTAGGCAGCGAGGTAGCGCTCGCGCGTGGTGATCCCCAGGCTCTCCTGGTAATCGCCCTGGATGCGCAGCTTGTGGCGCCATGCCAGCCCATCGCGCTTCAGCTCCATCGCCGCCGCGATGCCGACATTCTCGGTATTGCCGGTGGTCACATAGCCGCCAAGCTCGGCATGGCCCTTCACCAGCGCGAAGAAATCGGCGCTGCGGATCTTGGCCTGCGCCTTCTTCGTCCGGGAATCGCGCCAGTCCGCCGCGATCTTCACCAGCTGGTCGGCCCCGTCCGGCGCCGCGGTCCGTGCATATTTGACGATCACGGCAACGTCATTCTCGTTGCCCGATTCCATCGCCGCCTCGAGCATGAGCTTGAGCGCCTGCGGCACATTCGCCGTCGCGAGTGCGGCCGCAACGCTGTCATCATCGTCATCCAGCGGCATGGCCATCGCCGGCAGGGCGGCAAACAGCAACGGCAGGGCAAGGAGCGAGGCGCGCATGACAGGGTCCGTATCGCCGTTATGGGAGCGAAACTAGGGCAGGATCAGACGAGATGTTGTCCAAAGACGGTCAACAGTTCCTTATAGAGCGCCCGCTTGAAGGGCACGATCAGCTCGGGGAGATCCTTCGGCTCGGCCCAGCGCCAGGCGCGGAACTCGGGCTCGGCGGTCTCGATGTTCACATCGCCATCCTCGCCGAGGAAGCGGAACAGGAACCAGCGCTGGCGCTGGCCGCGCCACTTGCCCTTCCAGATCCGCCCGGCCAGGTCCTCGGGCAAGTCGTAGAACAGCTCGTCCGGCGCCTCGGCGACCAGCTCGGCCAGCTCGCGGGCCACGCCGGTTTCTTCCCACAGCTCACGCCACGCCGCTTCGAGCGCGTCCTCGCCCGGATCGATCCCGCCCTGCGGCATCTGCCAGGCCTCGACCACGGAATCGAGCCGCTGGCCGACGAACACCTGGCCATGGCGATTGAGCAGCATCACGCCCGCACAGGGGCGATAGGGAAGGGAAGCGATATCGGTCATGGTGGGCGCATTACCCCCATCGTCATCCCGGCGAAAGCCGGGATCTCAGGCGAAGGCCCGGGATGGAGCCGCACGAGATCCCGGCTT